>CAKQQK010000036.1:0-25196 GCA_934270935.1 uncultured Coprococcus sp. | reverse complement strand
TACCTGGATATGGGGCTTACAGCCGATGAAATCAGCCAGAAAATGGGGATATCAAAAGATACGGTTTGCGATATTATAAATTTGCAATGTTCTGCCATAAAGGAATAAGAAAGTTATTATATAAATAACACCAATTCAACTTACATTTGATGGACATCTAAAAATGTAGCAACCTCGAAATGTTAGACATAAGAATCTAACAATCTGAGGACGTGGCAGAGATCGGCGAACGTGGCAGAGATTGACGAATATGGCTGAAATTGACAAACGTGAAATGAAAGATAATAAGCTGTTTTTATCCTTTTGGATTTAGCAAGCTTCCCTGAGAAAATTTTTTATCTTTTTCTTTGCAAAATGGCGAAAAGATAAAAAATTTCTTGGTTTTATCACTTTTTGGAAGTTTATTTCCGTAAAGTGATAAAATTATGCACTTTTAGAAATCAGTTTTAACTGAAGGTTGAGCAAGTGGCTCTATTTATATTTTGAATTTCATCATTATATGGACTTTATCAGTAAGTGGGAAAGATTCCATCGATTCATGGATTAAGATATGTGAAAGATAATGCATGAGTCGATGGGATTTTTATATTAATGAATGCCGGAAAATTTATTTAAACGGATACAAAAAGGATACAAGTTTGAAGTATACTGTGTTCAGAATCTTAGATATCGATGATTTACATAGAGTGGCAAGGTGCTGTGATGTATACAGAATGCAAAGCTGCCACGGGGAGGAAATATGAAGTATAGCATATTGCTTGTCGAGGACGAGCAGAAGATAGCCGAGGGAATAATGGACTATATGAACGGCAGGGAAGCAGAATATGAGACCTGTTTCACCTGGGCTGATGATGGGGATAAGGCACTGGAGCTTGTGTATGAGAACGAATACGATCTGGTGCTGCTGGACGTCATGCTTCCGGGGGCAGATGGATTTGAGATATGCAGAACCATCAGGGCAAAGAGTTATGTGCCTGTCATTTTTCTGACTGCACGGGGCAGGGAGGAGGACAGACTGTATGGCTATGACATAGGCTGCGATGACTATGTGGTGAAGCCGTTTTCCATGGCGGAGCTTTCTGCAAAGATCATGTCATTCCTCAGAAGAAGTAAGGGGCTGTGGGAGAAGAAGAGTAGCATAGAGGCATATGATATCGTGATCTATCCGGACAGGCTTCAGGTATTTGCCGCCGGGAACGAGGTGAGGCTTGCACCGAAGGAATACGCCATGCTGAAGTACTTTATGGAGCACAGAGGAATGCTTATCACAAGGGATGACCTTCTGGTCAGGTTGTGGGGCTATGATTATGAGGGCAGCGACAGGGTAGTTGATAACCACATCAAGAAACTTCGCCAGGCACTTGGAGAGTCGGGAAAAAAGATCAAGACAGTATTTGCAAAGGGATACAGGATGGATTGATGGGAGCGATGCCGCAAGGCATGAGGATTATGGATATTGGGGGAATGGATTATGAGTAAAAAGAGAACAGAAGTAAAAATGTACTGGAAGAAACAGAAGTTTGGCATGTTCTTCCTGAAGGTATTTGTGCCATTTATATTGGCAGTATCAGTGCTGGGAGCAATAGTGACTGAGATGCTTATCTCAATGTATAACAACAGTTTGGACAATGCAAAGGAGCATCTTGATAAAGTAGTCAATACAGCTGAGCAGGAGGTTGCGAAGAATTTTAGAAATGCGGCAGATGGCAAAGTGGAAAAAGCTGTGGATTATGAATTTCAGACAGCTGAGAACGCATTTGCCGGAACGATGGAATATTATTGTTCGATGGCCCGCCTCGCTGTGATAGGTGATTTGGATTCGGAAGACGGCGTGTTGGCAGTGTATCATAGGGATGCCGATGGAAGTACTTCAAAGGTTGCATCAACTGGAGAGCATGTATTTATGGGAATAGATGATGCAGATGGAAAAACTTACTACCTTTCATGTACACCTGAAGAGGACAGGGAGATGTTCAAGGAAATGTATAAAGTTCCCTCGTCCGGAGATATGCAGCCCCTGGAGATATATGTCAAGGGCAACAATTACTGGGTTGGGAAATATACTTATATCGACTGTGATGAAGATTTCCTGGTGACAGAAGAAGACGGGACAACCGAATTTAAAGATGACTATACGGTATATACAGTGACTAATGACAATATTCCTGATGGTTATGTAAGACTTGATATGTCAAAGGGATTCAGGGTATCGTTAAATATTGTCGGGGGATCTTTATACTGTGCAGACATTGATGAATATGAGAATGTAGATGAGCTGATAGATGCTGCCTCAGAGGCAGACTCTGATGGCGTTCATGGGTATGCCGAAAAAGAATACAAATGCGGCTTTGGACACCACACCACGGAGGTGTCTGATCTGGGCAATGGATATTATATCGTTTCAGACTTCCATACAAATATCTGGAAATCACTGGTCGGAGTGCTTATTATATACACCTGGGCAGGCATAGTTATCCTGTGCGTGATACTTTCCCTTGCAATTGCTTATGCCATGTATAAGACGTACTTGTCGGCTTACGACATGGAGCAGTACAGACGTACAACATCCAATGCCATGGCTCATGATCTGAAGAGCCCTCTTGCGGTTATCCAGCTCAATGCGGAGAACCTGCGGGATGGAACCAATCCGGAGAAGAACAGGCATTACACGGATAACATAATCAATGAAGTTCACCAGATGAATGCCCAGATAGCATCGATTCTAGATATGGCAAAGGCTGAGGATGTGAACACTAAGCTTCATAAGACTGATGTGGATATCGCTGTTATTGTAAATTCAGTGGCAGAGGAGTATGCTGAGAGGATAAAAGAGAAGAATGTATCCATTGAGGTAAATGGTGCCTGCACAGTACATGCAGACGAGACGCTTATGAATCAGGCGATAAAGAATATCATGGACAATGCTGTGAAGTATGTGACCGACGGCGGACACATCACGGTGGAGCTCTCTGACAAAGAAGTGTCATTTGTCAATTCCAGCGAACCACTTGAAAAAGATGTGCTGGCAGATGTGTGGAAGCCATTTGTCAAGGGGGACAATAGCCGTCACGGACACAAGGGCACCGGGCTTGGACTCTCGATTGTGAAGACCATCATGGACAGACATGGATTTGGCTGTGAGATGGATAACTGCGATGGGGGAGTGGAAGTGAGATTGATATTCAAGAAATAAGGAGGAAGACATATGCATTTGTCGGTATCACAGGAAAAGTTAAATGAAGAAATAGGTGATGAGTATCGCAGAGATCAGCTCTCGGCGAAAATCCGGGATACAGAGAATTTGATCTCTGAGTCCGAGAAAAAGATAGCTGCCTGTGAGTTAAAATACTCGGCGTTGTTGAAAAATTTCAAGATCACCATGATACTGCTTCTGGTTGTTGTGGGGATATTTGCTTATATAGCGGCAAATGCAGCGCTTATAGCGTACAGGTTCGTTGCGCAGACGTATTTGTTTATCATTGTTGGGGCTGTGGTGGTTTCGTTCATAGCATATGTGATAAGACGTGCAGCAAAAGAGATTCCTATGTACGTTCATTGCCGCCAGGAGGAGAAAGGAACTTCCCAGGATACCAGCAATTATGTTTATAGGATAAAGCAGGAGAAAAGACATCTGGCAGAGTATAAGGCAGAGCTTGAGAAGGTTAAGCGGGAATTAAACGAAATTGTCGACTAAGAATTATTTTAATTATAATGAGACAATTTGAGGGGTTGTTCATATTAGCATAGGGGTCAGGCACTTTCGTTCTTAGAGTGTAATTTACTAGGGGTCAGAGGTGCCTGACCCCGTTTCGTATGACAATAATTGGGCTGACTGCTCTAAACAGAGTAGTCAGCCCTTGCTGTATATATAACAGAGTCGTTTTCAGGCATTCTTGCTTTTATAATCCTCGCCCCAGTTTCTCATTGCGTCAAGCACAGGCTGGAGACTCTGACCGAGTTCAGTCAGTGAGTATTCCACTCTCGGCGGAACCTCCGCATACACCTCTCTGTGAACGAGTCCGTTTTCCTCCATGTCACGGAGCTGCGAGGTGAGAACTTTTTGCGAAACAGTTCCGATGGATTTTTTCAGTTCTCCAAATCTCTTTGTGCCGGTTATCAGATCTCTCAGGATCAGAACCTTCCATTTGTCGCCGATGAGGCTTAAGGTAGTCTCAACCGGGCATGCCGGCAATTCTTTTAATTTGTCGCTCATAATAATTACCTCTCAAAAATAGTTTAAAAATGGTTATAGTAAAATTATTAGTTTCTTTTAGTTACTTATAGGCGTATTGTACCATACATGCTATAAAGATACCAGTTTTTATAATGTGAATGCGCATATTGAGACGACAGTTGACATAAGATTATACATTTACAGCGTGACATAATTATGCTACAATAATGACACAAGAAAGAGAGGTGTTGATCATGCCAACTATTATGCCAATTAGAGATTTGCGAAATACAAGTGAGATTTCAGAATTAGCTCATAAGAAACAGGAACCTATTTTTATTACAAAAAATGGATATAGTGATTTAGTTGTAATGAGTGCAGAGCTGTATGAAAAATTTGCACAGATCAACAGGATCGATCAGGTAATATATGAAGCTGAAAAAGAAGTAGAGGATGGGGCTGAGCCGATATCAGTAGACGGTGCTATAGAAAGGTTGAACAAAAAAAGGTATTTAGAGTAACCGTTCAGTACCAGGGACGAAATATCTGATTAATGTAACGTTTTATTAGATGACCATACTTCGTATGAGGTGTGGTCATTTTTTATGTCCTTTTTCGGTTTTGCCTTGATTTCCCACAATAGTAACCTTCAGGTAACTACGCCACAATATTGTGCGTACTTTTTTAAATAGAAAACCTCTTATAGAATAGTGCTCAGAAAGAAAGGTAAATAACTTTTATGTTCCGAAGTGACCTACATCATTTCGGGGCAGAGTGTAAAGAATATTTTGTAAGGAGGTACAGTGATGAACGCAGAGAGATGCCTGCAGATACTCAGGGAGATAAAGGATGTGGCATTTGCCACGGTGGATGACAAGGGCATGCCACAGATAAGGATAATAGACATAATGCTGGTGGAAGGTGAGAAAGTTTATTTCTGCACAGCAAGGGGCAAGGATTTTTACGCACAGCTCATGCGTGATGGAAATGTTGCGGTGACGGGCATGAACAGAGAATACCAGATGATAAGGCTGAGCGGAAAGGCGCGCAGACTGGATGATCAGAAGCTGTGGATTGACAGGATATTTGCGGAGAATCCATCCATGAACAGCGTGTACCCGGATGACAGCAGATATGTGCTTGAGCCGTTCTGCATCGACAACGGGGAGGTGGAATTCTTTGATCTTGGCAGGGAGCCGATAGTCAGAGAGACATTTGCGCTGGGGGGAAGTGAAAAGACTTTCAAGGGATACGAGATAACCGACAAATGTATCCAGTGTGGGAAATGTGAGCGGATCTGCCCGCAGAAGTGCATTAAGGATTTTGCGATAAATCAGGCTCACTGTCTGCACTGCGGATTGTGCTTTGAGGAGTGTCCGGTAAATGCGGTGAGGAGAATAGGATAGAAATCGAATCCACAGGATAAAGTTTAAGGAGGATATAACATGTTAAAAGAAATGTGGACATTGCTGCTTGAGAAGAAAGGATTTTTCCTGGATCTTCTTGTGGAGCATATAGAGATATCATTGTTGGCAATAGTAATAGCTATAGTAATTGGCGGTGGTGTTGGAATACTGATAAGTGAATATCAGAAGGCGTCAAAGCCGACACTCGGAGTGATAAACTTCCTGTACACGATTCCGTCCATATCCATGCTGGGATTCCTCATACCATTTTCTGGTGTGGGAAATGCAACGGCGGTCATTGCGCTGACCGTATATGCATTGCTGCCGATGGTCAGAAACACCAACACAGGTCTGACAAATGTGGATGAGAACATTCTCGAGGCGGCGAAGGGCATGGGAAGCACAAGAACGCAGATCTTATTCAAAGTCAAGCTTCCGCTTGCGATGCCGGTCATAATCTCTGGAATCAGGAACATGGTGACAATGACGATAGCGCTTGCCGGTATAGCATCATTCATCGGTGCTGGTGGACTTGGCGTTGCGATCTACAGAGGTATTACGACAAATAACACAGCCATGACGATGGTAGGAAGTTTGCTCATTGCGCTGCTTGCACTGGCATTTGACTTTGTTCTGGGATTTGTGGAGAGGCGTCTTTCAAAGAGGAGTGTTAAGACAAAGAAGACAAACAGGATAATGGCAGCAGTATGCGTGGTACTTGTTCTGATACTTGTTCTGATTCAGGTGGTGCCAAAGGATAAAAAGGAAACCATACATATCGCCACAAAGCCGATGACGGAGCAGTATATACTCGGCGAGATGCTTGATATTCTGATTGAACAGGACACGGATCTTGATGTGGAGATAACCCAGGGCGTGGGTGGTGGAACTTCAAATATCCAGCCTGCCATGGAGAGCGGTGAATTTGACATTTACCCTGAGTACACGGGTACTGCATGGAACATGGTGCTGAAAAAGGATGGACTGTACACTGAGGATATGTTCACGGAGCTTGAGAGCGAGTACGAAGATTCACTTGGAATGAGCTGGGTGGGCATGTACGGATTCAACAACACATATGGTCTGGTGGTTCGCAAGGAGATTGCTGACAAATATAACATAAAGACATATTCGGATCTGAGAGCGGTATCGGACAAGCTTATCTTCGGCGCTGAGTATGATTTCTTCGAGCGTGAGGATGGGTATGATGCGCTCTGCAGCGAATATGGATTCAATTTTAAGAAGACGATGGATATGGACATTGGACTCAAATATCAGGCAATCAATCAGGGCAAGATCGACGTTATGAATATATTTACAACAGATGGACAGCTTGCGGCATCGGATGTGACGGTGTTGGTGGATGACAAGAATTTCTACCCGTCATACATGTGCGGAAATGTTGTCAGAAACGAGGCCATTGAAAGCCATCCAGAGATAAAGGATGTGCTGGATGAACTGTCAGGAACAATAACCGACAGCGACATGGCACAGATGAATTATGATGTCGAGACCGAAGGCAGAGATCCTAGGGATGTTGCTGAGGAGTTTTTGTCCGGCAAGGGACTTTTAAATAAGTGATTTAAGCAGACGTGTTTATGATTTGCTGGGGCAAGTATAGTTGGATAATTTGGTGTGAATCATAGGCTCTTGGATAAGGCAATATAATGGGTTTATGGCCGATATAATATAGATTTGGAGGTTCTTATAATGAATACTGCTATTGAATTTAGAAATGTAAAAAAGTCGTATGGTGATAAGACTGTCATAGAAAATCTCAACCTCACAGTTGAGCAGGGAGAATTTGTAACCATAGTGGGTTCGTCAGGCTGTGGCAAGACGACAGCGCTCAAAATGATAAATGGTCTTATCGACACCACAGATGGGGATATACTTATAGACGGCGAGAATATCAGGGACAAAGATCTTATTGAGCTTCGCAGAAGTATTGGCTATTCTATACAGGGAAGCGTGCTTTTTCCTCACATGACAGTGGAGGAGAACATATCCTATGTGCCAAATCTTCTAAATAAAAAGGACAGGGCTAAGACGAGGAACGCCGTATCAAAATGGATGAAGATAGTGGGACTTGATGAGGAGATAAAGAACAGATATCCGGGCGAACTGTCCGGCGGACAGCAGCAGAGAGTTGGCATTGCCAGAGCACTTGCGGCATCGCCGGACATACTGTTGATGGATGAGCCGTTCGGCGCAGTTGACGAGATAACGAGGGCTCAGCTTCAGCAGGAGATTAAGAGAATACATGAGGAGACGAAGATAACTATCATGTTCGTGACACATGATATATCGGAGGCGCTCCTGCTTGGAACGAAGGTGCTAGTTATGAACAAAGGTGATGTTGAACAGTATGACACGCCGGCGGAGATACTGAAAAATCCGGCGACAGATTTTGTGGCACAGCTTGTCTACAGGCAAAGACACCAGTGCAATCTGCCGGAAGGCCAGATCGGGGATTGCCAGTACAGTTTTGTGGCAGGCCTTGAATAGAGAAGGTGCCTGACCCCAATTCGTGGGTCCCAATTAGACCTATGTGTGTCGGAGGGGCCTGACCCCATGGGGATAGATAGGAGGAAAGAAATGAATCAGAGTGAAAGAAGGATATATTTGATAAAACGGTTGCTGGAAGAACGTGGCGACTGTGCCAGTGCGCAGATACCGTATGGCAGCGAGGAGCAGCGCAGACTACTCCGTTCACTTATGAATGTCAGGATGCCGGGAGATATTGACGATGAATTTCTGAGGATACAGGATGAATACCTGACACAGGTAAATGATGAGAAAGGCATAGTGGAGCTTTGTGACATCCCAGAGATCCAGAAGGACACATACGTGTGGCGTGGAGATATAACAAGGCTTGCAGTTTCCTCCATAGTAAACGCTGCAAACAGCGGTATGACCGGATGTTATGTGCCATGTCACAATTGTATCGACAACTGCATCCACACATTTGCGGGGATACAGCTAAGAAACAGATGCGGCGAGATCATGCGAGAGCAGGGGCATGAAGAAGCGACAGGACAAGCGAAGATAACACCGGCTTACAATCTTCCGTGCAAATATGTGATTCACACAGTTGGCCCGATCGTGCAGGGGAGGCTTACAGCGGAACATGAACGACTATTGGCGTCCTGTTATAGAAGCTGTCTTGCGGTTGCTGACGGAAACGGCGCAGATTCTATAGCATTTTGCTGTATATACACCGGTGTATTTATGTTTCCAAATGAGCGGGCTGCCGAGATAGCTGTGGAGACTGTCAAAGCATACAGGCAGGAGACAGGCAGCAGGATAAAGGTGGTATTCAATGTGTTTAAGGAAGAGGACGAGAGTATATACAGAAAGTTGTTGGATAAGAAATAATGGTATAGTAACAAATATATGTACCCACATAATCAGGATAATATGTTAGGTCAGTGGAGATTAAACGTTCAATGGCAGTTTTGCAATATGGTAAGAGTAGATGAAAAAGAAGGAGTAAAAGTGAGAAATACAGGTACATTAAGAAGAAAAATAACATTTGAATCGTTTCTATGCGGAACTCCCGCCAGAGATTACGTATACCAGAGCACCCCGTATGAAATGCAGATTCAGCAGGCAGCACAGGCTATAGCCGATGCGGACTGCGTGCTTATCGGCGCTGGTGCTGGTATGAGTGCGGCTGCTGGTGCTCAGTATGGCGGTGATTTCTTTGAGAAGAACTTTGGCGAGTTTCAGCGGAAATATGGAAATGGCCCATATATGCATGATATGTATAGTGCGGGCTTCTACCCATATCCTGATGAGGAGAGCTACTGGGGATATTGGTCAAAGCAGGCTGTGCTGGGCGGGATAAAACTGGATGTCACACCGCTTCACAGGAAGCTTCTTGACGGACTTGCCGGCAAAGATATATTTGTGTTGAGCACAAATGCGGACGGTCAGTTTGTGAGGGCAGGACTGCCGCAGGAAAAGATATTTTGCACACAGGGCGATTACTTTCATATACAGTGTGCGCATGCCTGCCATGACAAGACATACGATGCCACTGATATGTTTCTGCAAATGGATCAGGCAAGAAGAGATTGCAAGATTCCAACATATATGGTTCCACGCTGCCCTGTCTGCGGAGGCCCGATGGACATGAACCTCCGCAAGGATGGTTATTATGTTCAGGACAGTGTCTGGTATGAGGCAGAGCGACGCTTCGGTGATTTTGTCTCCAGATCCCTGGACGGGAAGCTTGTGCTCCTTGAGCTGGGGGTTGGATTTAACACGCCAACCATAATCCGATTTCCTTTTGAGAAACTGACACGAGAACACGACAACATAACGCTTATCAGATTAAATCTCGATCAGGCAGTGGTCCCGGAAAGTCTTGGGAACAGAGCTATAGGGATAAATGCGGATATGGCGGAGAGTATAAGTGATATAATCAACGTTTCAGTATCGCATCCATATCCTGTTCAGGAGCAGTGATCGGGTTTAGCTTATAATTTTCCACCAGATATTTCACCACGGTCTCAGACATGAATGCCGGAAGTGTCGGTCCGATATACATGTTGCGCACGCCCAGCGACAGCAGGGTGAGAAGGATGCAGACGGCCTTCTGCTCATACCATGACAGGACAAGGGTGAGTGGGAGATCGTTTATGCTGCAATTAAATGCATCGGCCAGAGCCAGAGCGACTTTGATCGCACTGTAGGAATCATTGCACTGTCCCATGTCGAGTATTCTTGGAATCCCGTCAATTTCGCCGAGGTCGAGATCGTTGAAACGGTATTTGCCGCAGGCGAGTGTTAGGACAAGGGTGTCCATAGGAGTCTGCTTCACAAATTCTGTGTAATAGTTGCGTCCCGGATGTGCGCCGTCACAGCCTCCAACGAGGAAAATGTGCTTGATATGTCCTGCCTTGATGGCGTCTATGATCTTGCCAGCCTGTGACAGAACTGCGCTGTGTCCAAATCCGGTTGTCAGCATATGACCGCCGTTTATGCCACTCATACTCCTGTCGTGTTCGTAGCCGCCGAGCTTCTGGGCATGTTTTATGATTGGAGTGAAATCCTTTTTGCCGGCTCTTGTGCCGGAGATGTGTACCATGCCATCATAGCCAACAACAGATGTGGTGTAGATTCTGTCCTTGTAGCTCGGTCTTGGCGGCATGAGACAATTGGTGGTAAAAAGCACCGGCGCGGGTATGTTCTCAAATTCCGTCTGCTGGCTCTGCCATGCTGTTCCGAAGTTGCCCGCCAGATGATGATATTTGTTGAGCTCCGGATAGCCGTGTGCAGGCAGCATCTCGCAGTGGGTATATACATTTACACCTGTCTTTTCAGTCTGCTCAAGGAGCTGTGACAGGTCGTTCAGGTCGTGACCGGAGACCACGATAAATGGCCCCTTTTTGATGTCGACATTCACTCTCGTGGGCACAGGATTGCCAAATGATTCGGTGTTGGCTTTGTCAAGCAGCTCCATGCATTTGAAATTGACCTGGCCAAATTCCATGATGAGCTCTATCCATTCCGTAACGCTGTGCTCTTTGTTTACCTCGCAAAGTCCTTTGTAGAACCACTTCAGAACCTCGTTATCGGTGTATCCAAGATTCATGGCATGGTGGGCGTATGCTGCCATACCCTTGAGCCCAAATAGAAGGGTGGAGCGCAGCGATACAACATCGGTGTCACCATCCCAGAGATCAATCACGTGTATCTTTTCAGCCTCGGATTTGCTGATCTTGTTCTGTTCGTTTTTAACTTTTCCTATAAATTCTTTTATAGCGCTGTCGTCAAAGTTGACATTTGTCAGGGTGGTGAAAAGGCCGTCTATTATAAGTTTGTCGGCGATTTTGCTGTGCTTATTTTCTTTTTTTGAGAGTTCAGCAAGCTTTATGAGTTCGCATACGAGCTCATCCTGCAGATTTGATGTGGACGGCTGCTTGCCGCACACTCCGGTATTGACGCAGGCGGAACCTCCTGCTGTCTGCTGACACTGAAAACAAAACATATTTGACATGTACTGTATACCTCCTGAAGATTCTTCTAAATAGAGTATTGACAGCGAAACGGAGTTTTATACCTGGATTACAAAAAGGGTCTAAAAAAGGGGTCAGACCCTTTTGAAAAAATGCGCCACGGGGCATGGGGTCAGACCCCATTGGAAAAATGTGCCGGATTGCATCAAAACACAAAGGTGCCTGACCCCATTTGAGAAAAAAGCTAGGTTTTATCAGGGTACAAAGGGGATTTGTCCTTCCGTTTCCCCGGAGGTGCCTGACCCCATCCGTTAGATTTATCCGTTACCTAGTGTGCCCAGAGGTGCCTGACCCCATCCGTTACCTAGGGGTTACTCTGACAACACAGTTCCGTCAGCCAGGGTGATGGTATATCCATTGAAGTTGATAGTTCCGTTATTTGTCAGGCTGCTGATTACGCAGTTGCCGGTAAGGTTCCAGGTGCTTCCATTTTCGATGGTGATCACAGCGTTGTCAGATACAGCGGTTCCTCCGTCTTCGTTGTCAACGACATTGACAGTTCCGGTGAAGGTGCTGTTTTTGGAGAGTGTCATGTCAAGGGTGGATATGCTGTCAACTCTGATATCGCCGGTAAGTGTCTGGTTGTTTGATGTAAATGTCACCTGTGCACCGTTTGATCCTGCGGAGCCCCAGCCGTGTGATGCGGAGTTGCCTGTTACATTGAGGAGATATCCGTCATTGTCCTTATTTGTCAGCTTGACACCAGTGAGGGACAAAGTGCAGTTCGTGTTGGTTATATAGAACATGTCACCGTTGTTTGATGTGAGGGACCCGCCTGTCATGGAAAAGCTGGACGTACCGACCTCAGCATCTCCGGACATGGACTGGTAGATCATGACATTGTGGACATTCTCATCGGAGCTGGTGCCCTTTGTATCACTCATATTGCCGTAAACGGTGCAGTCCTCAAGGGTTATGGAGTTTTCACCCTCTATGACAAGTGCCTCAGAATTATTTGCGGCAAGTTCGGAGTTCTTTACGGTGATGTCGGCTGTGGAGTATACCGCAGGAGAGTTGTAACCGTTGCTTGTGTAGGTGCCACCGTCGACATTTACAGTTCCACCGCCTCTGTCTGATCTGATGGCAGCAGATGAGTTGCCGGAGGTGGTGACTGTGAGGTTGCTGGCATTTGTCGTTCCACCGCCGGTTGTCTGAATTCCACCAGAATTGTCAGCGGTTGTGGTGATCGTGGAATCTGATATGTTCACGGTTGTACCTGAGCCGTAACTGAACACGCCATTTCCGTTCTGGGCGGATGAGCTTACATTTGCATTCTTGATCGCTACTGTGGCTCCGTCTGTTGCAAGGAGTGCAGCGTTCATACCATAGAAGTCTCCGTCCTCAGTGTTGGAACTTGAGCCTGCTGATTTGTCCACCGTGATGCCATCTAAGGTAACTGTGGCGCCGTCAACACGGAGGGCGTTCTCATCATCTCCGGTGGATGAATATGTCTCGCTGCTGTATGTTCCATCGGAATCTATGGTGTTGGCGCTGTCTCCCTGGGTGACTTCACCTGAGCCGCCAAAGCTTCCACCGCCAGGGCCGCCCTGTCCATCGCCGTCTGGTTTGTCAGGAGGTGTTCCCTGACCATTTTCGCCTTCTGTACCATCCGGTTTATCAGGAGGTGTCTGTCCGTCTGGAGCTTCGGCTTTCTTATCATCTGAATTGATGCCTGAGCCTCCTGTCTGAGCTTCTGCCTTGGAAGCCTCGGAATCATTTTCAGTGTCTGCTGTTTCATTGTCAGCGGTAGTTTCTGTGGTACTTGCCTCAGCTACAGTGGTGCTTTCTGCCTTGTTGGTGCTTGTCTGGGAAGACTGTCCACAAGCTGTAAGTGTCATTGCCATTGCCAGTGCGCATATGAGTGTTATATTCTTTTTCTTCATAATAAAGACCCCTTTCGTAAGTTTGATTTTCATGCGTTTAACTGTATTTGTAACTGATTGATATTGCATCTGTATCAATCCTTTAAATGCATTGTAGGGGTGATAGTTTAAATGAGCTTTAAATTTGAAAAATACTATTGAAAAACTTGACTGAAATTTTACACGCACCTGATAGTACGCCCTAAAGCGTGAAATTATAATAAAAAGACATATACATCTGCACACCGAAAAAGGAGAAGTAAATATATGACAAAAAACCACGAAGAGCGGCTTACCCGGGCGATGGACTATGCGCAGAAATCGGCGGAGTATCACATCAGGGACTATGCAGGCGGAACGCTCATGCCGGGTGATGCGTATGCTGACATGCCTATGGATGAGAGGGACAGGCTGTACTTAGGGCCGGATGCAGGCCCACCGAATATGTATTCCAGGATCTACCGGAGCCAGAGGGAGAAGGAGATGCGAAGACAGGGCATGACAGACGCACAGATACAGAGAAGATGGGATGCGCTAAATGCCATCTGGCAGCGGGAGATAGAGGAGCGGCTGTACGGCGAAGCACGACCGAACGAGGGGACAGATGTCCTGATCCGGGAGTATGAGTGCGAAAAGGCGTCCGGCAGCTATGAGATAAGAGACGAGCAGGAAAGGGCGTCAAGAAAGGAAAAGAACCGGATAGTGTGGGTGATACTCGGCCTTGTGGCTTTGGCATTATTTGTCTTTGGGGCTTTGGATGGCGCAGGCATAATAAATGGCAGAGACATTGTAATCCCAATCTTTGATAAGCTGGATAAGATATCAGGAATTGGCGAAGGTGTGGAAATTGTCAGAGGGGAAAATGGCGAAGAGAAAGGCTCCCCCGGCGTACTTATTCTGGTATACGGCACAGTCATATTCCTTATATATAAATGGATAAGAAAAGGGAAGAAATCCGCTGTGGCATGCGGTAGTTTATACACGGAACTGATCCCGCAGACGGTCAGAAGGAGATACGGAGATGACAGCATATACGATCATCAGGGCGGAATCTCACCGGAGCAGATGCGCAGGCTGAACTGTTTTGGCGGCAGACCATTTACTCTGGACGGACAGCCACTGCCTGTTGTGGGGCGTGATCTGATAGAAGGGACATACAGAGGCGTTCATTTCAGGAGCAGCTATGAGTACATGGAGTATGAATATTACGATGAGGACAGCGATGGTGACAGGGAGAAGAAGATTGACAAGCTGTTCGGAGGGATAGTTGTGGAGATACCATATCGGAAGCGGTCATCTGCGGCGCTTGGGCTTATGGGCAATTCAGAACTTAAGATGAAAAATATTTTGAAGAGTGGGGCAAAACTTGATCCCGGTGGGAAAATCAGTGGTACAGAAAGTGATGATTTTAATCTCCTGTTCACCATTGATTCTGATGACGAGGAGAATATATTTTACATACTCACCCCAGATGTGATGGAGAAGCTGGCTGCGCTGTATCCGAGGGAGAAGGCTGCCCTTCATGTGGCATTTGCTGAGGATCGGCTGTATATGTGTATAAGCAGTAGTGACACCTACATGACATTTGATGATGAGAAGAGGATAAAAGGAATGAAGGATGTTGAGGCTTATCTGGACAAATACCTGCGCATGCTTCAGGAGGTAATTGATGCGGCATTGCTTATATAAAATGTGAGCATGTGTGGATGATCAGTATATTGAGATTAGTGGGAGGTTATGAATATGTTTTGTGTGATAATGAATACAGTTTTTTGGATATTTGCGGCAGGTATTATAGTGGTGTTTGCGTGTCTGTCATACGTGATAAAGACATCAAATGCAATCAAGGCAGCAGAGAATAAGGTGAGGGAGCTGGACTCTGACGTGGAGGCTGCCCTCACTAAGAGATATGATCTGCTTACGAAACAGTATGCTGCGGTGAAGAAATATATGACATATGAGAGCCGTACACTATTTGATGCGATAAAGCTCCGAAAGGGTATGACATTTGCCGAAAAGACAGAGGCGGAGAAGATTATGCGGTCAGCTTCTGAGCATATAAATGCTGTTCTTGAGGCTTATCCGGAATTGTCAGCCAGCAAGAATATAGAGGTTCTTCAAAATAGCTGCACAAATGCGGAGGATCACCTGCAGGCGGCGAGAAGACTGTACAATGCCGGTGTGGCAAATTACAACAACTTGTGCCGCCAGTTCCCATCCTCCATCATAGCGGCTGCTACAGGACATCGTGAGGCGGATTATTATAAGTCGGAATTGGACAAAAAATCAGATGTAACATTTGACTAAAAAAGACATAAAAAAATCGGTGCGACGGGATTCGAACCCACGACCTCTTCGTCCCGAACGAAGCGCTCTACCAAGCTGAGCCACGCACCGATAGTGTTTATCAACACTGCCATAATAGTATAAGAAGATTATGAAAAAAATGCAAGGAGTTTTCAAAATAAATTGTCAAGAAATTTATCTTCAGGGTATCCGAAAAGCTCTTTTATGAAACAGAAAATCTATCAATGGCAGATAATTATCCGTTTTTGGTGGCCATAGATATAATTTATATAATATTTAGATTTGTTACAGCGGAAATTTATATGTGTATGGCAGAGTAATAACCAGAAAGTAGTTGATATGAGGATAAGGTGCAGGTGGTGATGTACAGAATGAACACCGCCTGAAATAGAAGGAGACGATAGATCATGAAGATACTTATTACTACGGACTGGTATGAACCTGTTATAAATGGAGTTGTGACATCAGTTGTTAATCTGTCAAGGGAGCTTAAGGCCAGAGGCCACGAGGTGAAGATACTTACACTCTCGAGAAATCACCACACATATATAGATGGAGATGTGATATATGCAGCGTCCTTGGGCGCTGGTAAGATATATCCTGAGGCAAGACTTAAGATTCCTGTCATTAAGGCGGTCATAGACAAACTCATAGAATGGAAACCAGATGTCATACATTCCCAGTGTGAGTTCTCGACATTCTTTATGGCAAAGAAGATCGCTGATGAGACAAATGCGCCGATAGTGCACACATATCACACAGTATACGAGGATTACACTCATTACTTTTCGCCAAATGCAGCGTGGGGACGCAAAGTTGTGCAGAAACTTACCAGGATGTTATCATCGAGGATCGATGCCATGATAGCACCGAGCAGGAAGATCGAGGATGTGCTTGAAAAGTATGATGTGTTATGTCCTGTAGAGGTGATCCCATCTGGAATCGACATTGATAAATTCGGAAAATATATAGGAACGGACAGCAGACACAGGATCAGAGAGCAGTACGGACTCAGCGATGACCAGACGGTTCTTCTCTATGTTGGCAGACTCGCGAAGGAGAAGAATATCCTTGAAATTCTCAGATGCCAGAAGAGAGTGAGCAAATATGGTACAATCCTCATGATAGTTGGAGATGGACCATACAGGACAGAGATAGAGGAGCAGGTAAAAGAGCTTGGAATCGCAGACAGCGTGATATTCACAGGCATGATAGAGTCGGACAGGGTGGCTGAGTATTATCAGGCAGGTGATTTCTTCGTGAGTGCATCCACAAGCGAGACTCAGGGACTTACATATGTGGAGGCTCTGGCAGCCGGAATCCCTCTTCTGTGCAGAGAGGATCCGTGTCTTGCAGGTGTGGTGGATAACGGAAAGAATGGATGGAAATTTACAGACGAGGAATCATTTGAAAGTGGGCTGGTGAAGTGGCTTGACATGAGTGCGGCTTCAAGGCATCAGCTCAGACAGAATGCAGTGCAGTCGGCGGACAAATTCTCCACAAGGACATTTGCAGACAGAGTGGAGAAGATTTATGAGAATGTGTGCGAGCTCAGAGAGATGGTGCTGAGGGCTTGCTAGAAATTTAATTTGTATGAATTCTCTAGTGGTTGTTGGTATAAAAAGGGAAGATACAAAATCATCTCCAACTAGATGAAAAAGCTATAAAAAGAAAAAATTCTAAAAAATTATCCGTAGGACACAGAAGGAAGTGTTTTACGGATAGTTTTTTATCTTTTTAAGGAAAACATTTTATATGAGATAAACTGTGGTAAGTAAGCCAAAATGACGAGGTGCCCGGATGCGTGAGTCGCGATCCAGATGACTTAAAACTTAAAAAATTATGCTTTATAAAAAAACAGTTGACAACACTATGATACTAGTGTACTATTCAACTAGTACAACGGTACAGAAGAGTTGGCACCATACAAGGAGGAGGTGTGTGATGGAATTTAAGACGAATATCCCCATATATCTTCAGGTCATAGAGGATATAAAGCAGAAGATCATAGCGGGCACACTGCCTTTGGGGTCTAAGCTTCCATCATCAAGAGAACTTGCCATAGAATACCAGATAAATCCGAATACTGCAGCGAGGATTTACAGTGAGATGGAGTCTATGGGGTTGTCCTATACCAGACGTGGAATAGGAACATTTGTGACGGAGGATGACAAGGTCATAGACGACCTGAAAAAGGAGAGGACAGAAGAAATTATACAGAGCTTTGACGAACAGCTCACCGGTATGGGATTTTCACACGATGAGATCCTTGAGCTGCTAAAAGAACACTTTGGGAAGTAAATAAAAAGGAAAAATGAAAGAAACAAGAAGGAAATAAGAAGGAAATAAGAAGGAATAAAAAAGAAGGGAAATGATACAATGTTAAAATGCGAACATCTTGTTAAGAAGTATATCACCACCACAGCCATATCTGACCTGTCGCTTACGATAGAGCCGGGACACATATATGCGCTGCTCGGTCCAAATGGAAGCGGAAAGTCAACACTTATGAAGATCATAGCGGGCCTGGTCAAGCCGGACTCAGGAACAATCACAATAGATGGAGTGCCTATGACATACAGATCAAAGAAGGACATAGCTTATATGCCGACGGAGGCTTTCTTCTTCGGATATATGAACTGTAAAGACATAGGAAAGTATTACAAAGATTTCTTTGACGACTTTGACTATGACAAATACATGGGACTGCTTGCGGAGATGGAGCTTAATCCGGACCAGAAGGCAAAGAGTATGTCCTCCGGAATGCTGGCAAAGCTTAAGATAGCGGTCACACTGTCCAGAGACAGCAGGATAGTCATGCTGGATGAGCCGCTAAACGGAATTGACATTATAGCGAGAGAGAAGATAATCAACACGATAGTAAAGAATATATCAGACGACACTGCAGTGATCATGTCCAGCCACCTTGTGGATGAGCTTGAGAGGATCGTGGATCACGCATTCTTTATCAAGAATGGCACCTGTGTGCTTCAGGGAGATGCAGAGGAGCTGCGAGTGAGCAGGGGCAAGTCGATAGTTGATATGTATAAGGAAATATATGCTTAGGAGGAACCGATTCCTAGTATGAACGAAGTTCATATTGGATAATAAAATTTGTTGATGAAGGAGAGATAGATATTATGTTAAAGATGATGAAATATGAATACAGACGTGGAGTATTTCCACTTCTGGTGGTTATAACGGCTCTTGCGGCAGCAGAATTGCTGTTCCTGATTGGAATATTTGCAGAAAAAAATCTGTTAGCAGGACTTGGTATCACCTTCCTTATGCTGGGAGGCTTCGCTTCGTTTATGTTCGTTCTGATATATGGTGTGATAATCTACAGTCAGGATCTGAAGAACAAGACTGGGTATATGGTGTTTATGACGCCGATCTCAAATTACAAGATTATCGGTGCAAAGCTGCTTTCAATCCTGCTCACCGGCGTGACACTCGTAGCCTTTCTTGGGTTGCTTATAGTTGTTGATTATAACCTGCTGAAGTCACATAACGGCGGTGTAGCTAGTGCTGAGTTTGTGCTGGATGAGATTCTGGGGACAAGAGGATTGTCAATAGGAAGTGTCATTGCAAATGTTGTAGGGTTCATAGTAGTAGCGCTTATTCAATTCTATACAATGATCACCATAGCGTACCTCGCAGTGTCACTGTCTTCCACAGTGCTCCAGAACAAGAAGATAAAGGGCGTTGTCAGCTTTATACTTTTTGTGGCTCTTTATGTGCTGGTGAGCTACATAGCATACAAGCTTCCAAACCTTGGGGATGATATGCAGGTGGAGACTATGCTTTACGCGATGTATAAGAATATACCGCAGCTTATACTCTACGTTGTATGCATGATCGGCAGTTATATAGGAAGTGCGACACTGCTGTCTAAGAAGATCAGCTTATAATGTAATGAGAGGAATGCATTAAGATGGCAGTAGATATGAGGAATGGTGATGTGATGAAATATTTTAGATACCTGGTTACAGGAGTCTGCACAGGAGTCATAGTAGTGCTCCTTGTGCCTGTGGCTGTGTGTGGGATCTGTGCATATGGTGTGTGGCGGCTGCTCAATATGGTAACAGGTGGAAATAAAGAGCCACGCAGGACGATGATAAAGCAGAATTTATAAATGTATATTTTTAATCAACAAGATAACCCGGAGTGAGAAAATGTCTCACTCCGGGTTATTGACGTTCGGGGAGGAATCCTGTAGTATTTTCACTAGAGTTAGACAAGGCTAACTAAACATAAAATGCTTTAAATCATTATTTAAAATGTGGGGTTGTATAGCATTTTCCTGTTATTCGCAAACACCTATTTGTTACAAGGAGGCTTTGTATGAGTGAAAATACATGGGAAATCATGAAGGGCATGGAGCTCGGTGATGTGGAACTTCAGATGGCACTTCAGTGTGCACCAGTGATAACGGGCGTCAAGGTGTCAAATCTTCTGAACATAGAACTCAGCGGATATCGTCAGATGGTGGAGATACTGAAGGACAGTGATATATGTATGTACACACTGGGAGCAACCTGTGGCAGGGTAAATGTATTTATCTACAATGAGGCAAAGCTCAGGGCATTTGTACAAAGGGACGATGTGCAAAGACTTATGTATGAGCTGGGATATGAGGACTTGGATCTGCCCGAGATACTTGCGGTGTTTCGTGAAAAATACCAGCAGTACTTAAAGAGCAGAGGAAGATTCACCTCAAAACAACCGGCACAGGAAAATCAGGCTTGTGGCGATGGAGCTCCTGGCAAGGAGTGGTTTCCACACGAGATGGGTTTGCTGCTGGGATATCCACCAGAGGATGTGGAGGGATTTATTCAGCAGAGCGGCAGAAATGCACTTTGCTCCGGTTACTGGAAGGTATATGAGGATGCTGAATCAAAGCGGAGAACATTTCATATATTTGAATGTGCGGAAGAGAGACTTATCCAGTTTCTTTCAAATGGACTTCATATGAGAGACATCATGGGGATGTACACGGCGAGCAGAAACGCGGCGTAGGATTCAGCTGATACAGGTATAGAATCCATATAATGAGTTCTTAATTGTGCAGAGCACATTGAACGAAATATATGGAAAGATGCAGACAAACACAGTTTACAAGAATGTATAAGGAAAGCCCCCTTTTACATATAATTTCATAAGGAGGATCAACATGAGTAAAATTAATATCGTATTCTGGACACAGGGCGGAAATACACAGATGATGGCAGAAGCTATCGCAGACGGCGTGAGAGAGGCCGGAAAGGAAGCGGAGGTAGTATTCGTAAGCAGCATCACACCGGATGCACTCAAGGATGAGCCGGTGTTTGCACTTGGATGCCCGGCTATGGGAGCTGAGGTGCTTGAGGAGGCTGAGATGGAGCCGTTTGTTGCTGAGGTAGAGGAATTTGCAGCAGGCAAGAAGATCGCACTCTTCGGTTCATACGGCTGGGGAGACGGCGAGTGGATGCGCGACTGGGAGGCGAGAATGCAGTCAGCAGGCGCGGAACTCGTAGGCGGAGCCGGACTTATGTGCCATGAGACTCCTGACGCAGAAGGCCTGGAGGAGTGTAAGGAGCTTGGACGTCAGCTGGCAAATGCCTAATTGACGGACGGAACGGACGATAAAAAATAACCATATATATGCAGTCACGTTCGGCATATATATGGTTATTTTTTTCTGCGTGCCTGTTTGCGGAATATGTAGAAATGGAGCAGACGCATTCCAATGCGCTGCGCGCGGCGTCTGAGTGAACTGTCATCAAGCATTGTTTAGCGACCCGCATACTGGGCGTTATGGTTGCCGTGGCGTCTGATGTGACTGGTTATGTATGGAGCTATTGCAACATGTTTGTCCATGACATTTCCCACTATGGCGATTCCCTTGCCCATGGTGAACGCGGCGAGGACTGTGCCGATTCCCAGACCATAGATATGACCGAGAATAAAACCTGTCATGGCAGCTGTCGTTGCAAGGCAGATCACATCAAACGAAATCTTAACCTTGGAATATTTTGTCGATATTATCTCAGACAGCTCCCTTGGGAAAAGGTCTGTCGGGATGATCGGAAGCCCACATCTGTTGGACAGTGCGATTCCGATGCATATCAAAATATAACTTATCACAAAGTAAAGGATTCTCCATGGAAGGGCAGTTGGCAAAGCCCCGATCCACATCTCATGGATATCCAGCATCTTGC
Source organism: uncultured Coprococcus sp. (assembly GCA_934270935.1). Taxonomy (GTDB): domain Bacteria; phylum Bacillota; class Clostridia; order Lachnospirales; family Lachnospiraceae; genus Coprococcus. The sequence goes on along the minus strand of CAKQQK010000036.1, from coordinate 3,221 downwards.
CAAATACGAAACCAACTATGAAGCTGCACAGATACTGTGGAACAAATTTTCTTCTCATGATCATGAGAGTGAGAATAAGTATGCCCTGAAATATGTATGTCCAGGTTCCGAGAGTCAGTCTTGGAAGAACCAGCGAGAATGCGTATGGCACGCTGGATATTGCCGATATTCCCGCTGCAGAATAGAGCATGAGAACCACTCCGAAACTGTTGATGGTGACTGCTGTTATCAGGGCGATCTCGCCCCACACGTTATGCAGATGTGCATTTTCTGATTGAGTATTCATTTTCTGTTTTTCCTCATTTCTTTCTTTATATAATGTGTTTTATAACATAGCCTTTGGTTTACCCGGTATCCGGGCGCTTTAATTGTCTAAGACTTCATAATTATATCCCTTCGGTTTTTGATTGTAGCATCGACAACACCACATAACAAATAAATAGTTTTTATGGTCTGATAGATTTTGTCTATAAAAATTATTTGGATTGTATTAAAATATGAATATGATCATATTTTTATAATGGGAAATATGGTATAGCCAAAATGCATTGCATAAAATGCTGATCTGGTGTACTGAGAAAAGCCGGAAAAGATACTATAAATAATGAAAAGATACTATAAATAAAGAAAAGGGGGAGTTATGCATGAACCTGTCATATATTAGATACTTTGTTGAACTGGCCCATGTTCAGCATTACACAAATGCGGCCAGAAATCTGAATATAACGCAGCCAAGTCTCAGTCACGCAATATCCCAGCTTGAGGAAGAGCTTGGAGTAATGCTTTTTGAAAAAAATGGGCGCAATACAGAGCTCACTGCATTTGGCAGAGAATTCCTTGCATGTGCAGAGCATTCGCTTGGCACGCTTGATGCGGGGGTGGAGTCCATACAAAAAGAGGCTGCCGGGGATGGTGTGATACGGCTTGGCCTCATAAGACCTCTTGGAATGGAATTTGTACCGCGTCTGGCTGCGGAGTATCTGAAGAAAGCTGAAAACAGAAATGTGTCGTTTACATTTCACACAGGAACCACAGGGCAGCTGCTCGATGATCTTGCCTCCAGAAAATATGACATGGTTTTCTGTTCGAGACCGCCTGAGACGATGGGTTTTTCTGCCATTCCAGTCGGCAGACAGGATCTTGTTGTCATAGCACCGTCAGGTCATCCTTTGGCAGACAGAGATTCGGTGACACTTGAGGATACACTTGGATATAAACATGTATATTTTTCGAAGGGATCTGGAATGAGAAGTCTGGTGGATGAGATGTTTGAAGGACTTGGCAAAGCTCCTGAGATAGCATGCGAAACGGAGGAGGATGAGGTCATAGCCGGACTTGTGGCAGCAGGGTTTGGAATAGCGGTAGTCCCTTACATGGATATGCTCAAAAGGCTTGATGTGAAGGTTTTTAGCATAAAACATCAGCCGGTTGACAGGCTTTACTATGTTGTTCATGACAGCCGGACATATATGTCCCCTGTGGCGACAAGATTCCATAAATATGTGTTATCTAGTAATTGACAAATTAAGGAATGATATATAGAATTATTCTCATGTAAACTTATAAATTTGGAAAAATGTTGCACAAATCAAATTGTACAATTGCTACAATAAATCGCCAGGAAGTTTAAGGGGGCGCATAGTTAGTGGATAGGACTGCTGTATTTAATATAGCATTTGAAATGTGGGGAATATTAATTTGTCTGTTTGCATTTACGGTTATATTCCTTCAGAAGAATAATAATAGAGACAAAAAGAGTGTGAGTCTGTGTATGGAGGCTGCATGTATCATCCTGCTGACTGCAGACATGTTGTCATGGTATTATCAGGGAAGAGCAGGGCAGACAGCCTATTACATGCTAAAGATAAGCAACTTTGCCGTGTTCTTTATCAATTATTTATATATGACTTTGTTTACATTTTATCTTCTTGTCATTCTCAACAGAGGAGAGACGAAGATGCCGGCGAGAGCAAGGGGCGTGGAAGTGATGAGTGCTGTCGGGATAGTTCTGCTCATCATATCCCAGTTCAGTGACAAGTTGTTCTATTATACAGATGGCAATAACTTCTATCACAGGAGCAGCGGTTATCTGTTTGCGCAGCTTATTGCTGCAGCAGGACTTGTCTTAAGCTTTTCGATACTTTTGCAGTATAAAAAAAGACTGGAAAAAAGAGTTTTCTGGTCAAGTGTGTTGTATTTTATCCTGCCATGTATATCCACAGTTGTAGTCATATTCTATTATGGGATTTCATTTCAGACAATATCTGTGGTGGCTTCTACACAGATCATGTTTGCAGTTGATATGGTCGAGATGGACAGATCACTTGCGAGATCCAGACAGGAGGTTGAGCGCACAAAGTACGAGGCTGAGCATGATCTTCTGACCGGTATGTACAACAAGACGGCCGGAATGCAGAGGATAAGAGAGTATATAGATAACATGACTGACGAAGACAGTGCTTCTCTTGTATTTGTGGATATAGATGATTTCAAGAGTGTAAATGATACATATGGGCATGCAGTTGGTGATTACTGGATTGAGAAGGTGGCAAAGCTTCTCCGGAGTGACTGCTATGAAGATGATGTTGCCTGCAGATATGGTGGAGACGAATATGTAGTGCTTCATAAGGGCTTATCAGATATATCTGTTCTGGAGTCAAAGACGAGAAGACTTGCCAGAAAGCTTCAGCGCAAGGCAATGGAGAGAGGTCAGAACGTCCATTGCAGTGCTGGTATATGTCAGATCCATGGCTCCGGATTCAGCACAGATGAGTGTATGAGTGTCGCGGACAATGCGCTGTATGAAGCAAAGAAGAAGGGCAAGAATGCCAGCGTGATCCACAGCATCAGCAAGGATGGTGCGGACAGAGTGACCGTACTTGACAAGATAGAGTCTGATATAAAAAAGGCTCAATCCAGGGTAGAGGCAAGAATCGCATATATGTATACTGATATTATATATATTAATTATGAGAACGATAAATACCGTGTTATCAAAGGCGATCCAGAGTTGCAGAATGCTATATCCTGTGCGACTAACTACGATGAAGTGGTTGGATTGATAAGTAACCGGTTTGAGTCGGATCGTTCAAGAAAAATAGTCAGAGATTTTCTCAGCCGAGAGCGAATGGAGAGTTACACAGGCGGCAATACGGGATATCAGACAGAGAACCTTCGCAGAGGGGTTTTGTCAGTCAGCTGTGCAAACAACCATGGGGGTG
>CAKQQK010000035.1:0-25519 GCA_934270935.1 uncultured Coprococcus sp. | reverse complement strand
GAAGCCGAGCACACGGATACCAACAAGGATCATAAGTGCGATGTTTGCGACAAGGTTTTGAGTGAGTGCACCGATACAAACAAGGATCATAAGTGCGATGTTTGCGACAAGGTTTTGAGTGAGTGCACCGATACCAATAAGGATCACAAGTGCGACCTCTGCGGCAAGACACTCAGTGAGCACTCCGGCGGTACGGCAACCTGCAAGGATAAGGCGGTTTGCGAAATCTGCGGCGAAAGCTACGGAGAGCTTGACAGCAATAACCACGCTGACCTGAAGCACATTGATGCAAAAGCGGCGACCAAGACTGCCGAGGGCAATATCGAGTATTGGTACTGCTCTGCTTGCGGTAAGTATTACAAGGACGCCAAAGCAACACAGGAAATCAAACAGGCCGATACCGTAACGGCAAAGCTACCTGACGACAGCAAATCCCCGCAGACGGGAGATAACGCCAATCCTGCCTTATGGATCGCATTGTTGCTTGCCAGCTGCGGCACAGTAACCGCAACAGCCATTTACGGCAGAAAGAAAAAGCGTTTGACAAAATAAAATTTAATATCTTTCCGAGCAAGGAAAAAGCGTCGTAGCAATACGGCGCTTTTTTGCTACACGAAAGTGACAAACAGCGGTAATCAGTAAACGGTGGTAAGGATGCTATGCAGCCGTGTTACATGCGCTTAACTATATGGATAAGGATCTGCTGCTAGTTGCAAAGGATGATGAACTTGGAAGAAAATTGCAGGATTTGGATCTGCATGTGAAGAAACGGGTGTCGAGGAAATGAATTAAAATAAGCAATGCTTCCCCTCGCCACTAACGTGGCTCGTGAGGAGGGGCTGCATGAACGAAGTTCATATTTAATCAGCCCCGACGACCTGCCGCCGAGCGAAGGCGAGGGGGCATTACCAGATAATGGCATGCGCCATATAGATAACAAAAAAACACCAGTTGATTGTGAGCAAGCTCCCATCAACTGGCATTTTTTTATTATCTGCATGGCTTATTTTATAATTCCTATTGACATAGTAGGGTATAAGAGATATAATCCTATCATGTTTGTAGGAATTATAGGATTTGATGCTTGGTTGAGCATGAAAATGGGATTTAATGCTTGATAAGGTATAAGGACTATAAGATTTAATATTTAGTGAGGCATAGAAAATCATGAGATTTAACACAGCATTATTACACAGCGCAAAGCTTGGTGATGAGAATACGGGCGCCACACTTACACCGATCTATCAATCCAGTGCATTCTATCAGCCTTCGGCGGAGCAGCATGAGAAGCTCTTCCACAACAAGGCGACGGGTTATTCTTATACGAGGATCAACAACCCGACGATAGTTGCATTTGAGGAGCGGATGACGAATCTTGAAAAGGGAGTGGGTTCGGTAGCGTGTTCTTCTGGAATGGCGGCACTCACAAATGCACTCTTAAATATAGTTGGAGCTGGCGGAGAGATAGTCTCCAGCACAGGACTCTACGGTGGAACGATAGATCTGTTCCACGATCTGGAGGCATTTGGAATCAAGACGACATTTGTGGAGATATCGGATAAGGATGCGGTCGAGGCAGCGATCAATGAGAATACCAGAGTGATATTTGCTGAGACAATCGGCAATCCGAAGCTTGATGTGGTGGATATAAAGGCTCTTGCAGAGCTGGCACATTCACACAGACTTCCTCTTCTGATAGATAACACGGTTGCCACGGCATACCTGGTCACACCGCTGACACTTGGAGCGGACATAGTCATCAATTCCACATCCAAGTACATCAACGGCAACAGCGATGCCATAAGCGGAGTCATCACTGACAGCGGTAATTTCAAATGGGACGCAGAGCGTTATCCGCTTCTGCAGCAGTATAAGATGTTCGGAAAGTTCGCCTATATAGCAAAGCTCAGGAACGGACTTTTTAGAAATACAGGAGCCTGCATAGCTCCGCAGACAGCATTTTACAATATGCTGGGCATGGAGACATTGGGACTTCGGATGGAGCGATGCTCACACAACGCACTTGCCCTTGCACAGTTCCTGGAAAGCCAGGAGGGCGTGAAGGTCAACTATCCGGGACTTGAATCCAGTCCTTGGCATGACATTGCAGATGAGCAGCTCCATGGCGGTTATGGTGCCATAATCACTATAAGAGTTGGCAGCAAGGAGAAAGCATTTGCGGTGATGAACAAGCTCACGATACCGCAGATAGTGTCGAACATAGGAGATACGAAGACACTTATCGTACATCCTGAATCAACACTGAATGCGCACAGCACAGAGCAGGAGAAGCTTGACGCCAACGTATATGATGATATGATTCGTATTAGTGTCGGAATTGAGGATGTGGAGGATTTGATAGAAGATTTCCAGAAGGCCCTTGCCGACTAATACACAAATGATTTGGAGGAACTACATATGGCAGTAGATTACGCAGCTCTGAAAAAGGGCGGATTCATGAGACAGAAGCAGAAGAATAACTTTTCACTGAGACTTCAGGTGGTGGGAGGAAATCTTACCGCAGAGAATCTTAAGAAGATAGCAGAGGTTGCCGAGAAATACGGAGATGGACATGTACATCTCACATCGAGACAGAGCGTCGAGATCCCATTTGTGGGGCTTGACGATGTGGAAGAGGTAAAGGAAGAACTGGCAAAGGGAGGCTGTAAGCCGGGTGTGTGTGGCCCAAGAGTAAGAACAGTCACTGCATGTCAGGGAAATCAGATCTGTCCGAGCGGCAATATAGACACTTATGACATAGCCAAGAAGCTTGATGCGAGATATTACGCAAGGGAGCTTCCTCACAAGTTCAAGTTCGGTGTCACAGGATGCCAGAACAACTGTCTGAAGGCAGAGGAGAACGATGTGGGAATCAAGGGCGCAATGGTAGTAGAGTGGGATGAGCCATCATGTATCATGTGTGGCGTGTGCGTCAAGGCGTGCCGAGAGGGCGCGATCACCATGGCGGACGGCAAGATCATCCTCGACACAGACAAATGTAACTACTGTGGCCGATGCGCAAAGGCATGTCCTACAGATGCATGGAAGGGCGAGACAGGATACCTTGTCTCATTCGGAGGATTATTTGGAAATACGATCCACCGCGGCGAGGAGTTACTTCCGGTCGTTACATCTGAGGAGCAGCTTTTCCGTATCACAGATGCGGCAATACAGTTCTTTGCAGACAATGCAAAACCAAGCGAGCGTTTCCAGTTCACTCTGGAGCGTGTGGGCTTAGACAAATTTAAAGAAGTATTAAAGGAGGCTTACAATGGCTGATTACGAAATCGATGACAGAGTAGATATAACTGATGTGGTGTGCCCGATGACATTTGTCAAGGCGAAGGTAGCCATGGAGGAGCTTGAGATAGGACAGGTGCTTGCGGTCACCATGAACGATGGCGAGCCTGTGCAGAACGTACCTAGAAGCTTCAAGGAGGAAGGACAGCAGATCCTGAAGCTCATCGACAACGAGAACGGTACTTATGATCTTATAGTTAAGAAACTGGAGGATTAGAAAATGGCAGTAAGAGTCAGTGCAGAGGATTTCGATGCGAAGGTTCTTCAGTCGGAGCTCCCGGTCATCGTGGAATTCTATTCGGACAGCTGCATACCATGCAAGCAGCTCTCACCTATCCTTGGCGGCATCGAGGATGACTACGAGGACAAGGTAAATGTATACAAGGTAAATGTAAACTTCGACGCAGAGCTTGCTGAGAAGTACGCAGTGATGGCGTCACCAACCATACTCTTCTTCAAGGGTGGCGAGGAGGTTTCCCGCATCCGTGGTCTTGTGAAGAGAAATGTGCTGGAAGAAGAAGTTAAAAAATTTTCATAAAGAGGGACCCACGAAGTGGGAGAAATCCAGGATTACTGTAGTAATCCATATGTAAAGTGGCAAGATGGAGTATTTGACTATAGTCAATAACACATCAGCGCACACAAGAATGAAACTATATAATTAAAATTATAAAGTATATAATCACATTTTATGCAGCCCGGCAATCCCGGACAGGCAAATGAATCGTCAGGAGGAAAGAAAAATGACAGTCACAATAGCAGGAAAGAAGAAAGAGATAGCAGAGAAGACAACAATAGCTCAGATCATCGTGTCGGAGAACGTTGAGAATCCGGACTATGTCACAGTAACAGTCAATGATGAGTTTGTTGACTCAGATGCATTTGCAACAACAGAACTCAAGGACGGCGATACAGTAGAGTTCCTCTACTTCATGGGAGGTGGAAGTTTCTAATGGCATTCACAAACGAACAGATGGAGCGTTACTCACGTCACATCATCCTTCAGGAAGTTGGCGTGAAGGGACAGAAGAAATTGTTAAATGGCAAGGTGCTGATCATAGGCGCAGGCGGACTTGGAGCACCAGCCGCTATGTACCTGGCAGCAGCCGGAGTAGGAACTATCGGCATCGTTGATGCCGATGAGGTAGATCTGTCAAATCTTCAGAGGCAGATCATTCACGGAACAGCAGATGTGGGCAAGGCAAAAGTCAAATCTGCAAAGGAGACCATGAATGCCATGAACCCTGATGTAAATGTAATCACATACAGAGAGTTCGTTACATCAGAGAACATCATGGATCTCATCAAGGACTATGATTTCATCATTGATGGAACAGACAACTTCCCTGCAAAGTTCCTTATAAATGATGCCTGTGTTATGGCTAAGAAGCCATTTTCACATGCAGGAATTATCAGATTCAAGGGTCAGCTTATGACATATGTTCCAGATGAGGGACCATGCTACAGATGTGTATTCAAGGATCCACCTCCAAAGGATGCGGTTCCTACATGTAAGCAGGCCGGTGTAATCGGAGCAATGGGCGGTGTAATCGGAAGTCTTCAGGCTATGGAGGCGATCAAGTATCTCATCGGAGTTGGCGATCTTCTGACAGGAAGACTCCTTACATTTGACGCACTTAAGATGGAATTCCACACAGTAAAGCTCCCTCACAAGAAGGGATGTGGATGTGCTGTATGTGGACCAAATCCAACCATCACCAAGCTCATCGACTACGAGCAGGTAGAGTGTGACGGAAAGTAGAAGATCAAGGCAGGTATCTGTGTTTGAGGAATGCCTGTATGGTTGTTATTATGCCGACCAAGTTAAGCGAGAGCGACCCCGGATATGGTATTGTCAGTCGGGGACGGGCATACAACAAACAATGTATCCTCAAGCACAGATCCTGTTACAGTTGATAATAAGGAGGATATGAAGTAAGATGTTGTACATGACAAAGTCTGATTACGAGAAGATACTTGCACACTGCAAGGAAGGCCTTCCCAATGAGTCCTGTGGTCTGATCGGCGGTGTCAGAGAGGGAGACAAGAAGTACATCAGGAAGGTGTATCTCCTGACAAACATTGACGCCAGCAACGAGCATTTCTCCATGGACCCAAGGGAGCAGCTTGCGGCAGTTAAGGATATGCGTGCAAATGGATATGAGCTTCTTGGCAACTTCCATTCCCATCCAGAGTCTCCATCCAGACCTTCGGAGGAGGATAAGAGACTTGCATATGATTCCAAGGTGAATTATCTGATTCTCTCCCTCATGGAGATAGACAATCCGGTACTCAAGGCCTTCAACATAGATGAGGAAAAGAATGTGACGATAGAGGAGCTTGTTATAGAATCATGATAGATAGCAGGCATTTGAAAGAACAGGGCGGGCTTTGATACCCGCCCTTGTTCTTTACGATGGCAGTGTGCCAAGGTTCATGTTTGTGTAATCTGCGTCAGCGATTTACAAAGATTGCGACTGTGTCATAAATTTTATTTGGAGTTACTGAAGAGATGTTTTGCATAAGTATAAACCATAAGAATACGCCGGCCGATGTCAGGGAGAGATTTGCATTTACGACAAAAGGACAGAGACAGTTCACTGAGCGCCTTAAGGCTGAGGTGGGTGGATGTGTCGTGTTGTCGACCTGCAACAGGATGGAGATATACTTCACAGATAAATGTGAGCCATGTGGGGCTGTTATAACAGGAAAAATGAGCAGCGGTGAAGCTTCCGGTGAGCGAGATGTCCTGCTTGAACAAGTAGAAATGCTTCTGGCTAATGATAGGGATGTCCCTGTCAGCCTCATAAGAAGATACAGCATGAATTATGAGGGATTCCAGTGTATGTTACATCTGTGCAGAGTGGCATGTGGTATGGATTCTATGGTGCTCGGCGAAGTGGAAATCATACATCAGGTGAAGAGTGCATATCTTATGGCGAAGGAGCTTGGAGCCTGTGATGGCGAGCTGAATATAGCATTTCAGGGAGCACTTGCGGCGGCAAAGGCGGTGGCAACGGAGAGTGACACCACGAGGCTTCCGGTATCCGTCGGAACTTTGTCAGCCAGGGAGGCAGTGAGTTTTATAAGAAATGGTGGGACTGAGAACACGTGCAGAGATGTGCGAAGAGATGAGGCAGACTGTAAAAGTGCTTTTGGTGACCATGGAGAAATTGTAAAAGCCGAAAATGCAAGGGCCGAAGATGCAAATGCCGAAAATGCAAGGGCCGGCTATGATGATGGGGTATATGCTGAAAATGCCTGCACCGGTAATATCCTTGTCGTGGGAGCCACAGGCAAGATAGGCAGTATAGTTGTCAAGGATATTGCAGATCTTGCGCCAGACATAGAGATAATAGGCACAAGCAGAAGCCACCACAGTGCGGATGAGGTATTTGGCAGACATCAGCAGATCAGGATAGAGGACTACAGCAGAAGATATGAGCTGGCAGCCTGGGCGGATGTCATCATCAGCGCGACAGCAAGCCCACATTATATATTTGTCAGAGATGAGCTGGCAGAAGTTGCGAAAATGCATCATAAGCGGAGATTGTTCCTGGATCTGGCAATGCCAAAGGACGTTGATCCGGCGGTCGCAGAGGTGGACGGATGTGTGCTGCGTGACATAGACTATATCAGAACACTTTCGAGGGAGAACAATGAGAGCAGAGCGAAGACAATCACGGAGATGGAGCCGTGGCTCATATCACAGGTTGACGAGATCATGAAGAACATAGCATTTTCGAGGTTCAACAGGGAGCACGGAGATGTCATGGCGCAGCTTAAGACAACAGACGGAGCAAAGCTTGTATACAAACTTAAAGGGCAGCTTGAGTATGAGGCATTTGAGAAGGTCCTTGCGGGCATGGCGGCTGATGATTTTGAGGGTTGTTAGAAATAGATAAAATAGAGGTGCATATGTCGTATTTCCCATTTATGATCGAACTGAATAATGAGAGATGCCTGATTGCCGGCGGCGGAACAGTTGCATACAGGAAGGTGTGTAGCATGCTGGAATTTGGCGCGGTGGTCACAGTGGTGTCACCGGAGTTCTGCCCGGAACTCCTGGAGCTGGCGGAGCAGGTGAATACGCCAGACAAATACTGTGCAGCGACAAGCGATGATCGTGGTTCTGTAGAGAATTTTGCAGATTATTCTGGATGCCTAACACTTGTAAAAAGATGTGTACAGCCCAAGGATGTAGATGGTGCATTTGTCGTCATAATGGCGACGGACGATGAGAAGGTCAACCACGACATGGCTGAGCTCTGCAGGCAGCAGCACATACTGGTAAATGTAGTGGATGTGAAATCGGATTGTGGATTCTACTTTCCGGCGATCATAAAGGATAAAGAGGTCGTGATAAGCGTTTCCACCGGAGGACAGAGTCCGGTGCTGGCGGGCACGATCAAGAGAAACATAGAGAGTCATCTGGATAGGAGTTACGGCGATATAGCGGAGCGGATGGGTGAGATCCGCGAGCAGATCAAAGCGCAGATAGACGGCGAGGAAGAGCGAAAGAAAGCATTTCAGCAAATGGTTAGGAGTCTGTTAGATGAGTGTTGAGAATGGACAGAGAATAGACAAATTGGATATTGGTGAATGTGCGGTGGCTGATTCAGCAGGTGGCTTTCACCGTGACAGTGTGTATTATGATGAAGGCTGTAGTTTGAAAAATACTGTCAAGGTCGGAACCCGTGGCAGCAAGCTTGCTCTTGCTCAGACTGAACTGGTGATAAAGGCACTCAAGGAGAGATTTCCTCAGGTTGATTTTCAGATGGTTACAATGAGTACCCGGGGGGATCGGGACACCAGCAGAGCGCTTCTGGAATTCGGAGGAAAAGCGGTATTTGTCGAGGAGTTCGAGGAAGCTATACTTAAAGGTGACATAGACATAGCGGTACACAGTGCTAAGGATATGCCGATGGAGATCATTAAAGGTCTTACGATATCGGGTACACTTCCGAGGGCGTGTCCGCAGGACGTTCTCATATATAAGAGTGGCAGGTCATTTGACAGAAACGACAGTTTAGTGGTGGGAACCAGCAGCCTGAGACGGCAGTACCAGATAAGAGACATGTATCCAAATGTGGTGTGCAAGAACCTGAGAGGAAATGTCGGCACCCGCATACAGAAGCTGGAGGACGGCGAATATGATGCTATCATACTTGCGGCGGCAGGGCTTGAGCGCCTGGGAGTTATTGAAGACAAAGGCAATGACAGTACAGAATGCTTTGAAGTGCACAAGGACGAACTTACATTCAGATACATCAGCACAGAGTCAATGCTTCCGGCAGCGTGTCAGGGAATCATAGCCATAGAGACGCTAACATCCGGCGAAGCATACGACATGGTGAGGGCGATAAATGATACCGAGGCATACACACAGCTCACATGCGAGCGGGCAGTCTTAAGCCGCCTGAACGCCGGCTGCCACGAACCGATAGGCGTGTACTCAGAACTTCATGGCAACAACATGAAGCTAAGCCTGATGAAAGCAGACGCGGCGGCTTCGGACAAAGAGAAAGATGAAGAAATCCAGATACACAGAAAGACGGTAGAGGGAAACACCGCAGACTGGGAACAGCTGGTAGAGGCATTGATAAAGTAGGTTACAGCATAACAAATATGTTTCTATTTCAAGAAAAGAAAAATGTTATGAAGCAGTGTATTTTGAAGATAAGTAGAAAAGTAAATTTTATTGATATGTAAGCTGGGTGTGCTGGATTTGTGCCTGCTGTGCGTAGCCAAGTAGGCGCAAATCCAGCATACCCAGCGTATTGGAGAACAAAATGGTATATTTGATAGGTGCAGGCCCCGGCGACCCGGGACTCATCACGGTGAAGGGCCTGGAATTCATAAAACAATGCGATACAATCATATATGACAGGCTTGGTACCTACCAGCTTCTGGAGATGGTGAAGCCGGACTGCCGAAGGATATACGTCGGCAAGCAGGCGGGCAGCCACTACAAGAAGCAGCCTGAGATAAACGGGATACTTGTTGAGGAAGGCCGCAAAGGCAACATGGTGGTGCGCCTCAAAGGCGGCGATCCATTTGTATTCGGAAGAGGCGGCGAGGAAGTGACCGCACTTCTAGAAGCGGGGATTCCATTTCAGGTTATACCGGGAATAACGTCCGCAGTGGCGGTTCCGGAGGTGTGCGGCATACCGGTGACCCACCGAGGAACGAGCAGAAGTTTCCATGTGATAACAGGACACAAGCGGGCGGATGGCAAGGGGGAGAGTTCAAAAGGAAATGAATTTTCAAAACAGCTGAAGTTTACAGAAAACTCAGAATTTACAGATAGAAACAAGTTTGATGAAGGTGGTTTAGATGACTACGATTACATCAGAAATCAGGAAGGGACAAGCGTGTTCCTCATGGGATTGAACAGACTTCCACAGATCATGGGGAGACTTGTCCAGACCGGAGCGGCGGAGAATACTCCGGTCGCGGTCATTTCCAAAGGAACCATGCCTGGGCAACAGATAGTCCGCGGTGATATACAGACTATTGCGGACAAGGTAACCGAGGCAAAGCTTGAATCCCCCGCTATCATAGTCGTGGGTGAAAATGCAGCGTTGGACTTCACAGCACCGAATCGTGGACCGCTTCAGAATGTCCACGTTGGACTTGTTGGAACGCCAAAGCTTCGCGAGAAGATGAGAGTTGCCATAGATGCGCTCGGCGGTCAGTCCTACAGCATAGTGGATATGAGTGTGGAGCAGACGGAGGAGAAGAACAGACTTCGCAGCGCTCTGGAACATATAGAAGATTACAGCTGGCTTGCATTTACCAGTCAGAACACCATAACCCTGTTTTTCAAATGGCTCGTGGAGTGGAAGATAGATGTCAGAAAACTGGCTCACCTGAAACTTGCAGTGGTTGGAGCCGGGACAAGGGATGTGTTAAGATCCGAAGGCTACATAGCGGACTATGTGCCGGACGAGTACACCACAAGTGCCCTTGCCAGAGGGCTTGCAAATGTGATGAAGGACGGAGAGAAACTTCTCCTTCCGAGAGCCGTTCAGGGCAGTGAGACGATGCTTGATATACTTGATCAGGGCGGTGTGGAATATGAGGAGATTCCGGTTTATGATGTGGTTGGACGCAGGATGGAGAGCATACAGTATCTGAATGATCTGGATGTGATAGCATTTGTCAGCGCGTCAGGTGTCAGGGGATTCCTGGACGTTCTTGATGCAGAAAAAAACAGCGCTGATATGGAGCATACATCCGACGATACTGATTCATGCGGGGATCATACGGACAGCAGTTTAAAAATACATGATATAATGGAAAATATTCATATAGCGGCACTTGGAAATGTGACTGAGAAGGCTTTGGAGAAGGCTGGTTATCGTGCGGATATAGTTCCTAAGGTTGGTGACATCGAGCACCTTATATCAGCCGTCGGCGAATTCTATACCCGCAATTAGGAACAGCAGTCCCACAGTGGGGGTCAGGCACCTTCGTCCCATTCGATGAAAAATGCTAGGAAAATCAACAAAGAAACTCAAAAGGGGTCAGGCACCTTTGGATTAAAAGGGATTTGCCCTTCTGGATCAAAGGGGTCAGGCACCTTCGGTACAGGGCTCTCCGGTAGAGAAATGTAGGGAGTGCTTTATAATAGAGACAGAGAATAGTATGTAGAGAAAAGAGGCAATAACATGATAAGACTCAGAAGACTTCGCGGCAGCGAGGCTATCAGAAATATGGTCAGAGAGAACAGGGTTAATAAGGAGGATCTTGTATATCCGATGTTTGTGGCGGAGGGCACAGGGATCAAGAATCCGGTAGATTCCATGCCGGGCATATATCAGTATTCACTCGATACATTTGAGGAAGAGCTTCACAGAGTGGCGGATGCTGGAATCAGCGCGGTTCTCCTGTTTGGCATACCGGCTCACAAGGATGAGGTGGGCAGCAGCGCTTACGACGATCAGGGAATCATGCAGAAGGCGGTCAGAAGGATAAAAGAACTGTATCCGGACATGATAGTCATAGCGGACATTTGTCTGTGTGAGTATACATCACACGGTCACTGCGGCATTATCCGTGACGGCAAGATACTAAACGATGAGACTCTTCCATATCTGGGCAAGATGGCTGTATCCCTTGCAAAGGCTGGTGCGGACATGGTGGCTCCGTCAGACATGATGGATGGACACACAGCATACATCAGGCAGGCGCTTGACGACAATGGCTTGACGGATGTCCTCATCATGGGCTACAGTGCGAAATTTGCATCCGGTTACTATGCTCCATTTCGCGATGCGGCACATTCAGCACCTCAGTTTGGAGACAGAAGGACATACCAGATGGATCCCGCAAATGGCAGGGAGGCTCTGAGGGAGTGCGAGGCTGATATCGCCGAGGGCGCAGACATAATCATGGTAAAGCCTGCACTTGCATATCTGGATGTAGTCAAGGATGTGAGAAACCACACGGATTATCCGATAGCGGTGTACAATGTCAGCGGCGAGTACTCAATGGTCAAGGCAGCAGCGGCAAATGGCTGGATAGACGAGAAGAGAATAGTCATGGAGAACATGACAGCCATGAAGAGAGCCGGCGCAGGGATCATCATAACTTATCACGCTATAGACGTGGCACATTGGTTAGAGTCGGAATCAATATGACGGAGTCATATTTCGGAATGATTCCGACGATCTGCCCCGCTCGACGGAGGAGAGAGGGGCGTTACCAGAGATGAGGAAAATGCGACATCAATGCTTAGAAGAAGATAGATTGACAGGACGATAAAATATAGAAAGAAGAATGGCAATGACAAATTCACAGGATCTATTTGAGAAATCACAAAAGGTAATTCCGGGCGGCGTCAATTCACCGGTCAGGGCATTTGGCTCGGTGGGACGGACACCTGTATTTATGAAGAAAGCAAAAGGTTCACATATATATGACGAGGATGGCAATTCCTACGTGGATTATGTCTGTTCCTGGGGCCCGGGTATCCTGGGGCATGCCGATGACAGGGTCATAGATGCGGTGAAGGCGGCCTGTGATGACGGGCTTACATTTGGCGCACCGACAAGGAAAGAGCTCGAGATCGCAGAGCTGATAAATGAGCTCATGCCTTCTATGGAGCTGACGCGAATGGTCAACTCGGGAACAGAGGCGGTGATGAGTGCGCTCAGAGTGGCGAGGGGATTCACAGGCAGAGACAAGATTGTAAAGTTCCGCGGTTGCTATCACGGACACAGTGATGGACTTTTGGTCAAGGCAGGTTCGGCTGCACTTACACAGTCCGTACCGGACAGCCTGGGAGTTCCAAAGTCCTATACACAGCATACACTCATAGCAGAGTATAACAACGAGGACAGCGTAAAGAAGTTATTTGAGGCGGAGGGCAAAGACATTGCCGCAATCGTGGTCGAGCCGGTTGCCGCAAATATGGGAGTTGTTCCACCGCATGATGGATTCCTTCAGTTCCTCAGGGACATAACAAATGAATACGGCTCACTTCTTATATTTGATGAGGTCATCACCGGTTTTAGGCTCAGCCTTGGCGGTGCCCAGGAATACTTCGGGGTAAAGCCTGATCTCACAACACTTGGAAAGATAGTTGGAGGCGGAATGCCGGTGGGAGCCTACGGCGGACGCCGCGATGTCATGAGCATGGTGGCACCACTCGGCGGAGTATACCAGGCGGGAACCCTGTCGGGAAATCCGATAGCTATGACAGCAGGACTCACAACGCTCCGCATACTCCAGAAGGAAAAGGACACAATATATCCGGCGATAGAAAAGAGCACAAGGCAGATAGCCGACACAGTCAGAAGCACATTTGGCGACATAGTTCATGTCAACCAGATAGGCTCATTGATGAGCGTATTCTTCACAGATCAGGAAGTAGTGGATATGGACACGTCAATATCCAGCGACACCGCAAGGTATGCAAAGTATTTCTCATACATGCTGGATAACGGAATCTACCTTGCTCCATCACAGTTCGAGGCAATGTTCGTGTCCTACGCACACAGCAAGGAAGACGTAGCCAAAACCTGTGAGCTGATAAAGAAATACAAGGAGGAAATATGAAAGATTTGGTTATTGTGGGCAGCGGCCCTGCGGGTCTGTCCGCCGCAGTCTACGCCAAGAGGGCGATGATGGACGTGGTGGTATTGGAGAAGGAGGCATTCTCCGGCGGGCAGATCGTGAATACAGAGCAGGTGGACAACTACCTTGGACTGCCGGGCATAAGCGGCTTTGACATGGGTATGAAGTTCAGAGAACACGCGGATACATTTGGCGTGGAGTTTGATGACAGAGAGGTGACAGCCATCGAGGATAACGGCGGTCACAAGAAGGTTTGCCTGGAGGATGGCAGCAGCATAGAGACAAAGGCGGTTCTGATAGCCACGGGTGCAAAGCACAGGAAGCTTGGCGTTCCCGGTGAGGAGGAATTCACAGGGGCAGGAGTTTCTTACTGTGCCACATGTGATGGAGCATTTTTTAGGAACAAAGAAGTTGCAGTTGTGGGCGGAGGCAACATAGCCCTTGAGGATACCCTGTATCTGTCAAAGATGTGCAGCAAGGTGCATCTGATCCACAGAAGAGATGAGTTCAGAGGCGAGAAAATACTCGGAGCGCAGGTGCTTGAGACTGAGAATATAGAATTTCATCCATTTGCACAGGTGACAGAGATAGGCGGAACGCCGGGTAAGCTGGAACTCAAGGTTGCTGTGAATACACCAAAAACAGTGGGTGGACAGGCAGATGCAGGGGCAAATGTCAATGCGTCTAGTGAAGAAACATCGGCATTTGGCAGCCACGATTTCACACTTCCAGTAGCCGGTGTATTTATAGCAATAGGCACAAGTCCAATCACAGACTTCCTCGGTGACGTTGTGAAGCTTGACGACGCTGGCTATGTTGCAGCGGGCGAGACCGGACAGACCAGCACACCGGGAATATTTGCCGCGGGAGATGTGAGGACCAAGGCGGTTCGCCAGGTGGCGACAGCCGTTGGAGATGGTGCAGCAGTTATCCATTATGTTGAGGAATACCTGAATGGGCTAAAAAAGAGGGTATAACTTGAGTATCTGATCAGCAACATATGGTAGGCAGCATAGAAACATAATCATAAAAATCAAGTGAATTAAACGGAAAATAATTGGCACGGAGATAAGGCATGAACATAAAAGATATAACTGCTTTTTCTCCCTGCCAAAAAAAATAGGACTAATTCATAGTAATTCTATAGGTAAAATATAACAACAAACAGGAGGCAGAAAAATGTTAATATCATCAAAGGGACAATATGCATTGAGACTCATGGTAGATATATCGATAAACAGTGGCAGCACGGTTACTGTCAAGGCTGTAGCCAGAAGATGTGGATTGTCTGACAAATATCTTGAGCAGGTTACATCTTCTCTGCTAAAGGCAGGATATTTAAGGAGTGTGAGAGGTCCGAGGGGCGGTTACCGTCTGAACATGCCGGCGGAGGAGATCACGGTTGGGATGGTGCTAAGGGCGATAGAGGGCAGGATATCCCCGATCGATAACAGAGTTGACGAGGACGGCGATACCAACATGGTCATGAACGATGTCATTGGAGAGGTGTGGGATGCCCTTGAGACTGCCATCAACAGTGTACTTGACAACAAAACCATCGCCGATCTCACCCGGGAGTACAGTGACCGGATCGGATACATGTACTCAATATAAATCAGGGACGGAGGGGTCAGGCACTTCCGCCCCGGAAGGGGGTCAGGCACTTCCGTCCCGGGAGGGGGTCAGGCACCTCCTCCCCCGGGAGGGGGCAGGCACCTCCGCCCCAGGAGGGGGTCAGGCACCTCCGTCCCCGGGAGGGGTCAGGCACCTTCGTCCCCAGGAAGGGGGCGGAGGTCAATAAGATTTCAGTTGAAAAAAAACTTATTTTGTATATAGTTGTAGTGGGATATATATCATATTAGGAGAATAAGAGATGTTAACACAGTTTTCGAGAACAGAGCTGCTATTTGGCAAGGAAGCCATGGACAAGCTGGCAGGCTCTAAGGTAGCGGTATTTGGAATAGGCGGAGTTGGCGGTTATGTATGCGAGGCGCTGGTCAGGAGCGGTGTCGGAGCATTTGACCTGATAGATGATGACAAGGTGTGTCTTACAAATCTCAACAGACAGATCATAGCGACTAGAAGCACAGTGGGAAAGTACAAGACCGATGTTATGAGGGACAGGATGCTTGACATCAACCCGAAGGTGGAGGTAGAGGTACACAAATGTTTCTTCCTCCCGGAGAACGCGGACGACTTCCCTTGGGACAGCTACGACTATGTGGTCGACGCGGTGGACACCGTGACAGCCAAGATCGCTCTTGTCATGAAGTGTAAGGAGAAGAACATTCCGATCATCAGCAGCATGGGTGCGGGAAACAAGCTTGACGGAAGCCAGTTCAAGGTTGCAGATATATACAAGACAAAGGTGTGCCCGCTCGCGAAGGTCATGAGAAGAGAACTGAAGAAGAGGGGCGTCAAGAAACTCAAGGTCGTATACTCTGAAGAGATTCCTACAAGGCCGATCGAAGATATGGCGATAAGCTGCAGAAACCACTGCATCTGTCCTCCGGGAGCGGAACACAAATGTACAGAGCGCAGAGACATCCCTGGCAGTGTGGCATTTGTGCCATCAGTCGCAGGACTTATCATAGCCGGTGAGGTGGCAAAGGATCTCATCAAGGTGTAAAAAAGAAGACGCTGAGAAATCAGCGCCTTCTCCATAAAAATACCAGAGTTCCAAGCAGAATCGCACCTCCATAGATAAATGGGGCATTTTTGTTACTGCTTAAAGTTTTTTCTGTATAAGATACGGATGGATTATCCGGGTTGTAATATATTGCGATGGATGACATGGAGTTGTAATTTGTTAGACCGCGGACGGAAAGAAAACCATTGTGCAATATTCCGGACTGGTCGCGGTATTCATAGTTGATATGGGTTCTTTTACTGAGTCTTCTGACAGATGTGATATTGGCGGAAGTTCTGGTATAGTCTTGCTCGATACGGCATGCCTTACCCCGTATGGAAAGACCGACGACCACAGCTATGATGAATGATGCTATTGGAATAATGTAAGTCGTATAAGGTAAAAGTCTGAAAAAAATACTGATAGAATCCCCTGATGTTAAAATCATAATATACCCCCTGAAAATGTTGTTTCCCCAAAATGTCAGGCATGAGATCCTTATTTACATGCCGGACTTGTATGTGTAGATTATAATATAAAGTGGACAGGTTGAGAATCCCTTAATTTAAGCGGATAAGTCTGTTAATATAGCAAATTTCAGGTAATAAATATATTACTGTTTGCACTGCCGCTCATGGTGGTCATAAGCTCAGTCATATTCGCATTTGCCAGAAGTAATAACACGGTGATAATAGGCCAATAATATAATAGAGAATATACAAAAGGAAGATGAACGAGATGGATAAGAAAGAAGAAAAGAAAATCATAAGACAGGAGTTTCTGACAGGTGAGAGAGCTCTTTTCATGGGAAAAAATCTCGATATATATGATACGATATTTGACGACGGCGAGTCTCCGCTTAAGGAGAGCCGCGATATAAATCTCTACGGAAGCATGTTCAAATGGAAGTATCCGCTGTGGTACAGCAAGAACATCGCTTCGGAGGATTGCCACTGGTTTGAGATGGCGAGAGCCGGAGTCTGGTACACTGATAATATCGCGGTGAGGCGGGCGCTCATCCAGGCACCGAAGAACTTCCGCAGATGTAAAGGGCTGGAGCTTACGGATGTGACATTCACCCATGCGGAGGAGACACTCTGGAGCTGCGATGACGTGACAATGGATCATGTGACAGCAAAAGGCGACTATTTTGCTATGAACAGCAATAATATGAAGATAGACGACCTGAAACTTGACGGAAACTATTCATTTGACGGATGCAGGAATGTGGAGATAAGAAATTCCAATCTGCTGTCAAAGGATGCATTCTGGAACACAGAGAACGTGACTGTATATGATTCATTCATATCGGGCGAATACCTCGGCTGGAACGCAAAGAACCTCACCCTGATAAACTGCACCATCGAGAGCCTTCAGGGCATGTGCTACATCGACAACCTTGTGATGAAGAACTGCAAGCTCATCAACACAACACTTGCATTTGAATATTCAACAGTGGATGCCGACATTTGCAGCAAGATAGACAGCGTCATGAATCCGACATCAGGAACAATCAAAGCCCAGCACATCGACAACCTGATAATAGAAAAGGACAAGGTAGATCCGTTAAAGACAAAAATAATAGTACAGGACTAATTTAAAGCACAGAGATTCACGGTAAAACATTAGCCATGCGTGTGACAACATATGATAATATAAATAAGAGAAATATAATAATTTTTAAGTAGGATAATGATAAACACATGGTGGTATATCGTAACGTAAATGGGATTTTGGCATTTGAGGGGCGAAACGTGCTGACATATATCATGTGAGCAATCGGTAGTGAAGTCGACTGAGTCTTGCTGCTTCTTGCCGGAGCGGCGCAAGCAACGCCCTTATCGCTTGCAGAGCGCAGTGCAGATAGAAGCAAAGCAAGGCGAGGGAAGACGAACGTGATTGAGCACATGATATATGCCAGCCGTCAGCCCCTCAAATGCCAAAATCCCTTCACAAAGTGGAGGGACAAACATGAAGTTTGATTTTGACAAGGTTATAGACAGACGCGGCACCGGCTCCCTGAAGTGGGATGTGCCGGAAAATGAACTGCCAATGTGGGTGGCAGACATGGACTTTCAGACGGCTCCGTGCATCAGAGAGGCACTGGCAGCCCGGGTGGCGCACGGGATATTCGGATATTCCATCATCCCGGATGAGTGGGCAGATGCCTATGTGAACTGGTGGGGCAGCAGACACGGATTTGCAATAGACAGGGACTGGCTGGTGTTCTGCACCGGAGTCATCCCAGCCATATCAACGGCGGTGAGAAAGCTCACCACACCCGCAGAGAATGTTGTAGTGCAGACCCCTGTCTACAATATTTTCTTCAATTCTATATACAACAATGGGCGAAATATATTGGAGAGTCCTCTGAAATATGACGGCGAGGGATATGCCATGGACTTTGAGGATCTTGAGGCAAAGCTTGCAGATCCACAGACCAGCCTCATGATACTCTGCAATCCACAGAATCCTGCGGGGAAGATCTGGGATAAGGAGACGCTTGCTCATGTGGGAGAGCTCTGCGCAAAGTATGGTGTGACGGTCATCTCGGATGAGATACACTGCGATCTCACCGATCCTGGAAAGGAGTATGTGCCATTTGCCACTGCATCGGACACATGCAGGGATATAAGCGTGACCTGTATTGCGCCGACAAAGACTTTCAATATAGCGGGAATCCAGACAGCGGCCATTGTGGTTCCAAATAAATTCCTGAGACACAAGATGTGGAGGGGGCTGAACACAGACGAGGTAGCCGAGCCAAATGCATTTGCGGTGGATGCGGCGATAGCAGCATTTACACAAGGCGGCGAGTGGCTGGACAGTCTCAGACAGTATCTGTATGAGAACAAGCAGTATGTCAGGAAGTTTATAGATGAAAAAGTGCCGGGTATAAAGGTAGTGTATTCGGAGGCCACATATCTGCTCTGGCTTGACTGCAGCGAAATCTGCGGCGCTGCCGGTGTATGTGACGGCGAAGACGGCAATGCCAAGGCATTGTCGAAATTCATCAGGAAGAACACCGGGCTCTATATGTCGCCGGGACTTTCATACGGCAAGAGCGGAAAGGCATTTATCAGACTTAACATTGCCTGCCCGAGATCTACCGTGGAAGACGGTATGAGGAGATTTGCTGAGGGTGTCAGTGATTTTAAGAAATCGTTTGGTACAGGGGCTGTAAGCAGTGACGGAGAGCACGGACATTTGGCAGGTGTATGTTCAGGACAGACATCTGAAGAAAGTACGGTAAAGAAGGAGATATAGATGAGTAGCAGTGAAAACTTGCTGAAGGACATGATATCTGGAAAGTCCATGACTGCGTCCCAGCAGATCGGTCTTACGGTCAGGCTCAGTATCCCGGCGATCCTTGCCCAGATCTCGTCCATTGTCATGCAGTACATCGATGCATCCATGGTGGGGCGTCTCGGCGCAAATGCGTCTGGTGCGATCGGACTTGTCTCGTCCACGACATGGCTGTTCGGTGGGCTGTGCATTGCGGTGACTACAGGATTTACTGTGCAGATAGCTCAGGCAGTGGGCGCCGGTGAGGATAAATCTGCCAGAAATATCATGAAACAGGGACTCATAATAGCCCTGTGCATAAGCGCCCTGCTCGCACTCATTGCAGCACTCATAAGCACTCCGCTTCCGAGATGGCTCGGCGGTGAAGCTGCGATACAGAAGATGGCAAGCCAGTATTTCCTTGTGTACATGCTGGGACTTCCCGCTTTGCAGATGAACAGCATAGCGGGAGGCATGCATCAGAGCTCCGGAAATATGAGACTACCAGGTATACTGAATGTCATGTGCTGTGTTATGGACGTGATCTTCAATTTGTTCTTTATATTCCCGACAAGAATTGTAAATTTAAGTATTCCGTTTTTATCCAGCGTAAGGCTGGCTGGTTCTCAGATGGCAGGAACGGCTCAGGCAGGAGTAGCTGGTTCCCATTTGTCAACACTTGTGCAGTCTGGAACTTCGATGAAAGGTCTGACATTTACCATGCCGGGACTTGGCCTTGGCGTTGCCGGGGCGGCGCTTGGAACCATCACAGCGGAGGCTGTCACCTGTGCCATCATGGTCACTGCACTTCTGTGGAAGAACAAGACACTTCACTTAAGAAAGGGAGAGTGCATAAGATTTCACAGGGGCACCCTTGTCAAAGCGGTGAAGATTGGAGTACCTGTGGGTCTTGAGCAGATGGTCATGTGCTCAGCGTACGTCATGTCAACAAAGATCGTGTCACCACTCGGAACGATAGCCATCGCAGCCAACTCATTTGCGGTTACTGCGGAGAGCTTCTGCTACATGCCGGGATACGGAGTGCAGGCGGCAGCAACCACACTTGTGGGACAATGCGTGGGAGCCGGACAAAAACAGTTGTCCAGAAGAATGGCATGGATTACAATGGGATTAGGTGTGTCGGTTATGACCGTTGGCGGAGTCCTCATGTACATAGCAGCTCCGGCCATGATAGGTGTGCTGACCCCGAACGAAGAGATAAGAAATCTAGGTGGGGCAGTGCTGAGGATAGAAGCATTTGCCGAACCATTTTATGCCGCATCCATAGTTGCATCGGGAGCGCTCAGGGGAGCCGGGGACACTCTGGTTCCAAGCTGCATGAACTTTGCAAGTATGTGGTGTGTGAGGATACCGCTTGCAGCCATACTTGCGCCGAGAGTCGGTCTCTACGGTGTATGGATCGCCATGTGCGTGGAGCTCTGTTTCAGAGGAATCCTGTTCACCACAAGGCTTAAACGAGAAAGATGGATGCGGGTGTTTGACGAACATCATTAAACAGGGAGGTAAATATGCCAGTATTTGATTTCAGCGGAAGCGACAACAAGAATAAGAACATAGTTACATATGAGACATTTCAGTCATCGGAAAGAACAGCCACAGCGGAGAAACCGATAATGCTCCTGGAGAACTCGGCCAGGAAGTGGGCGCACCACTCCAGCGGAAAGTTCACAAATCCGATCAAAAGGACAGCATTTGAATTTGACGAGGTGGACGGAGTTCAGTCCGCCGACATATTGAAGATAGATGCGAGATTTGTAAGCCTTCTCAAATGGCTCGGCGAAAATCACATCAATGTCCGTCTGTCAGGAGAGAACAGACCGGAGGGCTATGCGGTGTACAAGATAAGGGAGACCGAGTTCGGCGGCGGATCAAAGCTGTCGGCAAATGACGGATTCCTTCAGTTCATGATAGAGCGACTTCTTGCCAGTGATGCCCCTTCAGAAGAGGAGAAATCCGAGGAGGAAGAAGAGGAGGAGGCACTGGGCGATGACATGAAGCTCACAAGCATGCAGAGCATCATTGATTTCATGCACTGTGCCGGAAGAACGCTTCCTGACAATATAAGACTGTGGGCTAGAAGAAATCTTGCGGTCGCGAGATCCAGCGAGGTATCCCCTGAGGAGAGACGCCACGCGCAGAGAGCACTTTCCATGGCGATGAACATCAGATGGAAGAGCAATTATTTTGAGGCGATAGATCCTGATGAGGCGAGAAGAATACTGGACGAAGAACTCTACGGAATGGAGAAGGTCAAGCAGAGGATCATCGAGACGATCATCCAGATCAACCGTACACATACACTTCCTGCATATGGACTTCTGCTCTGCGGACCTGCCGGAACAGGAAAGTCACAGATAGCCTACGCAGTTGCAAGAATACTGAGACTTCCATGGACAACCCTTGACATGAGTTCGATCAATGACCCTGAGCAGCTGACCGGAAGTTCAAGAGTATATTCAAATGCCAAGCCGGGAATCATCATGGAGGCATTTTCACAGGCGGGCGAGTCCAACCTTGTATTCATCATCAACGAGCTGGATAAGGCAAACTCCGGCAAGGGCAACGGCAATCCTGCGGATGTACTGCTGACACTTCTGGACAACCTGGGATTCACCGACAACTACATGGAGTGCATGATCCCGACAAACGGTGTATACCCTATAGCAACGGCAAATGACAAGGAGAACATCAGCAAGCCTATCATGTCGAGATTTGCAGTCATAGACATACCGGATTACACCCCGGACGAGAAGAAGGAGATATTCAACAAATTTGTTCTGCCGAAGGTGCTCAAGCGCATCGGACTTGAAGGGAGCGAGTGCATCATCCTTCCAGACGGCGTGGATGCTGTCATCAAGAAGTGCGACGGCGTGACCGGAATCAGAGATATAGAGCAGGCTGCAGAGCATATAGTTGCCCATGCGCTGTATCAGATCGAGGTAAATCACGTTCAGAGTGTGACATTTGACGGAGCTATGATAGAGGAGCTTTTGAGCTAATTATCGTCATATTACACAATTTACATTACAGAATAGATTATGGTATACTCTTCTTATGAAACAAGTTTCATGGACTGTGGTCAGATAATTTATCTGATACACGTCATATGAAAACAAGTGATTGCGGAATCGAATGCAGGAATCATTTGGCAATCATTTATCTGGTGATCAATTCATAAGGAGAGTATATTTATATATGGCAAGTATAAGAGACGTTGCGAAGGAGGCGGGGGTCGCTATCTGCACGGTGTCAAGACTTATCAACGGCACGGCAAAAGTTGAACCCGAGACTCAGAAGAAGATAGAAGATGCGATGAAGAAACTGGATTATGTTCCAAATGAGCTTGCGCGCGGCATGTTCAAGGGAAAATCCAACTCCATAGCGATGCTGGTTCCAAACATACAGCATCCGTGGTTCTCATCACTGGCATCGGAGATTGAAAAGATACTTTACGAGAAAAAGTACAAATTCATGCTTTTTTCCACATCTGATGACAAGCAGAGGGAGAAGGAATGTTTTAAGCTGTTAAAGTCCAATATCGTGGACGGAATCATATGCGGAACAACCACAAGCACAGCAAAGGAATATCAGAGGATAGACAAGCCTATGGTCATGCTGGATTACATGGTGGGAAACAAATTCCCTGTCGTTGTGTCTGACCACAAGATGGGTGGACAGCTTGCTGCCCGGGAATTTATAAACAGTGGATGCAAATACGTCATCCATATATCCGGAATCAGGACAGACAAGAATATCATGTCGTATGAGTGTCATGAGGAGCTTGACAGAGTCCTCGCTGAGAATGGGATAAAATCCAGAAGGGTTCCTGTTCAGTGGAATGACTTTGATTTCCAGGGATACTTTGAGATGGCAAAATGCATACTTGAGGAGTACCCGGATGTGGACGGTGTATTTGCCGCAGACATGCCGGCGATAGCATTCCTCAAGGCGGCGCTTGCCATAGGCAAAAAAATCCCTGATGATCTCGCGATCGTTGCGTATGATGGAACATATATAACCAATGCAAGCACGACAAGGCTCACATCAATACACCAGCCGTACAAGGAGATCGCTCAGGAGGCAGTACGCCAGCTTATGGAGATGATCGACGGACCGGAGGATGAGGTGCAGGCGGATGATCAGAATGACGACCAGGCTGCCGAAGGACAGTCAGAAATTACAACGGCAGGTCGGGTCGACAACGCAAAAGAGAGAAACACACATATAGACGGAAATATTATACTACTTCCGGTGAGCGTAGAAAAAGGCGATACAACTTTATAGTATGATTACGAAAAGAAGTTCATGAAGAGAAAATGAGGTGCCCCTCAAAAATCATGAACTTCTTTTTTATGTGGGTACAAACAATAATCTGTGCTTTTACGAGAGCTTTGAGTTCGCCGCAACAGCGATACGAATTTCAAGTGTAAGTTCACCTGTGAAGGTCTTTAAAGTCACAAAATTATCGCTTTTTGCAAGAAATAAGTCAGAAAGATACAAAATCTCAGAATCTTGTATCTTTAGGCGGGAAAAATGGAAAATAGATACAAATTTGTGACGTTTTCATCTGGAAATCCCTGATTTGCGAAAACTCCCTGGACATATGCTCTGCTTAATATGGGAATTCTCAGCTAGAGAAGGATTGCTTAGCCGTATCCTCCACATTATCAGGGACTAAGTCCCGGCAAAAATCTAAAAATTCTATAAATCCCCTATTGACGAAACATGTTTCATGTGATAATCTTAATGCAAATGAAACATGTTTCATTTAAGCGCTTATGAGATATGTTTTATCGAGACGATATAATATGGTTACAAGTGTTAAGTACACAGAGTTACCGCAGTTATCACTACAAGGAAAGCTCATAAAGAGCAGAAGACTACAAGGCAAGACAGTCAAAAACAAGAGGGAAAATTCAAAGCAAGAAAAGGAGAAAAGGTTATGAGAGCAAAGAAATTAGTAGCATGTGCGCTTTCAGCAGCTATGATGCTGGGACTTGCATCCATGACAGGATGTGGTTCAGCAAAGAAGGATTACGATCTGTATATTTACAATACAAAGTCTGAGATTGCAGACAGCATCCAGGATCTGTGCAAGGATTATGAGACAGAGACAGGTGTTAAGGTTAAGGTTTACACATGTGGTACACAGGAGGCCATGGAGACACTCAGATCTGAGATGAATTCCAAGAACTATCCTACACTGTACGCGATAAACCAGGCACAGTTCACAGAGTGGAACGAGGGCGGATTTGTACTTCCATCAACATCAGTAAAGAATGAGGAGTTAAAGTCAATCTACGATTCAATTCCAGAGAGCATGCAGCTCGCAGATGAGAGCGGAGCAAGCTGCGGAATCCCTTACAACGTAGAGGGTTACGGACTTATCGCAGATACACAGATGATATGTGATGTATTTGGACTTGACAGCGCAGACGCATTTGTCGCTGATTACAGAAGTGCCAATTACGAAGAGTTCACAGGCATGATCAAGGCAATCGATGATTACATAAACGGCAAGGGTGGTGAGAAGGTTACACTTTCAGGCAATGCATACACCACAGCAAAGGACAAGACAGCCACAACAGAGAATATGAACGGAGTATTTGCAATCGCAGGTGCGGAGAAGTGGACATATGCAAACCACTATACAAACTACGCACTGAATGCAGTGTTCCCTAGCTACAATGCAACGGCAGCAGCTACAAAGGAAGATGTTGATAAGCTTGAGGAGCCGCTTGTAAAGATGGTTCAGGAGCTTGACATGCTTTCAAGCTATACAGCAGGACCAAGCGGCAAGGTAGAGCGTGGATCAGAGTACATCAACTCAACAGTGACAGGATATGATCAGGCAGTTCAGACATTTGCCGAGGGTAAGGCAATGTTCATCAAGCAGGGTAACTGGGTATACGGAACCATCGCAGGCGTGGATGCAGACAAGGCATCAAGACTTACAATGCTCCCAATGAAGGTTAACCTTGAGCAGAGTGACATCTCAGCTGAGGGAGTTACAGTTGACAAGATGAACAGCTCAATCCCTGAGTTCGTTTCACAGTATTACGTTATCAACAAGAAGGATTCAGAAGAGGAGCAGAAAGCTGCTGAGGACTTCCTTGTATGGCTCTACACATCAGATACAGGAAAAGATTACATCACAAACAAATTTGCATTTGTCCCATTCAACGCAGACGAGAGCGAGAA
>CAKQQK010000034.1:0-26130 GCA_934270935.1 uncultured Coprococcus sp. | reverse complement strand
ATATAAGGGGGATCATATGAACAGACTTGAAATGCGTGAGCGTCTTCAAAGTAAGCTTACCAAAAAGAGATTTGAACATTCGCTGGGAGTAGAATATGTCGCAGGTTGTCTTGCTATGATTTATGGAGCTGATATTGATAAGGCACTCACTGCCGGCTTATTGCATGACTGTGCAAAATGCTTGTCATCAGAAGATAAGATATCCAAGTGCAAAAAACATAATCTGCCAATAAGCGATGTGGAATTAAACAATCCTGAACTTCTGCATGCGAAACTTGGTTCTTTATATGCAAAGGAAAAATATGGTGTACAAGACGATGAGATACTTTCCGCTATAGAGTTTCACACCACAGGGAAACCGGCTATGAGCTTATTGGAAAAGATAATTTTTGTCGCAGACTATATTGAGCCTAACAGAAAGCCGTTGCCGCAGATAGATGAGATCAGAAGAGAAGCTTTTACAGATCTGGACAAAAGCATTGTTCATATATTAAAAAACACTTTAAGCTATCTTGAAGGTGAAGAGTGCGGAGATACTGATGAGATGTCGATAAAGACATATAATTATTTTATGGATAAAATGGGTATGCATGAATAAAAGACCAAATGATCAATGTATACACTATTATAATAAAATATTTTACGAAATATTATAACGGAATGCGAGGATAGATATGACAGATTCAAAAGAGGCGTTAAAAGTTATACTCAATGCTCTTGAAGAGAAGAAAGCGTTTGACATCAAACTTATCAATATAAGTAAAATATCAACACTATGTGACTATATTGTCATAGCTGATGGAACAAACAAAAAACAGGTTCAGGCACTCAGCGACAACGTTGAAGATGCCATGCACAAAGCAGGCTTTTCGCATAAAGGTATTGAGGGATACTCAGAAGGCGGATGGATTTTGCTTGATTACTATGATATAATCGTTCATATATTTTCTGAGGAATCAAGAAGATTTTATAACATCGAAAAGATTTGGAATGATGGCGATTATGTGGCTATCGATAGTATATAGAATGGGGTTTAAGATATTTGGGGATTTTTTATGGAGAGTAACAGACTTTTAAGCGATAATTATATAAAGATAAATCATATTGCATCCAAATGTATGAGATTATTTGTCATTCTTATACTTTTATATTGGGTGTTCACGTACATAGGCGGTCAATGCAATATTGTTTTACTGTGTTCATGTATGGGTGTATGCTGTATACTTGCACTTGCACCAACGCTGTTTATAGATATTTTTAAGAATAATGAAAGCCAATGTATTAAATATATAGTCATAGCACTAGCCGTTCTTATCTGCACTATGCTAAACATAACACTTTCTTATACGGCTATGATCGTGTGGATATTTCCTATGCTTGTTGCTTCGCTTTATTATAATAAAACCATGGTTCTGTACACTGCACTTCTGTCCACTGTGGGGGTTTTCATCGCTGATGTGATTAACTATAGTTTAAGCGATATGGTTATTCCGCCTGTCCACCCTGACTTTGCAGACAATATGATTCTTTCAATTGCCCCATGCGTTATTGCAATATTCCTTATGTCATTTGTATCATATTATATTGTTTCCAGAAACTCCACCATGCTTACCAATGTAATCGAGCATTCAGAGGAGGTAAAGACAAATCAGAAGGAACTTATTTACGCATTTGCAGAGCTCTCAGAGAGCAAATCGAAGTCGACTGGTGAGCATATCAAAAGAGTCGCAAAATATATGGAGGTTCTTGGAAAAGCCTCCGGATTTGATGATGATTATGTAGATATGCTGTCAACTGCGGCAATGATGCATGATATTGGCAAACTGATGATAAGTGAGGAGATATTGAACAAGCCATCAAAACTTACTGATGAAGAATACGCCATTATGAAAAGCCATGTATTATATGGAGATGCGCTACTCTCAAAATGTCCGGGACAGATATTACAGATTGCAAGGACCATTGCCAAAGAGCATCATGAGAAATGGGATGGTTCAGGTTATCTCCATATGAAGGGTGAAGAGATTGCATATATAAGCCGCCTTATGGCTGTGTGCGATGTTTTTGATGCCTTGACGTCTGCCAGATACTACAAAAAGGGATGGTCTATGGAAGAGGCATATACGGAGATTGTAAGCCAAAGTGGTAAACAATTCGATCCAAAGGTTGTTCTCTTGTTCCAGGCACATTTCAATGAGTTCAAACAGATTGCAGAACAGAATGCCGACAAACATATCTATTAACAAACATATCTATTAAAAAGTGATTACTTTGTCTGTAATAAATTAACAGAAACGCCCAGGGGAAATTATGTTTTATATCCCTTGGGCGTTCTTGTGTGCATATAAACTTTTTACATCTGTCTGAACAAACCTATAACTTTACCAAGTATATCGCAATGATCTACAATGATAGGATCCATGTAATCATTCTCCGGCTGAAGTCTTATATATCCATTCTCCTTAAAATATCTCTTAACAGTGGCACCGTCATCAACAAGAGCAACTACAATGTCCCTGTCGGAAGCAGAAGAGCACTGTTCAACAATAAGAAGATCACCATCATTTATTCCGATGTTGATCATACTTTCCCCCTTAACCCTGAGCATAAAAGTCTGGTTGTTCGTGTTGTGTATGTATTCAGGTGGAACAGGAAAGTAATCCATGATATTCTGCGTTGCAAGTATGGGCTGGCCTGCAGCTACTTGACCAACAATAGGGATATTGACAACTTCTCGTCTTGTCAGAGCAAAATCATCGTCTATAATCTCAATAGCCCTTGGTTTGGTTGGATCACGTCTGATATATCCATTATCCTCAAGAGAAGCAAGATGAGCGTGAACAGAAGATGTAGACTTCAGTCCAACTGCTTTGCAAATCTCACGCACTGATGGTGGATATCCTTTCTTCAACTGTTCATTCTTGATATATTCCAAAATCTCTGTCTGCTTAACAGATATCTTACCTTTACCCATAAAAACCTCCATATCAATAATTCATATTAAAATTATAAACAATCCAATGATATTATAAGCTAAAAATTACAATCAAAAAGATATTTACTAATTTATAATAGCACATATGTTCTGATATTGCAAACTAATGTTCTGTTTGTTGCAAATAATGGTGTAACATTTTTTAAGGGCATTTTTATAACTTTTTTAAAGACTTTTTTATGGACGCATTTTTTTAATACAGGAAGTATAATAAAATCAGGACAACTTGTGAGTAAAAAAAAGTACATATAATAGTTCATAATAGACATAGTTTCTGAGATATGGCCATACTCATGCGAAACATCGCACAAATGTTCGATATTATATTGACACTTAAACATATGTTCGATATAATACGATTATGCAAAACAAACATACGTTCAGGAGGGATTATTATATGAATAAATTACTTAACTTTATTAGCAGGAAGAAGATTACCATTATAGTTGCAATCATAGTTTTATCTGTAATATATCTTGGAGTTACGAATAAAGATGCATCAGAGGCTGACGCAACCAATGCAAGTACAAAGTATTATACATGTATTAGCGTAGAATCCGGTGATTCACTCTGGAACATTGCCGACGAATACATGACAGATGAATATTCATCCACACAGGAATACATTGATGAAGTTGTTTCAATTAATAACCTTACGAATGCGTCATCAATAACAGCAGGAACTAATTTGTTAATACCATATTACGAAGTTACAAATCTTAATTAGAGTAACTTGTATGATCTATTAACCCCATATAGAATCCAGGAAATCTTGGAAAACTATTCATTGAAGATTATCGATCCAAAGTTTAATGTCTATGGCTAACCAGAAGCTCTGTCCAAAAGGTAAAGATATTTACCTTTTGGACAGAGCTTCTGGTTGAAGCCTTTTAATTTTGAAATAGGGCATAAGACCTTCTTTTTTTTTTAAATATATTGGTAGAAATCTATTCGCAAAACTCAGGTTTTACGAAATATATATAGAAAACAACTATACGATATGCTATAATCATCAATGATATATAACAATTATATTATAAAGAACATGCTAAACTGTTAAAAAATTAAACTATAAACATTGAACAGATAATATCTGTAAATATATAAATAACAGGTCACAGGAGGTTTACATACGATGGCAACGTCATACAGCAAACAAGTCGACGAAAACAACATATTATTACTTAGGGATATTCTTTCCGAACTTCCTCAATATGTAACAATTGCATTTAGGGGAATTGAACTAACTACATCCACAAGAACAAGACTCGGTTATGCCAGGGATATAAAGATATTCTACGAATTCTTATGTGAACACAACCCATACTACAAAGGTAAAACTCCAATGGACATCAAGACCGATGATCTCAGCCAGCTTGAAGCTGAAGATATCGAAGAATTTCTGGATGCCATGCGACTTTATGAAAAAAACGGCCGTACATATACAAATGGTGAACAGGCTCTGAAACGGAAATTATCTGCACTAAGAGTGTTCTTTGCCTATCTATATAAGAATAACCGTATAAGTTCAAATGCAGCCGAAAAAGTCGATATGCCAAAGATACACGACAAAAAGATCATACGTATGGAACCGAATGAAGTTGCCAATTTCCTTGACAATGTGGAATACGGAGACGGTCTTACAGAAAGGCAGAAAAAATACCATGAAAAAAACAAAGTCAGGGACCTGGCTCTTTTATCACTTATGCTCAGTACCGGAATGCGTGTGTCAGAGTGTGTTGGAATTGACATCAATGATGTAGACTTTGACAATATGAGAATAAAGATCTTAAGAAAAGGTGGTAAGGAAGCATACGTATTTTTCAGTGATGAAGCAAGTGATGCTTTGATCGAATATCTGAATGAGAGGAAAAAAATGATTGCTGAAAAAGGACATGAGAATGCTCTGTTTCTGTCAGGTCAGTTAAAACGTATTTCTGTCAGATCAGTTGAGAATATTGTTAAGAAATACTCTCTCACCTCCGTCCCTCTTAAACATATAACACCTCACAAACTCAGAAGTACATTTGGAACAGAGTTATACAGGGCTACAGACGACATATACCTTGTAGCAGACGTTCTTGGACATACGGATGTCAATACCACACGTAAGCATTATGCAGACATGGATGAGGACAGAAAAAGGCGCTACAGGAATGAAGTACAATTACGTGAGAAGAGAAATACAGTCAATACAGATTTAGATAAACGAGTATAGATATACTAGTTTAGATTTTCTATTTTAGATTTACTAGGAACGAATAATTAACAATAATATATTTATGTAAACAATGAGGTGACCTATGAAAATACAGAAATTATTATCATACACAAGACGTGCTGTGACTGATTACAATATGATAAGTCCTGGAGACAAAATTGCAATAGGAATATCCGGGGGTAAAGACAGTCTGACGCTACTCTATGCCATGGCTAAATTAAAAACATTTTACCCAATCCCATTCGATCTTGAGGCCATAACAATTGATCTGGGCTTTGATGATTTTGACACATCCGGATTAAAAGAATACTGTGAATCTCTAGGTGTTAGATATACAGTCTGTAAAACTCAGATAGGTGAAATTGTTTTCGATTATAGAAAAGAGCCCAATCCCTGCTCTCTCTGCAGCCGCATGAGAAAAGGTGCTTTCAATGATTGTGCCGCCAGTCTCGGATGTAATAAGATCGCATATGCTCATCATAAAGACGATGTGATAGACAGTTTTCTCATGTCTATGTTATATGAAGGCCGTATACACACTTTTTCTCCTGTTACATACCTTGAAAAATCAGGCGTCGCGCTCATAAGACCTCTTATTTACGCTCTAGAAGGCGAAATAAGAGCTTTTGCACGCACGAACGACCTCCCGGTATGCAAGAACCCTTGTCCTGCTGACGGCGTCACAAAACGCCAGGAGAGCAAGGATATAATAGACGAGCTTAAAGTCCATGTGCCAGATGTCAAGGACAGAATATTTTCATCAATTGAAGGTGCTGGGATCGACGGCTGGTCGAGACACTAAAATAGAGGCGTTAAAAAATCAAGGTGCTAAAATTGAGACACCAAAATCGAGACACTACAATCAAGGTGCTAAAATTGAGACACCAAAATCGAGACACTAAAATTGAGACACTAAAATCAAGACTAAAAAAATACTTCTAAAGCATCAGATCGTTATGTTCATCTGTATACTTTAGAAGTATGTATATCATAATGCAGCCACACCGCTGACTATTTTCGATCAATAGTTATTGACAATATCATATAGGAGATCTATTGTCTTATCTATACCATACTTGGATGTATTGATGCAGATATCATATCCCTTCATCTCACCCCAGCGCTTGGATGTATAGTAGTTGTAATATGAGGCTCTGGCTTTGTCTTCCTTCTTTATCATGTCTTTAGCCTTTGATTCGCTGATATTGTATTTCTTTGCAATTCTGGAAATTTTGTCTTCCATGTCAGCATATAAGAAAACATTCACCACATTGTCCATGTCTCTGAGTGCATAATCTGCGCATCTTCCCACAAATACACAAGATCCATCTTTCTCTGCCAGATTCTTGATGGTGTCAAATGCGGCCAGAAATACTTTATGATTAAGAGGTAGTTCTGTAGAATTGCCGAATCCTAGTGAATAAGGATCCATAACGAGCGAATATAAAAAGCTGTTCGTAGGCTTCTCATCAAAACTGTCAAATATCTCTTCACAAATACCACTATCTTTGGCGGCTTCCTTCAAAAGCTCTTTATCATAGAATGGGATATTCATCTTTTCAGCGAGAGCTTCTCCAATTTGCTTTCCGCCACTTCCAAATTGTCTGCCTATAGTTATAATCTTTTTTTCTGCCATAGTAACCACTCCCATCTTCTTATATGTCAAAATTATATTGTCGGTATTTTATAACTTATGTACAAAATACTTAAAATCTACTATGTCTTATTATAACATTTATACAATAAACTGTAAATAAAAAAGTATAGACAATTCCATGTTTGTTATGACAATTGTCTATACTTGTTTTGTGTTATCCTCTCTAAGTCTGGATAGCAATTTTTTAAAATACTCAGGAAGTTCTGCTGTGAACTCAACATATTCTCCTGTTGATGGGTGTGTAAATCCAAGAACACCGGCATGCAGGGTTTGTCCCTGAAGCTTAAATGGACACTTTTTAGGACCATACACTTCATCTCCAAGGATTGGGTGTCCAAGTGAAGCCATATGGACTCGTATCTGATGGGTTCTTCCAGTTTCAAGCTGACATTCAATATATGTATACTTACCGCCAAATCTCTCAATCACATGATAATGGGTTACTGCTCTTCTGCCATTTTGTGTATTGACAGCCATCTTCTTGCGATCTTTCGGACTTCTGCCAATCGGTGCATCAACAGTCCCATCATCTGCGGTTAAATTGCCATGAACAATAGCATAATATTTTCTTGTGATGTTGTGTTCATGAAGTTGCTCTGATAAAATTCTGTGTGCAGCATCATTCTTGCAGACAACAAGTACGCCTGTTGTATCCATATCTATCCTGTGAACAATTCCAGGCCTGATTTCACCGTTTATTCCCGACAGAGAATCACCAAAATGATACATAAGTCCATTTACAAGTGTGCCACTATAATGTCCAGGTGCGGGATGAACTACCATCCCTTTGGGTTTGTTTATCAATATGACATCAGTGTCTTCATATATGATATCAAGTGGAATATTCTCTGGAATAATCTGTATGTCTATAGGATCCGGTACAGATATATCAAATATATCTCCGTTTTTTATGTTGTAACCAGGTTTTGATTTTTTTCCATTTACCAATATGAGATCATCATCAAAAAGCTTCTTGATAAATGACCGTGAGTAATCCTTGAAATATTCGCTCAAAACTTTATCTATCCTGCGGCCGATCCACTCATTACTGGCCTCAATATTAAACTCTTCCATAAATATATCCTGTCTGAAATATTATTGTCTGAATATTGTCTGAAACTACCTGCCTATTATATCTGATAATTCATCATCTTTATATTTGAAAAGTATGAGAATTACGATAACCACAAAACTACATGTGACAAAAATATCAGCAACATTGAACACTGGAAAATTTATAAGGCAGAAATCAAACATATCTACTACATATCCCCTGACTATTCTGTCAATCATATTGCCAATAGCACCTGCAATTAAGAATATCAATGTTATCCTTAAAGGTGTATATTAACCATCATCACGTTTGACGAGTCTGTAATATAGGTACATTGAAGCAATGAGTATAATGCATGTTATGATCAGAAGAAATACTATCTTACCGGAAAAACTTCCCCATGCGGCACCTCTGTTTTGCACATAATTCAGTTGAAATACGCCATCTATAATCTTCTTTGTCTCACCCACGACAAAACTGCTTGATATGGCATATTTAACAATTTGATCAAATGCTGTAAGCAGAATAACAGCAATGATCCCAAGTAGTATTCTTTTTTTCATGAAGTACCTCCAATAAAAAAGTAATATATGAATTTACTGTCTTTCAAAAGCCTTTCTCATATCGTCGGCTGTTACATTTGTATTGATGTATGCATCACCTATCTTATGAAGAAGGATAAACTTGATCTTGTCACCTATCATCTTCTTATCATTTCTGGTATAGTCGATAACCTCATCGATATTGACAGGATGATCCTTTAGCGTAGGGAATCCAAACAGTTCAAATGCATGTATGATCTGATCAAGTTCCTCCCTGGTTATATCCCCAGTGTTATATGAAATGATCGAAGCAAGACAGCATCCGATGCCCACACAGGCCCCATGACTTAGTTTCAGATCAAGATATCTCTCTATGGCATGTCCAAGAGTGTGTCCAAAATTGAGCAATGCACGCTCACCCTTTTCTGTTGGGTCGTTCTCAACCACAAGCCTCTTTATATTGCAGCTGGTACGTATCATATAAGTCAGAACATCTATATCACCAGCCATAATAAGATCCCGGTTTTGAAGCAGCCAATCAAAATATGCTTTATCCTTTATAAGGCCATGCTTTATTATCTCTCCCATACCGGATACAAATTGCTCATTATCAAGAGTTTTAAGTGTTGATACATTAATATATACAAGTTTTGGCATATGAAAAGCACCAACCATATTCTTATAAGAGTCAAAGTCAACGCCGGTTTTACCGCCTATACTGCTATCTACCTGGGCAAGGAGACTTGTTGGAACCTGAATAAAATCAATTCCTCTGAGATATGTAGCCGCAGTAAAACCTGTGATATCTCCTGTCACACCACCACCAAGCGCAATGAGGAGATCCTTTCTATCAAACTTTGCCAGTATAAGCTTCTCATATATCATCTTGACCGTATCAAGGTTCTTTTGTGACTCACCGGCTTCAAATACTACAGAAATCAATTCTTTGCATTTTCCACTTAGCTGATTGATTATCTCATCAAGATAAATACGTGCAACATTACTTTCGGTAACAATACACACCCTTCTATCAGCAATTCCCTGTCCGGCTAAAAGCTCAGGCAGGGAATTAAAATCGTTTGCAAAGAAAATGTCATAGATCGGTTCATCATTTTCATGAACAGTAAGTATATTATCCATATAAACATTCTCCTATTATATTTTTTTCTATCTTATAAAGAAATCTGTATATCATCTTTGAGTCTTCATAAAATTAATTTCCAAACGGATTTACAAATGACTTTCCACCCAGATTCTTAGTGTACACAGACGAATCACTTGCAACACTTCCGCCGCCACCACCAAGTGTGGAATCACCCATGGATGAACCACTGCCGGAACCAAGAGTTGACTCTTCACGCCCCTGAGGATCGCCATCAAATGAACCCATAAATGCACCGCCATTAGATCCATTTTCAGATGATGGAGCATATGTAGCAGATGAGACCTCCTGGCTCAGTACCTCGTCGAAATCAAGCCCCATCTCCTCGTTTATAGGATTTTGAGCAAGGAAATTCATATGGGATTCCATAAGCTGTCTAAATGCGCAGACATAATCCTTATATTGCTGTTTGATTCCATCAATACTGGACTCTATACGCTCCAGTTCCTCTCTGGCTTCAAGGACAATATTGTTTGCCTTTATCTTTGCATCATTCTCTATAAGCTTTGCTTTATCATTTGCATTTTTTGTAGCTTCCTCTGCATTCTTCTCAGCAAGCATAAGAGATTTCTGAAGCTTTGATTCTGTTGTTCTGTAATGAACAAGACTGTCTGTAAGCGTTTTTACCTGATTTGTAAGATCCGCATTGGATTTGTAGAGTTCGGTGTAACTGAGAACCACCTTATCAAAAAATGCATCTACATCCTTTTTTGCATAACCCATTCCATGAGCAAATTTTTTCTGTTGTAAATCAACTGGTGTAAGCATATGTAATCCCCCGTAAATAACACATATTAGTAAGTTGCCTTACTTGTAAGAGGTTCTCCCTGAATAGATCCTCCTGCCAATTCCTCCCTTAAATCACCAGACACATATGTTCCATTAGGAGTTGCAAGGAATATATTTCCTGATATCGCCTGAAACAGACCGTCCACAGCATAACTTGCACCACCAATGAAATCAGCAATCCTCTGCGCAGTTGGAAGATCAAGATCCTCCATATTGATAACTATGATCTGTCCTCTGTTAAGGTGATCAATGATCATCTGTGCATCATCAAACTCGTCAGGTTTGATGACAAACACCTCACTATCATCAGAAACTCTTCCAGCTCTGCCGTTTATTGAGACAAGCTTTCTTCCTGACGCATTTGATGAGCTGTGTGACTGAGATGTACTCTTTATCCTCTGGTTGTTGTCTGACTTATATTTGCTGAATGACTTGAGTGGCGAAGTCTTCGTCTTTGATGTCACTGAAGGTTCATCGTAGTCATCATCGTCATCATAATCAGAATCTACACCGTTATCAAAATCATCGTCTTCGTAATCTTCTTCCTCTTCATCAAACAAATCATCATCAAAGTCTTCATCGCTTGAATCATTTAATTTGAAATAATCAAGAAAACTTTTCTTTGCATTTCCCTTTGCCATGATTGTTCTCCTTTAATCTATATATTATAATTTCTGGCACCAAATATACCTGTGCCTACTCTTACCATAGTTGCTCCTTCTTCCACAGCAACCTCATAGTCGTTTGTCATACCCATTGACAAGACGCTCATGTCAATATTATCAATGCTTTTAGATTGTATGTCAAGAGATAAATCCCTTAATTTACGGAAATAGATTCTGTTGTCCTCCGGATCATCGACAAAAGGAGCAATTGTCATAAGCCCTCTGACTTTAATATGAGGCAAGTCTTTTATCTGCATTAGAAGCGGAAGAACCTCTTCACATGATACTCCAAACTTAGATTCTTCCTGTGCAACATTAACCTCAATAAGTATGTTTACTGTAACATCATGTTTTGCAGCTTCTTTTTCAATTGTTTTTGCAAGATTGAAAGAATCCACAGAATGTATCATACATACTTTATCGACAATATACTTTACCTTATTTGTCTGGAGATGTCCGATCATATGCCAGTTTACAGGTTTTGATATATTCTCGTATTTATCTACCAGTTCCTGTACTTTATTCTCACCAAAATCAATCGCATCTGTTTTCTCCAGCAGCTCTTCTATATCTGAGAGCGGCTTGGTCTTGCTGACTGCTATCAGCGTAACCTCCTCCGGCGAACGGCCGGCCTTTTCACAGGCTCTTACTATATCCTCGTGTACTTTTTCATAGTTCTCTTTGAGCATATACATTCATCTCCTAAACATTTGTAATCAATATATAAGATCTCCCTCTTTCATGGACCTGCCATCCAGCAATATTCTGTCATATCTGGATATTCCATACGAGAGATTAGGTTTTACAACACAATAATCATCGCCCGAGACAATTACCTCTATTCTCCTGAACTCTGCAGTTCCTCGAGAAACACAGAGAACACCACTCATGGTATACTTTGCAGCCGTGGCAACTGAGAATGTATCTTTTGATTTATTCTTTTGGAGTACAGCGGAAGAATCTATGTCAGCAGGATCAACATAACAGAATCTGTTGTCTGTAAAAAATATAGTAGGTGATATCTGCTTTACAGATGTCTTTCCTGAACTGTCTGTTACAACCTGATTAAAGTGATCCATATCTGAGTCACCACTTCCTCCTGACAGATAATCCACAGGTATCATATAAACATCCTTTGTAATTATGGATGACTGTGGAATCTTAAGTCCATTTGACTCGTCAAACATGAAATTGATGTCCAGGTATCTCTCATTTACATATTGAGCGATATATTTATTAAATTCAACCACAATGTAATAATATCCATCTTTTTCAATTTTTTCATAAGTTGTACTTATGCGGCGGCTTGAATCATTGATTGTAAATGAAGCATATTCATTTTTTGTAACTTTGTCGTATTCTTCCTTACTGAGGGATATGGCTATCTGCCAGTTTTCATCATCTACAAGTTTGCAAACCGGCTCTCCAGCTTGTATGGGATTTTCTGATTTGAGGGTCTGCTTCGTGTACACAGTTTTGTCAAACATATCAGGACTCAGATTCTTTATGTCTGCATTCTCAAAACCATCCTGATAGTATGTGACAATCCCACTGAAGGCTGCCTTCTGTCCGGCAAGTGCAGCAGTACCGTTGCCGTTATCTACCTGCTCGAGAGCAAGTTCCTCATATAACTCAAGCAATTTGTTAT
This sequence comes from uncultured Coprococcus sp., assembly GCA_934270935.1. GTDB lineage: Bacteria > Bacillota > Clostridia > Lachnospirales > Lachnospiraceae > Coprococcus. Next base: position 13,397 of record CAKQQK010000034.1, on the reverse strand, counting down.
CTATGCTTGTCTTAAAATTGTACACGTCGCCAAATGATGATTCCGAAAATCCTGTTTTGAACATCTTAATCTGTTTTGTTATATTCTTATAATCATCACTTGTAAGCAGGGATTCTCCATTCTCCTGCATATTGTTCATGACAGCCTGCATCGACCCCGTGCTGTCTATGGCATATATATTTGCTCCTTTTGAAACCTTCTCGCCATCTCTGATATAATAACAAGGGGTCCCCGTAGAAGCTGCTGTAACTATCGTCTCTTTCCGGACGGCAAGCCCTGTGGCTGTAAAATCCGTATCATAAGTACTCTGTTCGACGGTGAATACAATGGGATCTGAGTCATTCACATATGCTACAACTCTTATAAGTATATATATAAATACTAAAGTAAAGAGTAATGTTCCAAATCCCGGCATTTTGAAATGAGGAAAATTTATATTTATTTTATCCTGTTTTTTCTTTATCGTCGCCATTAAGTATCTCCTTACATAGAAAAACTGCCTCAGGCAGTCTTTCTTTAATACTATAGGGTATATAAGGCGGCCAGTATCTTATAATGCCGCAACAACACAATCTCTGTAATGTTCTGGAACATCATTCACATCAGTTGCCAGACATATTACTATATCTACATTAAACATATCTGAGATATTCTTTATTTCGTCCAGAGCTTCAACAATATGTGACTCACCAACATAGGCAACAGTTTTAAAATTGTCTATATATATCTTTTCAATATCTGAGTTCTGTGAGATTATGCCTCTTATAAATCCAGTAAATGCATCAAGTTTGCTTATTCCATAACTTGTACAATTTATCATCTTCACTCTATTACTGAGCTCATACAAATGTTTGTTGTTATTATCAAGGAAAACAACAGTTCCAGCCACAACTTTAACTTCATTGTTAACCATATTGATCAATGCTTTAGTTTTTCCTCTACCCTTATCTCCTGTAATAATGTGAATCATCTTTTCTGCCTCCTGAATTTTCATGTTATGATTTATACAAATATGTGTCGTCAAATACATTCAAAATCCTGACGAAACATTATTTTGCCAAGTTTATCAAATCAGTCATAGCGCTGTAAAGAGCCTCTTTACCATCAGCTCCCGCTACGATAGCCACATACTCATCACCTGTTGTGTCGTTCTGAAATTCCATGATAAGACAATTGAGAGCCTCCTCTGTTGTACCAGTCTTCCATGATCCGATAGAATATCCTTCCGGCATGGTTATCTCACCTGTCAGAAATTCATTCGTTGGTTCAATTTCAACTATCTGTTCAGCACCATCTGCATCAGTGTATGTAAAATCATATGTTGTCAATGAATCTATCATGTATGCCAGATCATGTTTTGAAAATTCTTTGATGATCAGGTATAAGTCATACGCCGTTGTATAATGATTATCTGAATGTAGCCCATGACAATTCTCAAAATGTGTATTGGTTGCTCCTATCTGCCTTGCCTTTTCATTCATCATATCACAAAAAGCTGACTCACTTCCTGCTATAAGCTCAGCCAGAATAACTCCACAGTCGTTGTACGATGTGATCATAAGACCATATAGAAGGTTCTTGACTGTTATTTTGCAACCGCCAACCAGATCACTGGCCATGGCATCCCAATCGTCAAATGTCACCTTTCGGTTAAGCGTAACTATATCATCCAGCGATATCTGACCTTTTTCTATACTCTCCATCACAAGTATACCAGTCATGATCTTGGTCATACTTGCCGGATATATCTTTCCATGTACATTGTGTGCAACTATGGGACTCTTAGATGTATCATCCAGGAGCATAGCAGCATATACATTGTGATAGTTTGCATCATTCAGTTCTTCATCTTTGGCCACAACAGCATCATCCTGCGCCATTCCAAGTGATCCATACACAGGAAGCTCAGGTATGACTCCTATATCAAGCTGCTTTTCAGCTGTAAATGTTTTGCTGCCACAGCCGGTGAGCAATAATATAGTACACATCAGAACAACTGATAACATTCTTCTCTTGAACATGCATGTTCGGGTATGTCTAAACATAATTAATCCTCCATGAATGCGCTAATCAAGCGTAAACACAATTTAAACCTACTTATAGAACTCTCTCCAATCGAGATCACCTCTGTCAAGGGCAAGAATAAGGAGCTCTGCAGTTGCAAGATTCGTTGCAAGAGGAATGTTATGTGTGTCACAAAGTGTGAATATATTGTTTATATCCGGCTCGTGATTCTTCGGATGAAGCGGATCTCTCAAAAAGATGACCATATCTATATCGTTGTTCTCAATCTGTGATCCAAGCTGCTGTTCGCCGCCCAGATGTCCGGCAATATATTTGTGTACAGTAAGATTCGTTACCTCTTCAATAAGTCTTCCCGTTGTACCTGTTGCGTAGAGCTCGTGCTTATTGAGTATGCCCCTGTATGCTATACAGAAATTCTGCATCAATTTTTTCTTGGCATCATGTGCTATCAAACCAATATTCATGAATATCCTCCTAATACTTTTTCTTTTGCAAATTTATGTTGAGTACCATTCCCATTCCGGCACATAAGCTCACAAGAGAACTAAGACCGTAACTGATAAATGGAAGCGGCAAACCCGTATTCGGAAGTATGGAAGTTGCAACACCTATGTTGATAAACGCCTGTATTGAAACCAGCGCTGCCATACCAGTTGCTATATACATTCCTTTTTTATCGCTGGAACGCCCAGCTACCCTAATACATTGTAACACTATGAGCAGTAAAATTGCAATAATAATAACACTGCCTATGAAACCTAATTCTTCACCTACAGCTGAGAAAATGAAGTCGGTCTGCTGCTCTGATACAAGATTTGTATCCTTTACTGTAGCGACATCCGAACTGTTGATTCCTTTTCCGGTAAGCTGACCTGAACCTATCGCCATAATGGAATTGTTCTGCTGATCCTGAGTCGATCCATACTCACTTCCATACATATGGCCGAGAATACGGTTTCTCTGATAGGTACTTAGTATCTGAGGCAGATTGTCCTGCTGTATATACCAAAAGAAGCCTCCAAAACAAGGTATAAGGATCAGAACAGCAATCCCTATAAGCTTGAGACTAAGTCCGCCAATAAATATCGCCACAAAAAGTGTTGCACAGATACATATGGTAGTTGACAGATCCGGCTCAGCAAATATAAGTCCTATAGGAACAGCCAGAAAAACAGCAAGTTTCAACAGAGTCTTCAGTGTATTAAGATCGTCTGAATGTTTTTCCAAAAATACCGCAGTACATATGATCAATATGATCTTTGCAAACTCGGAAGGCTGGATCGTAAATGAATCTGATATGGCAAACCATCTGCTGGCACCGTGTGAATCAGAACCAGAACCTATAACAAGAATAAGTCCAAGCATCACTATATTTGCAATATAAAGTGCCATATAGTATTTACATATAAAATTGTAATCTATTAGCGATACGATGATCATTCCCAATATGCAGACGCCAGCACCAATAAGCTGTTTCGTAAGCTTTGTTTCATCTACGCTTACAATTATGATTGTTCCAAATGCTATGGCTGCCATTATGAGCAGCAGCAGTTTAAAATTGTAATCAAGTATACTGTACTTTCTTTCATCCTGATTAAGACTGAATTGTTTTAAGTTCAGATGATCCTTCTTCAATAGCTTCATAATTCTCAGATCCTTGTCCTGTTTTTATGTATGTATATTTGTTATTTATCTCTCTTCTATCAGATGCTTCAAGTGGAATATAGGCTACAAGCATCTTTTCCTTGACCTGTATGTCTATGTCTGTCTCTCGTATGTTTATATATCGCTCCAATTCGCCTTTTATAGTAGATCTCATCTCATCAAGGAAATCCGGATTACACCCAATCCTGTCGGATGCAAGTATACTTATAAGACGCTCTTTCGCATAACTACCCGTGTTATATAAATATATTCTGTTCATGTATATGCCCCCTTTATTCAAGCTCTCTTGCGCTTGAATAAAGTGCGCAATGACCGTGTTCTTCCTCCATAAAAGTCTTCTACTTCAAGGGAATCATTAACTATCTTTCTGCATATGCTCATATATGAATGTCCAGATCTTGAATTGCCACACACAACAGGTTCACCCTTGTTTGTCGATATGACGATATCCTCGTCATCAGCTATGACTCCAAGCAGATCAACAGCCAATATATCCACTACATCATCGGCTGACATCATATTTCCTTTCTTTACCATGTCGTATCTTATTCTGTTGACGATAAGATGCTGGCGTTCTATTCCATAAGCTTCAAGCAGACCGATTATTCTGTCTGCATCCCTTATGGCGGATACCTCTGGTGTCGTCACAATGATGGCTCTGTCTGCTGCGGCTATGGCATTTTTAAACCCCTGTTCTATGCCGGCAGGACAATCTATGATTATGTAATCATATTCTTCCCTGATCTCATCCACAAGTTTGACAATCTGTTCTGGTGAGACAGAGTTTTTGTCTCTGGTCTGTGCACATGGCAGCAGAAACAGGTTGTTGTAATTCCTTGCCTTTATGAGAGCCTGTTTGTAACGGCAGTTTCCTTCTATAACATCTATCAGATTATAGACAATACGGTTTTCAAGGCCAAGAACCACATCCAGATTCCGGAGACCTATATCTGTATCTATCATAACAACTCGATTGCCAAGGGCTGCAAGTCCTGTTCCAATATTTGCCGAGGTCGTGGTCTTACCCACGCCGCCTTTGCCTGATGTAACAACAATAACTTCACACATAAATATGACCTCCTGTCAAGCATCAGCCCGTTTGAATTTGCTTACGCAAGGACTGACTCCATATTTCCGTTTTCATAGAAAAACGGAACATTAAAATACTTATTATCATATGTATGTTATATTGATCGTATTGCCATCATTTGCAGCTATCATAGGCGACGCAGAATCGCCCTTTATCTTTGGTGAAAATATTCGTGACTGACCTATCTGTATCATACGCGGAATCATGTGCATCGCCATGATAAAGCTCTGCTCTGATGAAATGCGTCCAGCCACTGCTATACCAGCCAATTCCCCGACAACAATAATGCTCTTACCGGATATCACTTTTGCATCCTTTGAAACATCGCCAAGTATGATCACATTACCCTTTATCTCCAGCGTCTGTTTTCTCCCAAGATCACCTCGGAAAATATAGGGCTTCTCTATGCTCTGAACATCCACCGGATACGGTATATAATGTTTGTCCGGACACATCTGTTCCACGGACTCCAAATCAGCCTCTCTTTTGTCTTTTTTATATTGAACGTCGTCAGTCTTTATTATAAAGCTGACATTGACCATATCAATATCATTTAAAAATTGTAATATTTCTTCAGTTTCGTCATGTGATAGGGACGTACCTTTAAACGCCACATATACAGATCCACATTTTTCAAATGCCCTGATATTCCTCAATATCCTTTTGTATAACTCAGAACAGATATCCTGTACAGACATATATTCCGGTATATACACAGCTATGCCTGATCTATCTGCCTTTATTGATAATCTGTCTATCCTACCATCCATACCATCTGCTCCTGTCTGAATAGTCTCACTCACAGGTTCTGTGATATATCATAGGTATATTAATCTGACATCTGGTTGTTTCCAGTTATATCAAGTGTATCGAGTTTCTCCGGATCATACATGTAAGCATATATCATTCCTGCAAGCTCCTCTGCATTACCGGATGTGTATCCATGAGGAATTACACAAGTAACACTGACTTCAGGATTGTCGTATGGAGCAAATGATACAAAGAGCGCGTGATCCGGTCTTGTAGTATCCTCCTCAGCTGTACCTGTTTTACCAGCGACTTCCACATTTATCTGATTTATAAGGGCTGACGAACTTGTATGATCCCTTACCATCTGTCTCATACCCTGTTTGATGACAGCCCACTGGCTGGATGTGAGATCTACTTTGTTCTCAGGGACATTGTCACTCTCATACACTACTCTGCCATCAACATTCTTTATCTGATTAATAAGTGTAAGGTTATAACAGTTACCCTCATTTGCAATAGTAGTAACGTATCTCGCAAGCTGGACTGGAGTATAGTTGTTAGTACCCTGACCAATTGATGATCTTACAGCATCTGTGTCAGAGACATGTGGATCCATCTCCTCTATCTCCACTCCGGATTTTCTGTCAAGACCAAACAGTGAAGCATACTTCTGCAGCTTGTCTATACCCTGGGCATCCTGATATACGCCCTTGGAATCAGTGGCCAGTCTGTAACCAACCTCAAAGAAATATCCGTTACATGATACCTCGATGGCCTCCGCAAGTCCAAGCGTTCCATGTCCACTTCTGAGCCAGCATGCAGGTGATGGAACGACCTTTGAGAATGTTCCATAATCAGTTATGGCTGAGCCCACATCTATAACTCCCTCCTGAAGTCCGGCTGCAGCAACGAGCATCTTGTATGTTGATCCGGGTGCTGTACGCTGCATTGTTGCACGGTTGTACATAGGGGTTGTCTTATCCTCTGTAATCTTGGCATAATAATCAGGATCGATTACATTTGTAAGCTTGTTATTGTCGTAACTTGGATAGGTTGCAACCGCCCTGACAGTACCATTTGAAGGGTCTGTCACCACTATTGAGCCGGAACACGGGTCAAGCGCCAGCATGGCAGGGGTAATCTCAAGCTTTTTAATCTTTCTATACATGAACTCATATCCACCTATAGCGCCAGATGTAAATGCATCGTAATCCTCGTCTGTTGTACTATTTAGCACACCCTGGTCGTATAACAGGTAGATTACCTGTGAACCTGTTATTTCCCCAGATAATATCATATATTTAAACACAAGTTTGTCGAAATCGGTATCATCCTCAAATTCTTTGAGTACATAATCTACTACTACGTCGTATATTTCGTCTGTGTCATAATAATCACTTTCAGCCTGTATATCCTTGATGTTTATGGTACCCTGGCTTATACAGTACTTGAGGTATTCATATAGCGATATCTTGTTGTTGACATAGTCATTGTATGTCTGACTCTCTTTGTCTACAGAACTGCTGTCATATATACCGTCCGCACTCAGAGTCTCGCATATGAATTCCATATAATCCTTATATTGATCTGACAGGTTATAGAGCTCTGTGTGGCTGTTCTTTAATATATCTGCCAAATTACTCAAAGTATATTGCTTGCTGGAAACAAATGTGTTATAGACTGTTTTTTCACTGTCAGTGGCATTCGCAGCATTTAGTGCTTTTATGTCAATGATATTGTTCTCAAACAGAGCTGAATAAACATCAGTGATAGGGATATCTTCTTTCTCAGCAGCATAATTTGTATTTTTCAGATTTGTCAGTATGATGTATGAAAGCTCCTTTTCAAGAGCATTGTAGCAATACTTCTGCAGATCGGAATCTATTGTCAGATATATATCATTTCCCGCAACAGAATCCTTGCTGTCAATAACCTCGAGAACCTTACCCATGTTGTCAACGTACATCTTCTGGAAACCATCAACACCTCTGAGCTGTTCCTCATATGACTGCTCCAGACCTAGCTTACCGACCATATCATTTGCGCTGTACTGCTGATCCTCATCAAGTTTGGAATTGTATTCCTCCATCTCCTCGTTGGAGATGTTTCCAATGTAACCGATGATATGGGCAAAGTATTCTGCGTCGTTATACACTCTGTTTGACTCTATATTCACATCCATGCCGAGCAGAGTGTCCTTATTCTCCATGATAGCCGCATAGCTCTGCTGGCTTATGTTGTTTGCAATGTCAACAGTCATATACTGCTGGTATCTGTTGAGCCATACCTCATATCTGACCGCAAGAATCTTCAGTGCATACGCATCAGAATATTCATTCGACACATTAAAAAGCTCATCGCTCTTCATATAATCAAATACTTCCCGTGCAGTCGCATTCTTTTGCTTGTCATCAAGGCTGTCGACAGAACCTGCGCCAAATACGTTCATGTAAAATGTATTGAGCTGTGCACCGCTGATTGTAAATTTCATATCACCGGATGAATCCAGCTTGATCGGAAGATCAACGGACAGACTGTCGCCGTTCTGCTCAAGTATAAGTATGGTCTTGTACACGATCTCATTTCTGAGCTCATTCTCTGTGGTATCTTTCTTGGCAGCAGCCTCAGAGAGATCCGCATTACTTGTAAAGCTTAAGTTATATGACGATTTGTTGTAGGCAAGGAGCTTTCCGTTGCAGTCATATATCTTTCCACGTGTAGCCTTGACGGACACTGTCTTCTGGGATTTGTACTGGAAATTAGACTGGTACTTCTCTCCATTCACGATCTGGAGATAAAACAGTCTGTATACAAGAACGCCGAAAAGGCATAGGAAAAACAGTGTCACATAGAACAATCTGCTCTTCAGCTTTTCAACGATAAAGTCCTTAACTATCTCTAATATGTCTCTGATCATTATGTCTCACTTCCTTTTTCAGCACGCTTAAGCCTCTTGTTTATAAATACAAAAAACTTAAACAATATCATGGTAAGGATGGCTGTATATATCATTTCCGGCAGAATGATATCCTTCATATACAGTCCGAAATTCAGTCTGTTTCTAAGTACAAAGAAAATTATAAATGTCATGAAGTTGAATACAAAATCATCCAATGTCACTATAATTATAGGCAGAAGAACATCCTCCACAAGATAAAGTCTGTGGAAGAATCCATTACAGTAACCTATCAGCATGTAGACTATCATAAATGGTCCAACTGCAAATCCAAAATACAGGTCATAGAAGAAACCGCAGAAAAAACCTACGAGCATTCCTTCCTTTCTACCTCTCATAAGGCCAAATGAAACCGTGAGAATGAGCAGCAGATTTGGGGTTGCACCTGCTATCTCAATAAATGGAAATAACGCAGACTGCAGAACAAAGCATATGATGATCAATATTCCTAGTGTGATAATTCTTCTCAATATTTGTTACCTTCTTAACGATTATATACAAAATTATTCTGATACTGTCTTCTTTGTGTCAAGTATAACCAGCACTTCCTGTATTTTGCTAAAGTCACATGCAGGGGTAATGTATGCCGTCTTTGTCAGGTTGTTTGAATCCTGTTCTATCCTTGTGATATAACCAATGTTAAGTCTTGACATATATTTACTTGACACATATGACGTAACGATCTGGTCTCCCACACTTACTTCTGAGTCTTTGTCGATATTCTGAGCAACCAGGTATCCATTTTCATAATTGTTTACACTTCCCTCCACGTTGCAGATTGTCTCAGATGGAAGTATCATACCATTTACATTTGATGTGTCATCTATTATCGAGCGTATCTTGGCATAATCAGAACCTGCTTCCGTCACAATACCGCAAAGCCCATTGCCGTAGAGAACATTGCAGCCTTCTTTCACGCCATCATCAGTTCCCTTGTCAATGTAAAACACATCAAACCAGCCTCCTGTATCTTTTGAGATAACTCTTGCGGCAGTTTTCTTGTAATCTTCATACTGACCGTCTAATTCATAGAGTGCCTGAAGTCTCTCAAGCTCATATGAATTCTGCTGATAAGTGTCGAGCTGCTTCTGAGTTTTTTCAAGTTCGCTTTTAAGATTCTCATTCTCCTTGAGAAGCTCATCATAATTCTGAAAAGCATCAGTCTTACTCTGTACCCATCTTCCTATAGCGTTGACGCCCTTCTGCATAGGCTGCACAAACGTGTTTGTAAATTCTCTGACAGGAGTAAATACTCCACCCGCAAAAAGGGATGTCAGCATCAGAATCACACATAGTCCTGTTAATCCCAGTAAGAAGTATCTTGGCGTGATCTCTATTCTTTTTCTGTTTCTGTTTCGTCTTCGTCTCATCTTATAATTCCTCGCTCAGCTAAGCTGACATAACAATTATTTCCCAATATTATATGATCAGATAACTCTATCCCTATCATTCTCCCCGCACTGCTGACACGGTCGGTTATCTCTATATCCTGCCTGCTAGGCGATGGATCTCCCGACGGGTGATTGTGTACAAGTACGATGTATACGGCTTCAAACTTCAAAGCCGTGGTGAACACTTCCCTCGGTGAGAGAAGTGAACTGTTGACAGTTCCCTCAGAAAGTCTTACATCCTTGAGAAGCTTATGCTTTGAATCAAACATAAGTATATACACATATTCTTTTTCAAGATAACGTGTATTCTCCATAAAATAATCTGCAATACTCTGCGGAGATTCAAATGATATGAACGGCTTCAGGGATGCCTTTGCCATTCTCTTAGATATCTCAGCAAGACATTTCATCTGTATGGCTTTAACCTTGCCGACTCCGCTTATATCTTCAAGCTCCTCTGTTGTGAGATAATTGAGTCCCACTATCCCTTTATGTATGGGATGTGCATCAAGAATCCTATATGCAGTGGAAAGTGCATTTGCCTGACGGCTGCCGGTCCTTAATATCACGGCAAGCAGCTCAGCGTCAGACAGTATCTCCACTCCATATTTGTAGCTCTTCTCGTAAGGCCTCTCAGTCTCTGAAATTTCCTTCATGATAATCTTGTGATTATCTGCATTTCTCTTTGTCATAGTCATATATCACATACCTCCTTCACGCCTCTCCAAACGCATAGAGTATATACATGGCTCTGACCAACTCATTAATCTACCATACTATAAGATTTTTTTCTACCATTTTCTGTAATGACATTATTATGCCGTACTTTGCATGTGGATATGTAAGCCCCCCCTGAAAATATACTGCATATGGTGGACGCATAGGCGCATCTGCCGAAAGTTCGATGGATGATCCTGACACAAATGCTCCTGCGGCCATGATAACAGGTGAATCATACCCCGGCATATCCCATGGCTCAGGACGCACATAGCTGTCCACCGGTGCAGCAGCCTGTATTCCCTCACAGAATGCAACAACACGTTCCGGAGTCTGTAGTTCAACAGCCTGTATTATGTCATATCTGTCCTCTGTGCTGTCAGGTACAGCCTTAAAGCCCAGACCCTCATACACATTTGCAGCAAATATCGCACCTTTTAATGCACTTGCGGTGACTGAAGGCGCCATGAACAATCCCTGGGTCAGTGCTTTGGTATTGCCAAGCGATGCACCTACTTCTTTACCAAGGCCCGGGGTAGTCAGTCTGTATGATGCATTCTCCACATACTCTTTCTTACCACATATATAGCCGCCTATAGGTGCAAGTCCGCCACCCGGATTCTTGATGAGGGATCCAACCACCAGATCAGCTCCGACATCCGAAGGCTCTATATCCTGCACAAATTCTCCATAACAGTTATCTACCATGCAGATTATGTCAGGATTCACGCTCTTTACAGCCTTTATGGCTTCGCCTATCTGCTGCACAGAAAGAGTCTTTCTGACTGCATAACCTTTTGATCTCTGTATCTCAACCAGCTTTGTTCGGCTGTTTATCGCATTCTTTATTCCGTCTATATCGAAATCTCCATTTGGCAACAGATCCACCTGGGCATAGGTGACTCCGTATTCTGCAAGGGATCCTCTGGAATCCCTGATACCGATGATCTCATCTAACGTATCATAAGGTTTCCCTGCTATGGCAAGTATCTCGTCACCAGGGCGGAGATTGCCGAACATGGCTGTGCAGAGTGCATGGGTTCCACATACGATCTGTGTTCTGACCAGCGCATCCTCGGTGTGAAATACATCAGCATATATCCTCTCAAGTGCATCTCTTCCGTCATCGGTATATCCATATCCGGATGAACCGGCAAAATGCGCCTCCGACAGTCTATTGTCCTGCATAGCCTTTAAAACCTTGAGCTGATTTATCTCACAGACAGCATCAATATCCGCAAATCTGTCCTTCAGCTTCTTCTCCACGCTGCTGCAATATTCAAATACCTTCTCGTCAACATTCAGTGATCTGTAGTAATCCTTCAGCTTATCTTTCATCTCTGTATAATCTCCTTCACGCGAAGCCTCTCCAGTATATACTTCAGTATATCCGCTTCGCTCTCGTATTCATTCTTATTTACCCAGGTTACATGTTTTTCTCTCTTGAACCATGTTATCTGTCTCTTGGCGAAATGTCTTGTATCTCTTTTCAGGGTATACACAGCTTCATCAAAACTGCATCTGCCCTGCAGATAATCTATGATCTCCTTGTAGCCAAGTCCCTGCATAGATACGAGGCTCCTGTCGTACCCCTCCGCCACAAGTTCTCTGACCTCATCTACAAGTCCATCTTCAAGCATGATATCGATACGTCTGTCTATTTTATCATATAATTTCGCTCTGTCATCACATAACACAAAATATTCAAAATTATATGGTGATTCTTTCTGTGACTCCGTCTCATTGTGCTCAGATATCTTCGTGCCGGTTTTTTTATAAAATTCAAGTGCCCTTATCACACGTTTGACATTGTTTGCATGGATCTTTTCAGCTGACTCCGGATCTACTTTGCCAAGCATATCGTGTATATAGTTATTGCCGTGAAGGCTGGCCAGGTTTTGAAGTTCCTCTCTATATGACATATCGTTGTCATTTTCTTCAAAATCAATATCATAGAGCAATGCCTGTATATAAAATCCCGTGCCCCCGACAACTATAGGTATCCTGCCCCGGGAATATATATCCTCCATAGCTTTAAGCGCATACTCTTTGAAGAGAACAACGTTGAAATCTTCACTGGGATCAAGTATATCTATCAGATGATGCTTCACCCCCTGCATCTCAGCGGCAGTTATCTTCGCCGTTCCTATGTCCATTTTTCTGTATACCTGCATAGAATCCGCAGATATTATCTCTCCATTTACTGCCTTTGCCAGACCTATTGACAGAGCCGTCTTGCCGACGGCAGTTGGTCCAGTCAGTATGATAAGATCACGCATACGCTCTCCTTATAACTCACAAATATATCTTATACTATCCTCTTGAATTTCTTTTCTATCTCAGCCTCAGTCATGGATATAACTGTAGGTCTGCCGTGTGGACAGGTATAAGGATTCTCAAGCTTTAAGAGCTGATCTATAAGTGCATCAGCTTCCTTGAAGCTTATCTCAGTGTTTCCTTTTATTGCTGCCTTGCACGCCATGGTCGAAAGTTTGTGGATAAATGTGTCTATTGTAACCTTCTTCGCACTGCTGCTTGCATCAGCTATAAAATCTATAAAAAGTTCACGTCCGTCAAGTCCGAACAGATTGTCCGGCACAGCATTGAGCTTGAACTCTCTTCCTCCAAAATTCTCTATCTGGTATCCCAGCGCCTCGAACATCTCCATATTCTCATGAAGAAACTCAATCTCGGCGGCACTAAGCGTTACGACCGCCGGCGGCATAAGATACTGGGAATAAATTTTCTTGTTATTATAATTAGCCATGAGCTCTTCATACTTCACCTTCTCATGGGCTGCATG
>CAKQQK010000033.1:0-27210 GCA_934270935.1 uncultured Coprococcus sp. | reverse complement strand
GGAAAGCGGTATGTGCGCGTATCCAGGGCTTGAGCTTATGGCGGAGCCTTGATGAATTGATATATGAGAAAATCTGAACCAGAAATAACTTCCATTTCCGGGCATCAGCAGTTACTATAATAAGGTCGCAGTGTATACTGTGACCTTATTTAAAGGGAAGATTTACAAATAGAAAAAACAATATATGGAGGCGGAGAAAGATGAAAAAATACGATCAGAAAATTCTAAGAACTGCAATACCGGCATTTGTCATATCAGCAATATGTTATGCGGTTATGTGGGGAATAATGACAAGAACGGAGAATACATTTTTTGCTGGATATATAGGTGGCGGAGGTGAAGTCAGCCAGATAAGGAATATTCTTATATGTGTTCTTGTAGGGGCAATTCTTTTTGTTTTGCCACTTGAGAAGATTTGTGATAAGACATATGGCGCAGTGCGCCATTGCGGATCGCTTTTTACAGACAAAAAGAAATTTAGAGATGCGGCTGCGTTGTTTGTGCTTACGCTTCTGTATGTCGTTATCTGCTGGGCAAGTGTCACATTTTCAATACATACCTACAGTGGACTAGATGACGGCGGACATTGGGGATTATTCGGCTCGGGAAGTGACGAAATATATGCTGTGGTGATAACTATACTTGCGTTTGTAGTTATGGTAAAGGGTGTGGACCTTGTAAAGAAAAGCTGGAGTGGGGTTTTGTTCTGGTTCCTTATCGAACTTGCAAATGCTGTGAGTGTAAAACTTGTGACTGCCAAAGATGATCTTACATTTGCTATTGTATGTACAGAAACGGTTATGTTTATAGTATACGTGGCTGTTCAGCACAGGTTGAATGTTGTGACTTGCATGTTATCGCTGCTTTGTGGGGCGTTACTTATATTTGCCGGGTGTGATGATGTATTTACCAGTAAGAATAAGATTTCAGGTTCGTCGATCATGGATGAACTGGATCAGACTGGAAGTATGCCGGACAGGATTTTTGGAGCAAGATATAATATTACGATAATAAAACATCAGGCTGGAATCGGCTTATGTATATTGTGGTTTATATTGCTTGTGATTTTATCAATTGCAGTCGTTGCAACTGCAGCAAAGCTTATGAAAGTATCTGCCAGACGGGGAACATTTGTGCTTGGAATATATATGATAGAAGCATTTCTGATCATATACGCTATATTGGCAGAGATGGGATTTATCAAGCCGGCAGTGACACTTTTGCTGCATATGGACGAGGTGGTTCCGGTTATGATATTGGGATTTAGAATGTTTTTCAGGCTCCCGGCAGATGCTGGCAGCAACAGTGAAAATGTTAAAACAAATGTATAAAATAAATGTATAAAACAAACGCTCAGATATTGAACATTGAACGTTCAAAGCATAGAAATAAAACATAGAGAAGGTGTACTCAGAATGATAAATTCAGCGACAGATAAAAAGGAATATGATGAAAAGCGGATCAGAGATAATTACCGTAAACTCACAAAAAACCTTATCGCAAAATCCCTCACCATCACCACCATGGAAAGTGCAACCTCAGGGCAGATAGCTTCCCTCATCACAGACACAGAAGGATCCTCTGCGGTGCTTAAAGGGGCATTTGTCACATACTGCAATGAAGCGAAGATCATGCAGGGGGTTCCAGCGGAGATCATAGACAGGTACACAGTCTATTCAAAGGAGACTGCGGGTGAGATGGCGAAGGCGTGCCGCAGGGCATACGATGCGAATATAGGAATAGGCGTTACAGGGACCATGGGCAATGTTGATCCGGCAAATCCGGATGCGTCGGTTCCGGGACAGGTGTATTTTGCCATAGATATAGACGGCGATGTGAGGGCATATTATGTAGAGCTTCCACCGCAGCCGGCAAGGCTTGCGTATAAGCTTGCGGTGGCAGAGGAGATATATGAGGTTTTGGCAAAGCGGTTAGATATATAAAATTGTATCTTTTCAATTGTATCTGCTATCTGTTATAATAAAGTTTAGCGCAAAAATGAAAGGGGCAAACGGAGGAATAACAGATGAGAAAGATAACATATTGTCCAAAGTGCGGCACAGAGCAGATGCCGGGAGCAAGATTCTGCCAGTCCTGTGGCGGCGCCACGGCCGAGAAGATGGTAGATGACAATGGTCAGCCGGTGGGAGGCCAGTGGAATGGGATGAACCAGAATTCACAGATGGGAATGAATCAGAACTGGCAGCCGGGCATGAACCAGCCACAGCAGGTGAACATGAACCAGAGAATGCAGCCGGGCATGAATCAGCCACAGCAGGTGAATATGAACCAGAGACTACAGCCAGGCATGAATCAGCCGCAGCAGGTGAATATGAACCAGCAGTCAGGCATGAATCAGTCACCACAGCCAGGCGGCGGTAACAACATGAACAAGCCTGACGGTGATGGTGGTAAAAATAGCATGATGATCATCGTATGTATCATAGTGGCCGCAGTGGTTATCGGAGTAGGAGTAGGATGCCTGATTATATTTGGCGGCAAAATGTTCGGCAAGAAGACATCAGGAACTACAGAGACGCAGACCACAGAGGATACAGTGGTAACTACAGAGGCTGCGACAGAGGAGATCACAGAGGCAACTACATCTGTAGATGCTTCCACAGAGGCCGGAACAAATGGATCAGTCCAGAGCGGCGGTGAGAATGCGGGATATACAGATGCAGAGCTTTCAAGTGCAGCGGTTGATTACTGTAAGCTTGTGTATGGATTTGAGAATCCATCAGCAAAGGTCGGCAAGGCCAAGAATGGTAAAGTTGACATAACTATATCAGTTACCATTGATGGCACTACAGGTGAGATTGGCACTATGAGCATAGACAAACTCACCGCAAGTGGTACAGGATGCAAGGGCGAGAAGGCAGATCTCCAGGATCCTAATTCTGCGGATGTGGATATACATTACATAATCCCATACAGCGACAGCCGCGTGCTTTCAGACAGTGATCTTCAGGGTATAACACGTTCTGATCTGACTCTTGCTAGAAATGAGATATATGCGCGTCATGGAAGAATGTTTAAGGATGACGATATCAGGGAATATTTTGAGAGCCAGGCGTGGTATGCTGGAATTGTTCCTGCAGATCAGTTCAGTGAGTCGGTTCTCAGCAAGACGGAGAAGACGAATATATCGACGATCAAGGCATATGAGGATTATCTGGATGGGGATTCAGATACAGGCGGCAGCACTGTTATAAGTGGTGACTATATCATACCTGACAGCAGCACAAGATATCTCTCTGACAGTGATGTTAGGGGACTTGATGACCACACGCTTATGCTTGCAAGAAATGAGATATATGCAAGACATGGACGTAAGTTCAACGATGCTGAGATCAGGGCATATTTTGAGAGTAAGTCGTGGTATTATCCTACAATTGATCCTGCTGACTTCACTGAAGACATGCTTTCAGACGTTGAAAAAGCAAATATTGCATTCATAAAATCATACGAAGATTAAAAAAAATAAATTTAGGGGTTGATTTTTAGAAATATTTGGAGTATTTTATATTCAACAATTAGATGATACGAAATGGACAAAGGTGTTCTCAAGAAGGAGGACACCTTTCTCTTTTTTTGAGGATACGTTAAGGATTCATTTTCAGTCGAATTGATTTTATTTATCATGAGATGTGTTAATTTTTCGGAGAAAAATTAACATGCAGCACCAGCCTTGCCGAAGGTAATTTTTAATGGCTGGTGTTCAAAGGAAGGAGTAGTAATTATGATGAACAAAATTTCAGCCGTATTTGGCTCACACGTATTCTCAGATCAGGTCATGAGAGAGAGACTTCCAAAGGCAGTTTACAAGTCACTCAAGGCGACTATTGACAAGGGCGAGCCTCTCGATACATCAATAGCAGATTCAGTTGCAGCAGCCATGAAGGAATGGGCAATGGAGCTTGGTGCAACACATTATACACATTGGTTCCAGCCACTTACAGAGACAACAGCAGAGAAGCACGACTCATTCGTAAGCACAGTCGGTGATGGCGGCGTTATCCTCCAGTTCACAGGCAAGGAGCTCATCAAGTCGGAGCCGGATGCTTCATCATTCCCTTCAGGCGGTCTTCGTGAGACATGCGCTGCAAGAGGATATACAGCATGGGATTGTACATCACCAGCATTTGTAAAGACAACGGATGAGGGAACATGTATCCTCTGCATCCCGGCAGCATTCACATCATATACAGGAGAGTCACTTGATTACAAGACACCTCTTCTCCGTTCAATGGATGCCATCAGCAAGGAGGCTCTTAAGGCTCTTGCAATGTTCGGCAACACAACAGCCAAGAAAGTTACTTCATCAGTTGGTCCTGAGCAGGAGTACTTCCTGATCGACAAGAAGAAATTTGCAAAGAGAACAGATCTTAAGCTCTGCGGACGTACACTTTTCGGAGCAATGCCTCCAAAGGGACAGGAGCTTGACGATCAGTATTTCGCAGCGATCAAGGATAAGATCGCATCGTACATGACAGAGCTGAACGAGGAGCTGTGGAAGTACGGCATCCTTGCAAAGACACAGCACAACGAGGTCGCTCCTGCACAGCATGAGCTTGCTCCAATCTTCTCGACAACAAACATCGCCACAGATCAGAACCATCTGGTTATGGCAACCATGAAGAAGATCGCTGCAAAGCATGACCTTGAGTGTGTACTCCATGAGAAGCCATTTGCCGGTGTAAATGGTTCAGGTAAGCACAACAACTGGTCGATCTCAACAGACGAGGGCGAGAACCTCATCGATCCAGGCAAGCATCCTGAGACAAATCTTCAGTTCCAGTTCTTCCTGGCAGCGGTTCTGGCAGCGGTAGACAACAATGCAGAGCTTCTGAGACTTTCTGCTTCATCAGCAGGAAATGATCACAGACTTGGAGCTAACGAGGCACCTCCAGCAATCATCTCAGCATTCCTTGGAGAGCAGCTCCAGTCAATCGTTGAGCAGATCATCGAGAAGGGTGAGGCTACAGAGTCACCAAAGGGCAAGACATATGTATCAGGTGCGTCAACACTTCCTACATTTACAATGGATGCCACAGATAGAAACAGAACATCACCATTTGCATTCACAGGTAACAAGTTCGAATTCAGAATGGTTGGTTCAACACAGTCCATCGCATTCCCAATGATGGTATTAAATACAATAGTTGCAGATCAGATCAAGAAGATGACAGATGAGCTCTACGGCGCTGACGATTTTGAGACAGCATGCAAGGCACTCATCAGAAGAGAACTCACAGCACATCAGAGAATCATCTTCAACGGCAACGGTTACTCAGATGAGTGGGTTGAGGAGGCAGCAAAGCGTGGTCTTCCAAATATCAAGTGCATGGTTGATGCTGTTCCTTATCTTGCAGCAGATAAGAGCGTTAAGATCTTTGAGAATCTTGGAGTTATGGATAAGGCAGAGCTTGAGGCGAGAGCTGATGTAATGCTTGAGAACTATGCAAAGAAGATCAACATCGAGGCACTCACCATGATAGAGATGTCAAATGAGGAAATCATCCCGGCAGTTATGGAATATCAGGCAGAGCTTGCAAAGGGTGCAGCAGAGATCAAGGCTCTCGGAATTGATCCTACAGTTCAGGTGTCACTTCTGAACACCATCTCAGAGAAGCTCACAGAGCTCAAGAGCGCTACAGTAGCACTTGAGGAGCTGGTTGCAAAGGCAGCAGATTACGAGGGAGATACAGAGGCCTGGGCTAAGTACTTCCACAACACAGTATTTGCAGCATTTGACACAGTGAGAAAGCCAGCTGATGAGCTTGAGAAGGAGCTTCCAAAGACAGCTTGGCCATTCCCAACATATGAGCAGCTTCTGTTTGAGCAGTAAGATACAATTTGATTTCAATTACCTTCTAAATTCAATATAAACTTGCTTAAGGGCACTCTGCCTGCGCATGTCGCAGGTGGGGTGCTTTTTGCGCGTTATAATCCCGTCAAGCGCGCACATGCGAGAGCTTGCTCGCGGCATGTAGCGCATTTGACGGGATGACGCGACATGAACACGAAGGCCGATAGGCCGGAGTGTGAATGCCGCGTAGAATTGCGGGAGCACGAAGTGCGAAGCAATTCGGTATTAACGCGCAATTCGTGGGGAGAAGTGCGAAGTGGAGGGGTCAGGCACCTCCGTCCCCGCTTGCCCCTTGGGGAGAATTCTGTTATATTATAAAAATGCGTTGTGATGTATTATCTGAATTGAAATCAGAATAGGAGCAGAATTTGAAGAATTTATATATAGCAGAGAAACCCAGCGTGGCGAGACAGTTTGCGGATGTGCTGGGGGTGAAGGGCAATGCGGGGAATGGATACCTTGAATCAGATACTGCGGTTATCACGTGGTGTGTGGGACATTTGATAACCATGAGCTATCCGGATGCCTATGATCCGAATTTGAAGAAGTGGAGCCTTACAACGATTCCATTTATCCCAACAGAATACAAATACGAGGTGCTGCCTGATACGAAGAAGCAGTTCAACATCGTGGCAGGACTTCTGAACAGAGATGACATAGGCTGTATCTATGTCGCAACGGATTCCGGACGTGAGGGGGAGTACATATACCGACTGGTTGACTCCATGGCCCATGTGACCGGTAAAGAGAAGCGTCGTGTGTGGATAGATTCCCAGACAGAGGAGGAGATCCTCAGGGGAATACGTGAAGCGAAGCCGCTCTCGGAGTACGACAGTCTAAGTGATGCTGCATATTTAAGAGCCCAGGAGGATTATCTCATGGGTATCAATTTTTCAAGGGCACTGTCACTCAAGTTTTCAAATGTGGTTCAGAGGTATCTCGGCATGGACAGATGTGTCATAGCAGTTGGACGTGTCATGACATGTGTCCTTGGGATTATAGTGAAGCGTGAGCGAGAGATAAGAGAGTTTGTCAAGACTCCGTTCTACAGGCTTGTGGCGAATGTGGGCGAGGAAGGCCAGACATTTGACGCTGAGTGGAAGGCCGTCAAGGGCACAAAGTATTTCGAGTCGCCGCTTATGTATAAGGAGAACGGATTTAAGGAAAGGGCTGCGGCGGAAAAACTGCTTGAGGAGCTAAGGGCGGGTGAGCCGGAGGTTGTCATTGAGGCGATAGAGCGCAAGAAGGAGAAGAAACAGCCGCCGATGCTGTACAATCTTGCGGAGCTTCAGAATGACTGTTCATCCCTCTTCAAGATAAGTCCGTCTGACACGCTGAAGATAGTTCAGGAACTTTACGAGAAGAAGCTTGTCACGTATCCGAGAACCGATGCCAGAGTGCTTTCGACTGCGGTGGCAAAGGAGATAGGCAGGAATATATCGGGTCTTAAGAATTTTCAGCCTGTTCGTGAGTTTGCACAGGGCGCCATGGAGAGCGGCACATATAAGGGCATAGCAAAGACCAAATATGTGAATGACAAACAGATCACCGACCACTACGCCATCATACCTACAGGACAGGGTTTTGGCGCACTAAAGAGCCTTGCGCCGACATCGCTCAAGGTGTATGAGATCATATGCAGAAGATTCCTGAGCATATTCTATCCACCTGCTGAGTATCAGAAGGTTGCCATGACACTCTCTAAGAATGGCGAAAAGTTGTTTGCCAATTTCAAGTATCTCATAAGTGAGGGATACCTGAAAGTTGCCGCAAACAGTTTCTCCAGGAAGAAGGACGAACCAAAGTACAGTCAGGAGTTTATAGAGAGGCTGGCGAAGATACGAAAAGGCGATAAACTTGAAGTACAGAATATAGATATCAAGGAGGGCGAGACATCACCTCCGAAGAGATATAACTCAGGTTCATTGATACTGACGATGGAGAATGCGGGACAGTTCATCGAAGATGAGGATCTCCGAGAGCAGATAAAAGGTGCCGGAATTGGAACGAGTGCCACCAGAGACGGCATCATCACGAAGCTTGAGAAGAACAAATACATATCGCTGAACAAGAAGACGCAGATAGTTACACCGACATTTCTGGGTGAGATAATATATGACATAGTGTATTATTCCATCAATGGCCTTTTGAGAGCCGACCTCACGGCGAGCTGGGAGAAGGGGCTTGAAGGTGTGGCTGAGGGACAGATATCCAGGCAGGAATATACAGACAAGATGACCACATTTGTCACCAGGTACACGAATCTTGTGAAGCAGATTCAGAACCAGAACGGGATAACAGGCGTGTTTGACAGGACGAAGATTTTCTACACAAAAAGCGGTTCGCCGAAAAGGGATACAAAGGCAGAAGCAAAGACGGAGGAAAATGCAGATCCGCAATAATTGCGCACAAATGCATAAAGGTGTATAACATAGTAAGTGATACTGTGTGATGTGTCGCACAGCTGCTATTAAATTTATATGAGGAGAATTATTATGGAAGACGTACATTCAGTTGTAACAATAAAGGAACTTTATACTCTGGAGCAGACTATGGCGAAGCCGCTGCTTGAGAAGCTTACATATCCATGGGAGGCGCTCCCTCTCATCAAGGATTTTGTGCTGGAGCTTGGCAGGAGTCTTGACAAGGATGAATATAATGAGGCAGGTGAGAATGTGTGGATCCACAAGAGCTGCAAGGTATATCCTACAGCAACCATACTTGGTCCGACAGTCATCGGTGCGGGCACAGAAGTTCGCCCGGGAGCCTTTATCAGAGGCAGTGTCCTGGTGGGGGAGAACTGCGTGATAGGCAATTCCACAGAGCTTAAGAATGTTATCATATTCAACAACGTACAGGTTCCACATTACAATTATGTTGGAGATTCAGTTCTGGGATTCAAGTCACACATGGGAGCTGGAAGCATCACATCAAATGTTAAGTCGGACAAGACACTTGTTCATGTAAAAGGAATGTCATGCGGCAAGGCGTTTGACATTGCTACTGGACTTAAGAAATTCGGTGCCATGCTTGGCGACAATGTAGAAGTTGGATGCAACAGTGTGCTGAATCCGGGTACCGTCATAGGACGCCACAGCAACATTTATCCTGTGTCAAGAGTTAGAGGATATGTGCCTGCTGAGAGCATTTTCAAGGATAAGGATAACGTGGTGCCAAAGCACTAGGATTGGTGTCGTTTACAGGATTGACGCAGGAAAAATCCGGGAGACTGCAGCGGCGCAGAAAAAAAGGACAGATGCGTATGTATTATAAATGCGTTACATACATATCTGTCCTTTTTGGATATAGGCGGCCTGTCAGTTGACAACAGCATCTGCCAGTGCGTTTCTGATGGAATCGACGATGAGTCTGGTCGTGTAGGTGTTGTCTCCTGAAGGAGTGATATCGTCTACGGATGATATGTAGTGAAGCTGTGTGTTGATATCCTCAAGTGATGATTCAAGTAGAGGGTACATGGTTGTTACGGCTTCATCTACCTGCTTGAAAGACACGTCGGTGATATAGTTTTCGTCTACAGTGACCATCACTGACAGCGTGTTGTCACCGAGAACCAGAGGAGAGGTGTATGTTCCGGGGGTATATCGGATCTCGGAGACTTTGTCAGAAGAAGCTGTCTGCGCAGATGTCTGGACGCTGGAATCAGAGCTTTTGGTATCATCTTTATCTTTGAACATGTTGATCATTATGATCACAAACACGATGATAAGTGCGAGAAGGATTGCTGTATAGATCAGTTCTTTTGACTTTAACACTATTAATTTTGTTGATGACATAGTTTGATCTCCCTGTTTTTATTTATACATTCTATTCAGGGATATCGGATTTTATGACGTCAGGTATGTGATAAAACAGCGGTTTTATTTGAAGTTTAGCAGAGAGGAGATTTGCGTATGTCGATACAGTTCGTGCTCGGCGCAGCCGGGTCAGGCAAGACGGAATATGTTCTGGATACACTCATCAGGGACTCCATGGCACACGATACGTTGAATTATTTTTATGTTGTACCGGAGCAGTTCACTATGGAAGCCCAGAGAGATATAGTGACCAGGCATCCACGCCATGGAACCATGAATATAGATGCCATAGGATTGAACCGTCTTGCGTACCGGGTGTTTGATGAATTGTCTGTGAATCCCGGACAAGTACTTGAGGATTTTGGAAAAAGTATGCTTATCAAGAAGATACTTATGGAGCAGAGGGAAGAACTTCTTGTATACGGAAGTTATATGAACAAGCTGGGATTTGTGGATGAGATGAAGTCCATGATGTCGGAGCTTTTTCAGTATGCGGTTGACAGATCAGACATTGATCATGCAATGGAACTTATGGATAAGGAGTCTCCTACGTACAAAAAACTTCATGATGTCCGCCTTATATATGAGAAATTTGAGGAACACAATTCGCAGGATAGCTATATAGTGGCAGAGCAGCTCACTGAGCTTTTAGCGGATAATCTTGACAGATCCAATATCCTTGCGGACAGCCATCTGTATTTTGATGGATTTACGGGTTTCACACCTGTCCAGATGAATCTGATAAGGAAGATGATGGGACATGTCAGAAGTATAACATTTGTATTTGATATAGCGCCGGATCAGATAAGTCTTGCAAGACCAAAGGAATACGAGCTGTTCAGACTTACAAAGGAGACTATGACAGCTCTGTGCAAGGCGGCGCAGGAGGAGCATGTTGATATACTTGAGAATGTAGTCATGTGCAGCGGTGAGGTTCCATATCGTTTCAGGGCAAATCCTGAGCTGGCTGAGCTTGAGAAAGACCTGTTCAGATATCCACATGGCAAAAGACCTGGCATCACGGAAAATATACAGCTCATTTCCACGGACAGGGCAAAAGATGAGGCAGTGTTCACGGCTTCAAAGATAAGGGATCTCGTCAGAAACCACGGATACAGATACAAGGATATTGCTGTTGTGGCGGGAGATCTGAGTGATGTGGCAGTCTATTACAGACAGGCTATGGACGAGTACAGGATTCCTGTGTTCATAGATGAAAATGCTGCACTTGCCGGTGATCCGTGTTCAGACACTGTCAGGGCCTTTCTGGCTGTCATGTCGGACAATTTCTCATTTGACAGTGTGTTCAGGCTTTTGAAATCCGGTATGACAGACGTCGACCGTGACGATATGGAACGCATGGAAAACTATGCCTTAAAGCGCAATCTCAGGGGCCTTAAGGGCTGGCAGAAGGAGATAACCGATGAGAAAGATACGGACTATGCGGCAGACATGAATTCCATTAGATCACAGATCATGGACATATTTGGCACAGAGTATATAGATGTGTTCAGACCTGCAAGTCCAGCTTCTAAGAATACGGTGCGCGCTTATACGGAGTCCCTCTATCATTTTCTTATGGAACTTGGCGTGTGGGACAAGCTGGAAAAGCGCAAGGAGATGCTGTACGGTGAGGAGAGATTTGACGAGGGGGATGCTTACGGTCAGATATTTGACAAGATGATCACACTCATGGACAAGATGGTTACTATACTTGGCGATGAGAAGCTGACTGTCCGCGAGTATGCAGGCATACTTGATGCGGGAATCACAGATATGAAGATCGGAATCGTTCCGCCAACTGTGGACAGGGTTGTTGTGGGCGATATGACCAGATCAAGACTCAACCATGTGAAGGTTGTATTCTTTACAGGTGTAAATGAAGGAATCATACCAAAGCCGGCAAAGAAGGGAAAGATACTTTCCGGTGCGGACAGACAGCGTCTGGAGGACTGCGGAGTAACTCTGGCGCCTTCGGACAGGACAAATGCGTATACGGAGCAGTTCTATATCTATACGATCATGACCAAGCCTTCGGATCAGCTATATATCGTGTACAGGAAGATGAGTGAGGATTTCAGGGAGTCCAAGCCGTCATACCTTGTGGACAGGGTGAGAGGGGTATTCCCTGATATCGTGGTGCAGGACTATGATGCGGATTCCCAGATTCCTGAGACGGTGGGCTCCGCCCTGAAGTACGTGATAAATCAATCAGAAAAAGATGACAGTGATGGCACATGGAAGCTTGTAAGCAGGATGCTTCTTGATATGGGCTGTGACAGGCAGATAGATGCCATAGCGGCTGGGCGTTCATTTACCAACTCGGCCATGAAGCTGTCTGCTGATGTGGTGAAGATGATCTACGGAGATAATCTTGTGCTCAGCGTGTCAAGACTTGAGAGATACGCCGAGTGTCAGTTCAAATATTTCCTGACTTATGGTCTGGGACTCACCGAGAGGGAGACCTACCAGATCAATGCGGCAAATGTGGGAAATATACTCCACAGCACCATGGAGAAAGTATTCAATTATGTGAAGACATTCAGGGAGAATGACTGGGTACATATAGATGATGATGAACTTATGAAGAAGACTGTGGAGTTTGCAGACAGTTCTGCAGCTGATGAGGCTCAGGCTTTCTTTGATGACAGCTCCAGATCTGGATATATGCGTGAACTGCTTGCTGATATTGCGGTCAGGACAACCAGGACTCTCAGAACTTTTATAATGTGCGGAGAGATGCAGCCGGACAATTTTGAGAGACGTTTCAACACTGCAAAGGATGGAATAGATGACTATGTGTTTGAACTTTCAAATGGACTTACGATGAGCCTTAACGGCGTGATAGACAGAATAGATGAGTACAGCGGCGATGAAGGTGCATATTTCAGGATAGTCGATTACAAATCCTCGGACAAAACCATAGACATTGATAAAGTGCTTGGCGGCCTTCAGATGCAGCTTGTGACATACGGTGCCATAGCATATGAGCTGGAAAAGAGACGACTTGGCAAGAAGGGGGATGCTGATAGCAGAGTGCATGTAGGCGGACTTCTCTATTATACATTTAACGATCCTGTGGCAGATGTCACTGGGCTTGGTGATAAAGTCAGATACAATGAGCAGGAATCCGGATTTGAGACGGAGGAAAGTGTGCAGTTTGGAAATGTCGTTGTGGATGCTTTTGAGAGAGCACTGTTAAGTGAATCCAGGTACTCTGGAATAGTCAGTGACAGCCAGAAGACAGTCTCTGTCATGGATAGAAATATGGCCACGGTAAAGTCTGCCCAGAGGCTTCAGGAGACGCTCATCATGGACCTGATGGAGGCAAACAGAAGAAATATAGAAAGGCTTGGCGGCGGGATATCTAAGGGGCAGATAGACATAAACCCTGTCAGACAGGGAGATGTGAATGCATGTAAGTATTGCGGTTTTAAAGGCGTATGTGAATTTGATGACAAATATTCAGGCAACAGATATTCCCGCATATACAGCGGAGAGCAGGATGTCTATCATAAGAAGTCTGATGAGATAGAACAGATATCCAAAGACATGAAGAGCCTGGATGATGACCTCAAAAAGGCCCAGAAAAAATATGACGGTGCCAGAAAGAAGTATGACACTGCAAAAAAGAAAGTGGACGACCGGGGCGATAAAGCGACCCAGAAGATGAGAGATGACATGGAGCTTGCCGCGGGAAAACTGGAAGAAGCCGAGAGTGCGCTGGGGGGCATTGAGAGCAGAGCTGAGGAGCTTAAGCTGAGAGCGGCGCAGCTTGGAATGGAGATAAAGACAGAACCAGATGATGAAAAACAGACAGCAGAAGATGCGGGAAAGGAGAGATGATGATATGGGCAGTGAGCAGAAGGTAGAAAATGAAATAAAGTGGACGCCACAGCAGGCTCATGTCATAGATACCAGAAAGGGCAATCTTCTGGTTGCGGCGGCGGCGGGTTCTGGAAAGACAGCTGTGCTTGTTGAGAGAATAATTCAGATGGTGTCAGGTTTTGATGCCAGAGGAGAACGGATAGAGGGCTATGATCCGGTGGATGTGGATGAACTTCTTGTTGTTACATTTACCAATGCGGCGGCAGCCCAGATGAAAGAGAAAGTAGGACGGGAGCTGCAGAAGAAGATAGATATGCTGCAGAAGGATAACAGGAGCGATGAACATCTGATCCGTCAGATGACGCTCATCAATCATGCCGAGATATGCACGATAGACAGTTTCTGTCTTCGAATAGTTAAGGAATATTTTGCAAAGGTTCAGCTGGATTCTGCGTTTGACATAGGGGATGATACTGAGATGAAGATCATCCGTAAGGATGTCTGTGATCAGGTCATGGAGATGTGCTATGAGGATGAGAATCTTGTTCCGGGCTTCAAGCGGCTGGTAAAGACATTTGCGGCAAAGGAGAAGGATACTGCTGTTGCAGCTATCGTTGGCAAGGTGATGGGAGCTATATCCAGCTATCCTGATCCTCATCAGTGGATAGAAAATGCCAGACATGCTCTGACTCTCGGAGTTGATCACAGTGCATCGGTTCAGGAAAAACGCAGTGCGGTTATGGAGATGCCGATGGTCGCAGCATTTGCGGGAAGGGTTCGCAGCATGCTCTGCGCAGCACTTGATATGGCTATGGAGTGCCAGAAGTATGCCACAGAATGTTACGGCCTTGCAGCATATGGCCTCAGGATAGATCAGGATGTATTGATGATACAGGACATGGTTAACAGCTGTGGTGATTTGCCTGATCAAAAAAAAGGAGATCTATTTGTTCTCCGAGACATATATAATGCATCTATCAGGCCTGCGGGTCAGAAGATGGAGAAGGATTCGGATGGACAGAGTATATGTTACGCATTTGACAGGCTTGTGGCAACCGGCGCTGATGCGGATCCGGACAAGCGGGATATGATCAAGTCAAGGCGTGATGTCTACAAGAAAATGATAAATGATATCATAGCTTTTTCTGTAGATGTGGACGACATAATAAGCCAGATGAAGATGATGGCACCTACACTCACCGCTGTACTTGACCTGACTGAGCTTTATATGGATGAGCTTATGAAGGTGAAGATGGAGAAGAATCTCTTCGAGTTTCATGATATAGAGGAGTTTGCATATCGCATACTCTGCGATGGCGTGGAAGATGGCAGACCTGTGCCATCTGAGATCGGACGTGAGGTATCTGCAAGATACAGGGAGATACTCATAGATGAATATCAGGACAGCAACTTTATACAGGAATATATACTCGGAAGTGTGGCCGGCCATGGAGAGAACATCAACAATATGTTCATGGTGGGAGACATGAAGCAGAGTATCTACAAATTCAGGATGGCTAGACCTGATCTGTTCATAGGCAAATATGACACCTATGTAAGGCTTGCAGATGACGATGAGGCAAAGGAGGATGCCCTTGGAAACTGCATACTTCTGTCCAGAAATTTTCGAAGTGAGATCAACGTGTTAAAAACTGTGAACTCGATATTTTCACAGGTCATGATGCGTGAGATCGGGGATATAGAGTATGATGCGGCGGCGCAGCTCAATTCAAGATATGCAATCTCCGGGGCTGCCATGTCTGAGCCTGATGACGTGTACCAGGGACCAAAATCGGAACTCATACTTATAGACAACAATATGAGTGATGTGGATCCATATACAGATGTGACAAAGACTGAGGTTGAGGCTGAGTATATAGCCGGCAAGATAAAACAGATCGTCGATGGTCCGGAACCTGTGTTTGTGGACGGCGGAAAGAGAAAAGCTGAGTACAGGGATATAGTGGTACTTCTCAGAAGTGTTTCCTCTGCGTCGTCAGATTATGAGAAGGTGTTTGAGGCTGTCGGAGTGCCTCTTTATATAGAGAGCGAGAAGGGATATTTTGACGCTGCCGAGATAAGTGTTCTTGTGAGCATGTTGTCAATTGTTGACAACAGCTATGTTGATATCGACCTTGCGGCGGTTCTCAGGTCCCCTATTGCAGGGCTTAACGAGGAGGAACTGGCGCGTATTGCGGGTGAGTACAGAATTCAGTATGAGAAGGATGCAAAGGATTACAATGCGAGACTGTACGACAAAGTCAGAGATTATATGGAATGCCATGAGGGGGAGGATATTCCCGCTGTAAAGAAGCTCGGAACATTTCTGAACATGCTGGACTATCTGAAGGAGAATAAGAATTATATGTCCATAAGTGACATTATAAGATATATTCTGGATGAGACCGGATATTACTGGTTCGCAGGTGCCAGACCTATAGGAAAACGCAGACAGGCGAATATAGATATGCTCATACGCAAGGCTGATGATTTTGAGAAGAACAGTAAGGGTGTGTTCAACTTCATCCGCTATGTGAGTGAGCTTCGGACAAATGATCTGGACTTTGCTGAGGCAGATGTGGTTGGCGAGAAAGAGAATGTTGTAAGGGTCATGACCATGCATAAGAGCAAGGGATTGGAGTTTCCTATAGTTTTTGTGGCAGGTCTTGGCAAAGAGTTCAACCAGATGGATATGAAGGAGAATGTTCTTGTCCATCAGGATTATTATCTGGCGTGCAATCAGATTGATGTAAAATCTCGTGTGAAACGGGAATCCTTCATCAGAAAGGTCATGACAGATACTATCAGATCCGAAACCTATGCGGAGGAGATGCGTGTTCTGTATGTGGCACTTACAAGAGCAAAAGAAAAACTTTACATGACGGCATGCATTAAGGATATGGATTCGTTCATTGAGAACTGTCAGAGTTATGTGCTGGGTAAGAGAATGAACTACGCAGCAGTCATGAGTGCAAAATGTTATGCAGCATGGATCTATACGGCGCTCTGTTACACGGAATATGATGAATATGTTGTCATAGACACTGTTAAGGCTGACAGTTTTGTCGGAATCCCGGATGATATGGAAGACAAGATATCCGATGGAAGTCTGAATGAGTGTAAAAGTTATACGGAAGATGGAGAGAAATCCGGATCCGTAGGCACTGTGGATGCCGGTCTGTGTGACAGGATACGTGAAGGTATAGAATACGAATATGGATATAAGAGTTCAGGACTCAGAAGCAAGATGTCTATCACGGAGATCAAGAGGCTTCAGTTGCAGGGAGAGGAGATTGCATTTTCCGGAAGCAGTGCGCAGAAAGTGTACAAGCGTAAGGATAATGCTCCGGTTCCCGCATTCATGTGCGAGGAGCGGATTGTTCATGGAAACGAGATAGGAACGATATATCATAAGATCATGGAACTTGCGGATTTTGGTCAGACAGACATCTCCGGAGCAGAGAGCGATGTCCTTCGCGTGTTTGAGCTCGGGCTGTTTGATGATGTTTATAAGAATCGTATACGCCCTGAAAAGATACACAAGATGATACAAAGTGAGCTTGGACAGAGAATGGCGGCAGCAGATGGGGCTGGCAGGCTTTTCAGGGAGAGGCAGTTCTATATGATGATGACTCCCGGGGAGATAAACAGCACTTACAGTGACTGCGGAGATGAGACCATAGTGGTTCAGGGAATAATTGACGCATACTTTATAGAAGACGGGGAGATCGTACTCATGGATTACAAGACTGACACCGTGAAGAATGTGCAGGATCTGGTCACAAAATATCATGTGCAGCTTGAAAAATATGCGGATGTACTTGAAAAACTGACGGGACTAAAAGTTAAGGAAAAAGTTATATATTCATTCTGTCTGGATACAACAGTAAACTTGTAAACAGTCCTTTCAATTGGTATAATGGATGGTGGCAAAAAAATATCATTGTGATCTGGGAAAGGATAAATGTATGATAATAGCGGAGAATCTGAGAAAGGTGTACGGCGGGGATTTTGTATCGGTGGATGATCTGAGCTTTCATATAAACAAAGGTGAGATAGCAGGATTTGTCGGACAGAACGGAGCCGGCAAGACGACGACCATCAAGATGCTCACAGGAATACTCATGCCAACAAAGGGACGTGCTTTGATAAATGGTCATGATATTAGCATGGAACCAATACAGGCCAAGCAGTCCATGGGATATATAGCAGATAATCCGGATATCTTTCTCAGACTGACAGGCCTTGAATACGTTAATTTTATTGCGGACATATACGGAGTATCCACGAATGACCGCAAGAAGAGAATAGAGCAGATGGCGGAGAGGTTCGGCATGGAGGACAGTTTGAACAGACAGATGGTGAGCTATTCACATGGTATGCGCCAGAAGATGATGGTTATGGCTGCGCTTGTGCACAATCCGCCTGTGTGGATTCTGGACGAGCCGATGACTGGTCTTGATCCGAATGCCGCATACGAGCTCAAGAAGATGATGAGAGAGCATGCCGATGCAGGCAATTGTGTTTTTTTCTCAACACATGTTCTTGAGGTTGCAGAGAAGTTATGTGACAAAATAATCATGATACGCAAGGGTCAGGATATATATCAGGGAACCCTTGAGTCACTCGAGGCACAGCACAAGAACAAGTCTCTTGAGGAGATTTTTGTGGAGATGATGCATGAAGAATTTTAGAACACTGCTCAAAATGATCACGAAGAACAACGACATGGAGATGCCTGAACACGGAGAGAAGGCCAGAACCTACAAGGTGATGGGGATGATAGCCATGTGCTGTATCATGATACCGTGTTGTTTCGTGGTTGGATTTATAGTTTATATTATGACCGCAGCACTCAGAGAGGCGGGCGGAGATGTGCAGGGACTCAATATTGTGGTACAGCTTATGTCCGTATTCGGAGTCATATTCAGTATAATGGTGATATTCAATCTGCTTTATTTTTCGTCAGATCTGGATCACCTTCTGCCGCTTCCTGTAAGGCCGGCTGAGCTTGTTGCAGCTAAATTCACTCATGCATATTTGGCGGAGAGCGTCATGGAGTTCATGATCCTGTTCTGCGGATTTATAGGATATTTTGTTGCGGCGGATATACATATCGTATCAGTCCTGACTTCGCTGATTGGAGTGTTTCTGCTTCCTGTGCTGCCACTTGTTTACTGTGGTATATTTTCACTTATCGTGATGGCGTTTTTCAGCAGGGTGAAGCTGCTCCGCAATGTGGATTTTATGGTGGGGATTGCCATAGCTGTGTTTGCAGGACTTTTTGCATGGTCATTTGCACAGATGGATTCTGTAAATATAAATAATTACATAGACAGTCTGAAAAATGGTGACAATATATTTATAAATATCATGAACAATATATTTTTCACCGTACCGCTCTTCCTTAAAGCGGTTGGAGAGGACAGTATACTCTATATGTTATTGTTCATACTTGTGAATGCAGCATGTATAGGATTGCTGTTATTCCTTGGAAACAAACTGTACCTTAGAGGCGTGTACCTTGTGTCATCCACCGGAAGATCCGGCAGGAGGATCAGAGGCGGAGAAAAGTCAGACAGCTATGCCATAAACACGCCGTTTAAAGCCTATATGAAGAAGGAAGTAAAGACGTTAGTCAGGACACCTGCATACAGAAAATATTGTGTTGTTGTTAATGTTATATGGCCGATCCTTGTGATCGCACTTTTCAATATACCTGCTACAGCAGATTCCATCAGGTCATTCAGAAACACATTTGAGAAGGGGTATTTTCTCTCGGATGCGATTATGCTCATAGCGGTGACGGCTGTAGCATTCTTTGCCACAGCGATGAACAGTATAGCGTCAACATCGTTCACCAGGGAGGGAAGCCATATATCATTCATAAAGTATATTCCCATGGCTTATGAACTTCAGGTGCGTGTAAAGGTATGGACAAGCATGATATTCAGCGGTGTGACTGTGGTTATAACCACTATCGCTGTGTGTATATATATGGATTGCAGTCTGCTTGACAGTGCTTATTATGTGCTGATCGGAATATTGTGTTCCGGAATATGTACATATACAGGAATTCTGCTTGATTCCACACATCCGAAGATAGACTGGGAGGATGAATATGGCGCACTCAGAGGCAATCTGAATGCTTTCTTCAACATGGCGATAGCTATAGTGACAGCCATAGTTTTGTGTGCAATCGGGTATATCATATTCAGATTTACCTTGGTTCAGTCGTACATAGTGTATATAATATATTTTGTGATATCGGGGACCATGTTCCTCATACTCAGGAAGAACACTATGAAAAAGTCTGCGACGAATATAGACACTGATGTTTATAGCGAGTGATGATGTGTCAGCGCATCGCCAGATATGGATTTAGGTGTACTGATGCTCAATATAAGGAGGTATAGATCATGACACAGAAAAATGCATGGAACAAATACAAGAAGGATGAGATAAAGGCCCTTGAGAGCCTGTGTAAGGATTACAGAGAGTTCCTTGACAACGGCAAAACAGAGCGCGAGTGCGTGAAGGAGATAGTAAAACAGGCTGAGGATAAGGGCTTTCGTGATATAAGGAAGATCATCAAGAACAAGGAGAAGATTGAGGCCGGTGACAAGGTGTACGCTGTGTGGATGAATAAGACAGTAGCTATGTTCACCATAGGAAAGAAGAAGCTTGAAAAAGGAATGAATATACTTGGTGCACACATTGATTCCCCAAGGATGGATGTGAAGCAGAATCCTCTGTATGAGAAGGGTGGATTTGCATATCTTGACACTCATTATTACGGAGGTATCAAGAAGTACCAGTGGGTAACACTTCCACTTGCAATCCACGGTGTGATAGCAAAGACAGATGGCGAAGTTGTAAATGTAAATATAGGTGAGGATAAGAATGACCCTGTATTCTGTGTCACCGATCTGCTCATACATCTCTCCCAGGAACAGCTCAAGAAGAGAGCTGATTCTGTTATTGAGGGTGAGCAGCTTGATATTCTTTTTGCCAGCAGGCCTCTGGCAGGTAAGGAGAAGGAAGCTGTCAAGGAAGCCGCTCTGGAGCTCCTTGAGAAGAAGTACGGTGTGAAGGAGGAGGATTTTATCTCAGCAGAGCTTGAGATAGTTCCTGCAGGAAAATCAAGAAACTGTGGTATAGATGAGAGTATGATCATGGCTTATGGCCAGGACGACAGAGTGTGTGCGTTTACATCACTTGCGGCTATGCTGGAGGTTGAATCACCGGATAAGACTACATGCTGTCTTTTAACTGATAAGGAAGAAATTGGAAGTGTTGGTGCAACAGGAATGCAGTCACACTTCTTTGAGAATACTGTTGCAGAGATCATGAATGCCATGGGAGATTTCTCAGAGCTGTCACTTCGAAGATGCCTTGCTTCATCAAGGATGCTTTCATCTGATGTATCTGCCGGTTTTGATCCGACGTTTGAATCCGCATTTGACAAGAAGAATGCAGCTATATTTGGAGATGGAATGGTATTCAACAAATTTACCGGTTCAAGAGGTAAATCCGGTTCAAACGATGCAAATGCAGAATATATGGCAGCTATAAGAAAGATTATGGACGATGCCGGGATCGCATACCAGACAGCAGAGCTGGGCAAGGTGGATGTCGGCGGCGGTGGAACGATCGCATATATACTTTCATTGTATGGAATGGAAGTCATTGACTGTGGTGTTGCAGTGCTGAACATGCATGCTCCATGGGAGGTGACCTCCAAGGCTGATATATACGAGACCAAGAAGGGATATGTAGCCTTCCTCAAGGAGGCATGATCTTTTCCCGGGGATTTTCGGAGGAATAAATGAGAGAGCATCTTAGGAAATTTACAATACTTGTGACTATGATAGCCGTGGCATTAGTGATGATGTCACGGCTTGAAGTGTTTGCTGACGAAAACTTCACATCAAATTATAACCAGAGGACATTTGCTGATGACGAAGGATTTGACAGTGGAGAGGCTAATTGTGTGTGCCAGTCAACAAGCGGATATATATGGATTGGTACTGATAATGGATTGTACAGATATGATGGCAGTGAATTTGTACTGTTTCCGCTTGATTCACATGAGGATGGAACAAAGTATTCCATCAACTGCATATATCTGACTGCGGACGACAAGCTTTATGTCGGAACAGACAACTATGGACTTTATGTATTTAATGATGGAACCTTCCACAGAGTGTCCGAGATGTACAACCTTGGCGTGTCATCAATCAATGCTATGTATGAAGATGGCGATAATAATCTGTGGATGGCATGTTCGTCGGGAATTTACTGTATGGATAAAGATGGTGTACAGACCATCACGGATGACAGAATATCAGGTCTCAGCATTGGCAATATATCCGGCTATAATGGAACTATATATGCTGTTGCAAACAATGATGTTCTCATAACGGTGTATGCTGACAGAAAGATAACTGTATCATCAAAGACTGAGTATGGTATAGACGATATAAATTCACTGTATGTGGATGCAAGGGGAAACAGGTATTATGGCTCTGCCGGATACAGCATACTGAAGATAACTGCAAAGGGTACAGTGTCGGTTATAAATACGGGAAGTCTTCACGGAATAAATAGAATGTATTCTGATGGAAAACGTATATGGGTGCTTGCCGATGACGGCGTTGGATATATGACTTCCAAGGGCAGGATAGTGACGGTGGGAAGCCTTAAGTTTAATGAGTCAATGAGTGATATGACCTGCGATTTTGAGGGAAATTACTGGTTTACATCATACAGAAAAGGACTCCTGTTCCTTGAACAGAGCAAGTTCCAGGACGTGACCATGAAGTATGGCATAGGGAATTCTATTGTCAACTGTGTCACCAGCTATAATGGCAATCTGTTCATAGGAACAGATGAGGGACTTTATGTGGTTGATTCCAAGGGCAAATTGATCGCCGCAAGTGAGAATGAACTCATAAGCAAATTGTATGGCATAAGTATAAGAGATCTGTATGTGGATTCATCGGATCATCTGTGGATCGCAACGTACAAGATATATGGTGTCATACGTGTAAGCAGGAACTGGCAGTACAAATGTTTTAACAGAGGTGAGTCATCGCTTATAAGTAATGCGGTGAATTGCGTGACGGAGCTGAGACCAGGTTATGTGGCTGTTGGAACTGAGAATGGTATTTCAGTCATAGGACAGGATGATGTTATAAAGAGTCTGTCAAGAATGGATGGTCTGGACAATCCGGACATCATAAGTCTGTATGCTGATTCTGATGGACATTTGTATGCCGGATCCAACGGCGCCGGAGTGTTTATTATAGATGACGACTACAACGTGAATGCATTAGGCCTTGATGATAACCAGAAGATGAGTGTTGTGTCTTCCATGGTTCAGGGAAGCAGTGGACTGTGGATAGGAACAGATAACGGACTTTATTATCAGGAGGGTACGGTCAGGCAGATAACGACTGTGGACAACACGAACAGTATATATGATCTTATCCTTGACGATGAAGGATATCTGTGGATATTTGGCTCAAGGGGGCTGTACAGATATTATGAGAAAGATATACTAAGCAGTGCAGATGCTGAGTACATAAGTTTTTCCAAGAACGATGGAATCATATCAAATATAACAGAGAAATCTACAAACTATGTATCCAAGACGGGAATAGTGTATGTGTGCTGTGATGAGGGATTGTGCAAGATAAATCTTGGCGCAGAATATGTGAATGAAGTTGCTCCGAAGGTTCGTATAGCATCTGTGGAGGTTGATGGTTCAGAATATCAGTTTTCAGATCTTGATGGTCATATAGATGTGCCGAAGAACACAAACAGGATCACTGTAAAATTCTCGGTTCTTAGTTATGTAAACCGTGCAGACATCACAGTAGATTATCACCTTGAGGGATTTGAGAGCGAGAGCCGTACCCTCACTGGAAATGACAGGATGGAGGTTGAGTATACAAACCTTGAGGGAGGTATCTACACATTTGTCCTTTCAGCGAAGAATGCAGATGGTATAGAGTGTGCGGAACCTCTGACATTTGTGATAAATAAAGAACTTGGTTTTTTTGAGACGAATCTTGCAAAACTTCTGATAGTTCTCATTATCATGCTGCTCATATTGATAGGTATCGTTGTCGCAAGAAGTATATTCAAGCTTTTAAGAAGACAGAATGAGCAGGTTGAGGAGCTCAGTAAGAAGAGCGAGGAAGCAGAGAAGTCGAATCAGGCGAAAAATGATTATGTAAACTATTTGAATCATGAGATAAGAACGCCTCTTAACAATATCATAGCTATATCGGAGCTGGCCATGAGAAACTGCAGCGATGTTCAAAGTGAGGAATACTCACAGTACAGTGCTATGTATGCTGCAGGAAGAGAGATACTTGATATGTCCGATGGTATATCAAAACTTGCTAATCTTAAGGATGATATCATTGATCCGGCATACAACCAGTATTTCGCATCTGATCTCATAGATGAGCTTGCTGAGGAGTTCAAGACGGCTGTGAACAGAGATCTGGTGGATCTCAAGGTTAGCATAGAGGATGATATTCCTAATGGACTTATAGGAGATATGGCTGCTGTAAGAACGATACTTGAGAATATATTTGCCTGGTCTGCAAGTACCACAAAAGAGGGATATATAAGCGTGGATGTTGACTGGCGTCTGGCAAGGCGGGCTGATGAAGAGTCTGATGAAGCTGAGGCTGAGGACTATACTGTGAGTGAGTACTCAGAGATTATAGAGGAACCAGAGACGGAGATATCAAGGATATTTGACAGAGATCATGATGAGGTATATCTGGATTTTAAGATATCAGACACGGGACTTGGTGTAAAAGAGGAACGGCTTGCCACTTTGTTTGAACTTGATGATTCTTATGAGAAGTCAGACATAGGAATGTTTAGAGTCAGTCTAGGACTTGCCATAGCGAAAGAGCTTGTGAGAATGCTCGATGGAAGCATAAGTGCAGAGAGCATATATGGAGCAGGAACAACAATAAGATTCAGTATAAAACAGTCAGTATTTGATTATAGCTATATAAATTATAATGAACGCAAGCGAAAAGAGATGGCCAGAAGGAATGCCAATTCCCATCTGTGGCTGCCTGATGTGCGGATTCTTATAGTTGATGATTCTGAGATAACGCTTCAGGTTGAGAAGACTATATTTGACACATATGGCCTTGCCTGTGATGTGGCGACTTCGGGATTCGATGCACTTGATAATGTCATGGTGAACAACTATGATATGGTGTTCATAGATACGGTTATGCCAGTCATGGATGGACTTGACACCGTGAGGGAGATCAGAAATCTGGACGGTGAGGAATTTAAGAAGCTTCCTTTAGTAGCGCTCTCCGCAAACACAGTTGACACTTCAAGAGAGGAGATACTCACGTCTGGCTTTAACGACGTTATAGTGAAGCCTATCGAGCTGGATCAGGCGGAAGCTATGCTGAGAACGTATATCTCTGCGGATAAGATAAAAGAGAAGGACAATGAGCTGTCACAGACGGAAGATGATATCAATTATATAGAGGACGCAGTTCTTCTGGGAAGGTTTGTAGCTGTGGAGGATGCGGTCAGAGCTATGGGCGGCAATTTCCAGACTTTCAATATGTTCCTCAGAAGCTACAGAGATGAATACCGCGAAGAAGTGCAGATGCTCAGAACGTATATAGATGATGATGTCAGAAGATATAAGAATATAATACATGATATCAAGAGCAGCAGTGCGAATATAAGTGCATATGGAATAGAGAGAAAGGCGGCAAATCTCGAAGCTGCGATAAATATAGGAAACCAGCAGTATGCAAAGGATAATACCCGTGATTTCGTTGCTATAATGAACGATTTCTTTAAACAGATCGACAAATATATGGCGAGAATAGAACATACGGAGGAAACCGCCGAAAAGGAATTCAAAGAGGGAATAAACAAGGGGAAACTCAAGGAACTCAGGGCGTTCCTTCGTGCCGGAGACAGAGAGCCGGTTGAAGGAATTATGAGAGATATTGACAGGTATCAGTATGGAGATATTGATACAGAGTTTCTGACAGCCCTCAGGGAATATCTGAATATGGGAGATTATCAGACGTCAAGCGAGATGATCGACCAGTATCTCAACAGTATATAAAATTTATTATAAATATAAAGAAAAGAGGAAAATGAAGATGAGAGTAGCAATAATCATGGGATCAACAAGTGATCTGTCAAAGGTAGAACCGGCAGTTGGAATACTTAAGAGTTATGGAGTGCAGGTTGATGTGAGATGTCTTTCAGCACACAGAGCACATGCCGGACTTTCAGAGTTTATAGAGGAGGCAAACAACAATGGTACAGAAGTTATCATTGCTGCGGCAGGAATGGCTGCTGCGCTTCCAGGAGTCGTTGCATCCCAGACAGTTCTGCCGGTAATAGGCGTTCCACTTTCAGGCGCAACTCTTGATGGAATGGATGCGCTCCTTTCAATAGTTCAGATGCCTTCAGGAATACCTGTTGCAACAGTTGCCATAAATGGAAGCAAGAATGCTGCATATCTTGCACTTCAGATTATTGGTGTGAACAACGAGTCAGTCAGACTTAAGCTCATGGATGAGAGAAAAGAGATGGAAAAGGCTGCGATGAAGGCAAATGAGGAAGTTATAGAGAAATTCAAGTAACAGGCAGACATGGCGATGATCCCTTTTGAGGGATTATTGCTTTACAACATAAAAATGTAATGTTAGTATGTGGAGTGGATGGTATTCGAAAGAAACCGTACCTGAATTTATCCCTTAAGGGGTACTCACTGATATTTACATGCATATTTAAGCAGGTGATAGTATGAGGATTGGATTTGTTGGAGCTGGAAAAGTTGGATTTACATTTGGCAGATATATAGCAGAGAGAGGAAACTCTCTATGTGGTATTTTACCAGATGGTGAAAAACTCAGCGTGAGTGGTTATTATAGTGCTCACATGGAAAGTGCTGAGGAGGCAGCTTCATTTACCGACACCGTTACATACGATAGCTTGGAGAAGCTTTGCGGATATAGTGATGTGATATTTCTCACAGTTCCGGATGGAAGTATATCTGAAGTGTGGGAGAAGATGAAGGATCTTGACATTGCGGGCAGGATCATATGTCATGCCAGTGGAGCTATGACATCAGATATTTTCTCAGGTATAACAGAGGCTGGTGCCTTTGGTTATTCGATTCATCCTATGTATGCAATTAGTTCAAAGTACGAATCCTACAAAGAATTGGACAGAGCGTTTTTTACAGTTGAAGGCCATGACCGATATGCAGATGCTATCTGTGATGTGATAAAATCCCTTGGCAATGACTGTGTGCGCATAAGTGGCACAGATAAGGTGAAGTATCACAGTGCGTCGGTTTTTGCCAGCAATCTCGTCACAGGTCTTCTGGCAGTATCACAGGATCTGCTCATGCAGTGTGGCTTTGAAGAGGAGCAGGCAGTGCGTGCGATCAGACCACTCTTCCTTGGAAATGCGAATGCGGCTGCGGACAAAGGTCCGGTTGAAAGCCTTACAGGCCCGGTTGAGAGGTGTGATACAGATACAGTCAGGAAGCATCTCAGCGTGCTTGACGGTGATGTCAGGGAGGCTTATATCGCAGTGTCCAGATGTCTTGTCTCTGTTGCAAAAAATAAACATGGTGACAGAGATTATGGGAAATTATTGGAAGCT
>CAKQQK010000032.1:0-28537 GCA_934270935.1 uncultured Coprococcus sp. | reverse complement strand
ATGTTGATATTCACATTCTTAAGAGCCTCTATACCCCCAGGATATGTCATACTCACGTTCTCTAATTCTATCATTGTATCTCTCCTGTTATCCAGGCATCAATCCTCATTCCGGACATCCGCCAGTGTAATGTCATCTCGTCATGGTATTGGCTTCTAACCATATCCACGCTACATTATACTACATAATGCCAAATTTGTTGTGTTTTGTTTGTGAAATTAATATTATGTATAACATACACAAGAAGGACTGCCGCGGCAGTCCTTCTCATACGCATAATGCCCACAATATATATATGTGAGACTTATTCATAAATATTCCCTGTATCTTATATTATCATACATACTTCATCACATATGAATGCGATGACCTGTTTCTAGTTGGTGTGCATCAACCCGATGTCTTCCGCCAGTCTCTTTAACATATGTTAATCTACATATTAGTAATCGAGTGATTCCATATACTTCATATACTTAACTACCATGAGTGCAATCTTGAACGTTATGGCATCCTCAAATACACGAAGATCAAGTCCTGTACTCTTCTGAAGCTTATCAAGTCTGTATACAAGAGTGTTTCTGTGTATATAGAGCTGTCTCGAAGTCTCAGACACATTCAGACTATTCTCAAAGAACTTGTTGATAGTTGTGAGTGTCTCCTCATCAAACTCATCAGGACTCTTGCCGTCAAAAATCTCTCTGATGAACATCTTACAAAGTGGAAGTGGAAGCTGATAAATAAGTCGTCCAATTCCAAGATTGCTATATGCAATAATGTCTGTATTCTCATAGAATATCTTTCCAACATCGAGTGCCATCTTAGCCTCTTTGTATGATCTTGACACTTCCTTTATCTCATTCACAATAGTACCAAATGAAACATGTACAGATGACATAGCCTCTGTGTTCAGCATATCAACTATCACTTTGGCAATCTTATTCATATCATCATAAGACTCATTAGACTTAACTTCCTTTACAAGGATGATATTCTTCTCATCAACAGCAGTAATAAAGTCCTTTGTCTTCGCTGAGAAAATGTTACGAACTGTCTCCAGTGCGTTTGTATCTTTCTCATTCTTTGTCTCAATGATGAAAACTATACGTCTTACATCCGTATCAATATGAAGCTTCTTTGCTCTATTATAGATATCAACCAGAAGAAGATTGTCAAGAAGAAGATTCTTGATAAAGTTATCCTTATCAAATCTCTCCTTGTATGCAACGAGAAGATTCTGTATCTGAAATGCTGCAATCTTGCCTACCATATATGTGTCATCAGTCTCACCCTTTGCCATAAGGATATGCTCAAGCTGATTGTCATCAAACACCTTAAAAAACTGAAAGCCTCTCACAACCTGGCTTTCTGCCGGGGAATCCACAAATGCATGTACAGCATCCTCATAATCATCTACATCCTTAAGTGTAGAAGCAAGAACCTTGCCCTCTGTATCCAAAACACAGAGATCTGTTCTTGTAATATTCTTTAATCCATCTATCGTATCTTGAAGAATCTGGTTTGATATCATAATTTCACTCCTTATATACTATTGTACTTTAGCCCGCAAATCTATAAGTACTATTTTAATGCAATCTTGATTAAAAAAAAAGAGAAAATGCAGATTTTTTATTAAAATTTTCTGCATCTTCCCTTTTTAGAACTTAAAATCACACGCTCTGTTTAACAGATTTGTAATTATTCATTTTTCTTAATCAGATAAGACTAGTTCACAAGGATCTCCTCTGTCTCCTTATCGAAGATGTGGATCTTGCTTAAGTCAAATGCGAACTGTACTGTATCGCCAGGTCTAGCTGTTGTACGAGCATTTACTCTTGCTGTGATATCGAACTGGTCGATTGTGAAGTATAAGTAAACCTCAGCACCAAGCATCTCGTAAATGTTGATTCTGGCATCAATTACGCTCTCTGGTGATGACTCGATGAAGAGCTGCTCATCATGAATATCCTCTGGACGGATACCAAGAACAACTTCCTTGTCAATAGCATCAAGTGCGATAAGTCTCTCAGCCTTGCTGTCTGGAACCTTGATTGAATGTGAACCAAACATAAGGAGAACGTCAGCACCTGACTTAACAACCTTACAATCAATGAAGTTCATAGGTGGCATACCCATGAATCCAGCAACGAAGAGGTTGCATGGCTTGTCATAAAGGTTCTGAGGTGTATCAACCTGCTGTACGATACCATCCTTCATAACTACGATTCTTGTACCAAGTGTCATAGCCTCTGTCTGGTCATGTGTTACGTAGATGATTGTTGTCTGAAGTCTCTGATGAAGCTTTGAGATCTCAACACGCATCTGTACACGAAGCTTAGCATCAAGGTTTGAAAGAGGCTCGTCCATAAGGAATACCTTTGGCTCACGGACAATTGCACGTCCCATGGCAACTCGCTGTCTCTGTCCACCTGATAAAGCCTTTGGCTTTCTGTCAAGAAGATGCTCGATGTCAAGAATCTTAGCTGCCTCATGTACAGCCTTGTCGATCTTCTCCTTTGGTACCTTTCTTAACTTAAGACCAAATGCCATGTTATCATATACTGACATATGTGGATACAGAGCGTAGTTCTGGAATACCATCGCAATATCTCTGTCCTTTGGCTCTACATCGTTTACAAGTCTGTCGCCGATCCATAACTCACCTGAGCTGATATCCTCAAGACCTGCTATCATTCTAAGAGTTGTTGACTTACCACATCCTGATGGTCCAACAAAGATTATGAACTCCTTGTCTTCGATCTCAAGGTTGAAGTCCTTAACTGCGTTGAATCCGTTAGGGTATACCTTGTAAATGTTCTTAAGTGATAAACTTGCCATTTGAAATTACCTCCGTAGTGTATATAATCTTGTTTTTGTTCACCCTAAAAACTATTGTTATTCTACATCATTGGCTTTTTTCATTCTATGTGATTATTGCTCAAAAAATTTTTCCAACTTTTGTCTATATTGTATATTTGCACAAATTTTGCATCATTTTGACGGTTTTCAACTCTTTTTACTCCGCTTTAAACTTCTATTTTTGTGAAACCTTCACCATACTATGCACTGATACAGCTGTTTTTCGTCACGTTTTCAGTATATTTTATTACTTTTGACTATGTATTTTACCCATATATATACTTGACAAATTGGATTTACAATATCTAGCAAAACATATGTGTGTACTTTTTCACTTGACAATGATTAAAAATATTGCTACCCGGCAAAACAATGGATATTATATTCATTCTGTTAATCTGTTTTATAAAAAAACTCTGTCAGGATTCACATAAAAAAGTGAACTGACAGAGTTATTCTTGCATTTCAAAATTAATTATTTGCCGCATCCATGGAGCCGACAACAATCACTATATCCGCACCGCTTACATCTATATCACACAGACTTCCATCGAGTTCTGCCTTGTCAGCAGTTGACGCAGATGAAAACAAGCTTGTGATACCGCTGACGTCATAAGAACCTGACACATATACAGTCGTTGATGACTGGCTGTCGCCAGTATAGGTTCCTATATCTACAGACGAGTATCCTGACGCATTCAACGTTCCCTGCCATGTGGCAGCCACACCAGACTCTCCCGATGCGTTTATAACCGCTATATTAGCGTTCTTTGCATCATTGTCAGTCTGATCATCCTCGGATGACGCCTCATCAGATGAATCTTCTACAGATGCATCTGATGCATCAGAGTCTTCCCCGCCAAATGTAGGATCTGAAGGATCAGTTTCCTCCGTGACTATACTTGCCGCTTCCTTTGTTGTTGTCGTATCGGATTTCTTATTCTTACTCATAGTCCGCGCCAGAAGTACAAGCATGACCACAATTGCAACCGCCAATATAATAACGGCAG
The DNA here is from genome assembly GCA_934270935.1 of uncultured Coprococcus sp. Taxonomy (GTDB): domain Bacteria; phylum Bacillota; class Clostridia; order Lachnospirales; family Lachnospiraceae; genus Coprococcus. The sequence goes on along the minus strand of CAKQQK010000032.1, from coordinate 24,671 downwards.
CTCTGAGCATTGTATCAAGGAACAGTTTCATAACTTTCTTACCCATTATATAGCCTCCATATTCATTCTCTTATACATATTCGATTATTAACAAAAACAAATAGAGTATACCAAAGTGCTTTTTTATTTTCAACACATAATTCACGTGATATAATATTTTTCATAAGGGGGACCCGCCCCTGCGGGGGATTCCTTATGAAGCACGCAGGCACCTCGCGCACGCGACTTATCATGTGCCTGCTCCTTTTTCATAAGGGGGACCCGCCCTGCGGGAGATTCCTTATGAAGCACGCAGGCACCTCGCGCACGCGACTTTTAATGTGCCTGCTTCTTTTTCATAAGGAGGGAACTACTATTTGCTTTTTCAGGAGGTAATATTTTGAATACCGCAATCATCATTGGAGCTTCAACCGGTATCGGAAGAGCTACTGCTCTTGCGCTGTCCGGAACATACAATAATATCGCAATAACGTCATTCAGACACCCGGACGATCTCATGACTCTGCAAAAGGAACTGACAGCAAACGGCTGCAACTGCCTCGCAATGTGCGGCGATGCAGGCGACATGGATTTTATGCAGGAGTTCATCAGACAGGTCGTAGATACATTTGGAAGCGATATAAAGTTGTTGGTCAACAATGCTGGAATTTCTTATGTCGGACTGCTCTCCGATATGTCCGCAGCAGACTTCGACAGGACCATGAAATCTAATATTTATTCTGTATTCAATAGCTGCAGGCAAGTCGTTCCTTATATGGTTCGCGCACATAAAGGATGCATCATCAATATATCATCTGTATGGGGCAGCACCGGGGCATCCTGTGAGGTTGCATATTCTGCGTCCAAAGGAGCGGTAAATGCTTTCTCCAGAGCTTTAGGAAAAGAGCTGGCACCAAGCGGCATAAATGTAAACGCTATTGCATTCGGGGCTATAGATACAACCATGAACGGCCATTTGTCACAAGATGAGCGCCAGATGCTGGAGGACGAAATCCCCGCCGGGCGCATGGCAACAGTCACTGAGGCAGCCTCTTTCATTGCCCATATAGCAGCATGCGATAACTACCTTAACGGTCAGGTTATTACATTCGACGGTGCATGGCAGTAAATCTCACCCCAATTGTCATTTCCAACAATAACATAGTATAATTCTAACAAATTACTATTGCTTAATTGTATATATTGCTTTAAAATAAACTATATATGTTATAGAAATAGGGGTTGAAAAATGGGATTTGGATTTGGTAAAAAGAAAAAGGGTAAATCTGACGATGTCACTCCCCTAAACGGTATGCAGACCAAGATGGGTGAAGATGGCAACGTTGAGATTGTCTCCAAAAACTTTAAGATGAAGCCGACTCAGAAGCCTGCATCCGAAACTGAGAGCAAGGGTGATACATGGATCTGCTGGGGATGCGGTCAGCCTACCAACCAGGATATCTGTCCTGTATGTGGCAAAAAGAAAATTAAATAACACACCAAAAGAGATTGCGCATTTTGCAATCTCTTTTTATGTGTCAAGTCACTTTTCAGTGAAATCATAGTTACTTTTTTCAATCAGTTCTATATTATCAAAATGTGATTCCCACTGCATTGATCACTAGTCCCCACACAAGTCCTGCAGCATACAGCGTCACCGCTATCCTTATATTCTCCGCTGGTCTGTGCCTGTTCATCCTGAAGAGCACCACAAGACCTACACCTGCACTGACAAGAAGTCCTGACATCATAGCACCTGCACTGAGTATCCCCTGAAGATACAGCTCGGTTATTATGACAGACGCCGCACAGTTAGGTATGAGTCCAACCAGAGCTGCCGCGGCCTCTCCAAGCACCGGCACATCGTTGAATATACGCGCTATTGATTCTTCTCCTACAGCCTCTATGATCACATTTATCACAAGTGTGAATATAAATATAAATATTGCAATCTTTGCAGTGTGAACCAGCGCAGATCTGAATATTCCACCCTCGCAGTCACAGTGCTCCTGTTCACACACCTCATGGATATTCTTCTCTCCAAAATGTCCGTGGTCATGGCTGTGCTCGTGGACATAGTCATGCACATGTCCTTTTCCCTTCTTCTCAGCTGCATCTTTATAAACTATATTCTGTGTGTGTATGGAGCTTTCTGTCGCTTTTACAGCGTCACTATGTTCATGTCCGCTATGATGTTCATGTTCATCATGCCCGCCATGTCTATGGACAGGATCTATCTTCTTTACCCGAACCGGCTTTCTCATTCGGTCAAGCACAAACCCAACTATATATCCCGTCACAATAGCTATGAGAGCTTTAGCGGCAAGAATCTTGATTATAGTTTCTGCAGTAACCGCATCATTCGATAACATAATAGGCAGCATCTCGTCCGATGTGGACATAAATACAGCTATAAGCACACCTGCACCTATCACGCCACCGCTGTACAGGTTTGACGCCATCAGTGAAAATCCGCACTGAGGCACAATTCCAAGCACACCACCGAGCAGCGGACCAAGTTTCTCAGCCTTTCCAAGCACATGTGCCTGCCTGCCAGCAGTCTTCCTCTCAAGCCATTCCATGACCACATATGTAATGAGTAGAAACGGTATAAGCTTCACTGTGTCAAGCATCGCATCCTTAAATGAATCTATCAACACTTCCTTCATATATCAAACACTCCTTCTCAGATCAGCACTCGTAGATATTATATCCACAATTATCCTGACTGAATCCAAAATACTCCTCGTTGGTCATATCTCTGAAATAGCTGCAAATCACCCGGCATATTCCATTATGGCAGACAAACAGCACTGAAGAATCCGGATAGGCATTACAAGTCTCAATTATCAGATCATACGTCCTCCTGGCGATATCCATCATAGATTCTCCACCGGGATATCTGTATGCGAACATTCTCTTGTTGTTCAAGAAATCCCGGTCATCCCTTTGGACACCCTCATATACTCCGTAATCCTGTTCTATAAGTCTCTCATCCGTAATTACCTGCAAATGTTTTCTCTCCGCCACCACTCTGGCTGTATCCTGTGCTCTGGAAAGCGGGGATGCTATTATCACGTCAATCGGGCAGTCGTCCAATCTGTCTGCAAGGAGTTTTGCCTGATGAAGTCCTTTCTCTGTAAGCGGGGAATCCGTTCTGCCACAGACCTTATTTTGTCTGTTCCATTCTGTCTCTCCGTGTCTTGCAACATATAACTTCATCAGCTCACTCCTTCCAGCCACACTGGGCGTCTGCCCATTTCCCAAACTATGTATCAACTACAAAATGTCATGTCTTTATATATTAAGCATTTTTGCAAATTAATCAACTGTTTTCGGATATTAAAGTGTCTGGAACTATCTTCTATATGCTTATACTTTCTGTACTTTTAAGCGTTTCTGTACTCTGGGTGCTGCTATCTTGCCCTTCGTTCTGACTCTTATCTGAGGTCTGCGCCTCGTCAGTGTTTGCCCCGCCGCCTGTGCTGTCTGGTCTCTGCATGCCGCCATCATCTGACCCGCCGCCTGTGCTGTCCGGCCTCTGCATGCCGCCATCATCTGACCCGTCACCTGTGCTGTCCGGTCTCTGCACACCACCGTTATCCGAGTTTCCGCCCGGTTTCTGCATGCCGCCATCATCTGAACCGCCGTCTAGTCCCTGCATACCTACATAGCCCTCGCTGTATGTCACATCCTCCATTGTAAATGTGCTCGTCCGATCTCCAGCAGTCAAAGTATACGTCTCGCCCTGTTTCATATCTGAAGTACTTATCAAAACTGAGTTAAACTTTTTATCAGCCTTGTAGGTGAGGAGCTTATTTCCAACAGAATCAGTGAGGACTATCGTCTCTCCGGCATCTATCCACTCATCAAAATTGACAAGTGCAGAACATTGTGTTGACTCATCTCCAAATCCCTGTGCCATGCCTGAACCACCCACAGCCACTATCTCACCGCCAGTGATAGCCGCATAAATTCCGTAATCCAGCGCACCATTTCCATTATTTGAAGGGCCGAGTACATACACGCTTCCACCTGCAATGCCAAGATAGCCATTTGAATCTATTCCATCACCATCAGCATTTATATTTATGTTTCCGTCTTTTATTAGAATATATGCGTCGTAATCAGCATCCATGCCTGCGCCACCCATGCCAGGTCCGCCAGGTGTGCCATCGCTCTGTCCGTTGCCATCTGGTCTTGCAGGCGGGGTGCTGCCGTTCATATCTCCACCGGGATTTCCGCCGAAACCTCCTTTATTGTCACCTGTGCCATCAAAGCTGCCGCCTTTATTGTCGCCCGAACTGCCTGAGCTGCCTCCAGCCGCATTGAAACCATCATCGCTGGCTGCCACGTCTATATCGCCGCCAGTCACCAGTATCTTATAGCCCTCGATACCCTCATAGCTCTTGGAAATGTCTATATCTCCACCGGTTATGATCAAAAGTCCTTCAGCATGTATACCATCATCGCCGACCGATATATTGATATCTCCTCCTTCTATATATACATATCCATCCTGCTGGTCATCATTTCCTGCATGTATACCATCCTCGTCACAGCTCAGGGTAAATGTTCCATCTGCAATCCTTACACTATCCTTGCCGTTCAGGCAATGGTCCTGACTGTCTATCGTATAGGTTCCGCCCGTGACAACGAGGTCATCCTTGGACACAATTCCATGTCCTGTTGTATCCTTTACCGACAGGCTTCCACCGCCATTAAGTGTGAGATCGCATTTGGCAAATATGACTGCGTCCACATTGTTGTCATCGGTTTGAACGTAGTCGCCTGACACTGTAAGGGTGTTCTCAGTATCTTCTGCCAATGTCACAAATACCTTGTCTGCATTCTTTGCATATATCGCCGCATAGTCTGCAGCCGTTATCGACACGCCATCAAGCACAAGCTGCACCTTGTCATCATCACCGGCATCCACTACGACGGTTCCGTCTGTGAGTGTCCCTGACAGGACGTATACACCTGCCGCCTTGATCGTCACCACACCATCTTCTATCTGTACATTTGAGCTGTCACATGTGGCTGTCTTTCCAGACAGTGTTATCTTCACAGCCTCACTCTCTTCGTAGGTTCCAGCCAGATCACGCTTTGTGAACATATCCGTTATATCTATATCTGCCTCGCTCATTGCGTCATCTATAGCCGCCTGCATTTCCTCCACAGTCATCTCTGTCTTTGCACTTGCAGTTTTTTCGTACGCCGTATCTGTATCGCCATTTTTGCTATCTTTATCGGTATCTGTACCGTCGTTTTTACTGTCTGTATCGGCATCCGTACCGTCATTTTCACTATCTATATCAGCATCTGTGGCTGTGTTCACTTCACTTGTCCCCTCCGCATCCGAAGTCGAACTTGTGCTCTTGCCGGTTGAACATCCGGCTAGCATCGACATACACATGGCCGCTGTCATTCCCACTGCCAGCCATTTGCGGATTTCCGCTCTATATCTCATATATTTATTATTCCTCATACGATCATCTCCTTGCTAAGTATTTGCCAATCGACCTGAATTTTCGGTCTGCTTTATATCATCAACATCATTTCACGCATCTGTCATCGTCCATAGCGTTATATTCCACATACACCTACCGTCTTCTACAGTGTTATAGCCCATGAGCACCTACCGTCTTCTACAGTGTTATAGCCCACGAGCACCTACCGTCTTCTACAGTGTTATAGCCCACGAACACACATTGTCTTCTACAATGTCATATCCCCCGAATCCACCTGTGTCAGCATGATCTCCAGGTTGCCATTTCTCACCCTGAGGCTGTCTATCATATCCTTCTGATTTGTATCCTTCTTAAGTTTCACCACATATGTAAGCTTGAACAGACTTCCCATATTGGTCGTCTTCACATTTGTCAGCCTGTAACTTTCTGTACAGTCGGCAAGTATCTCATCAAATGCCTCTGTATAGTCGAGATTTTCAGGCACGGTGATCTTCAGGGCTCTCTCTTCTCCGTCCCTTCCGCCGCCAAATCCCGTAAGGCTGCAAATGAACATCGCTCCGCCAAGTATGACAGCAAATAATACTGCATATCCGATAAATCCCATTCCGGTGACAAGGCCAGCTCCCATTGCAAGGAATATTGCACATATCTCCTTTGCCGAACCGGGCACCGATCTGAATCTCACCAGACTAAAGGCTCCTGCCACAGCAACGCCCGCACCAACATTTCCATTTACCATCATGATCACCACGCACACGACCGCTGGTATGAGTGCCAATGTCACCAAAAAGCTCTGTGTATATTTACTCCTAAACGCATACACCCCCGCAAGGAATACGCCTATCACGAGAGATACCGCTATGCAGAGCAAAAACTCCTGCACCGTTATCGTTGTCGCCGTCCCAAATACACTGTCAAATAATCCTGTCATCTTCTATATCCTCCTGTTCATGTTTGTCACTTTATGATTTACATAATTCGCTCTTGACTTATGTCAACCAATCATTTGTTTATATGCCTCTCCATATTTTGAAAACGATGTTCTGTACACGTTATACTTCGTGAGCAAATGTGCCAACCACAGAGGGAAGCCTCCTGCCATCTTGATCTCCATGAGAACCTTGTACTCTGGTATGACTTTGTGACCATATGGTTCCTTCTGAAGTGTCAGTTCTTCATTCTGCCACAGTATATTGTAGTCAAATGTGATCCTGAGCTCCGGGTCATCTATTCCTTTATAAGAATCCCTCTCATATGAGAGAACCACAGCTGGCTCAAGATATTTGTATACCTGCATAAAATAATTTATCTCTCTGCCTATCTGGCAATCCTCGTGCAGCGGCTGGCCGCCCACCAGATAGTCCATAGCCTCCTGCTCTGACACCTCAAGTCTTCTCTTGTACACAACAGATTTGTATTTTTTCTTGAGTTCAATGAAAACCTCTGAATCATCATCCGGGACTCCATAGCTTCTGAGCCTGAGCTTCTCTTTGTAAATTGGCTTTTCTATAGAGTCTCTGATGAGTCTGTGGGAAGGAGTATCGAAATATATATTAATGATCTGGCTGTGTGCGAACCGGTCCGGCTGCATGTACCTTATCATTTCGCTCATTATCTGCTCATACTGCTCTCTGTCAAGCATGTACTTAAGTTCATATCTTTTAAATGTATTATCTACCATAAACATCATCCTTTTTTGTCTTATCTCCTCTTGATGATGCTATAATAACCTGCCAAACTTAAACGAACTTTAAATATATAAAAAACGTCCATCTGCGGATCACTCCACAGATGGACGTCTATAGTCTTATATTATAATCTTATGTCTAGTTGATTTGAAGATATGGCTCTCGCCTATTACCTAGGATTAGCAAACGCCCTGAGCAAGCATAGCGTCAACAACCTTCTCGAAGCCGGCGATGTTAGCACCTGCAACATAGTCGCCCTCAACACCATAACGCTTTGCAGCATCGCTGATGTTAGCGTAGATTGTCTCCATGATTCCCTTGAGCTTGCCATCAACTTCCTCGAATGTCCATGAAAGTCTCTCGCTGTTCTGGCTCATCTCAAGAGCTGATGTAGCAACACCACCTGCATTTGCAGCCTTACCACCAACGAAGAGAACACCGTTCTCCTGGAGATACTTAGTAGCCTCAAGAGTTGTAGGCATGTTAGCACCCTCTGTTACTGAGATAACGCCGTTTGCAACAAGCATCTTAGCGTCGTCAAGGTTAAGCTCGTTCTGTGTAGCACATGGAAGAGCAAGGTCACACTTAATTGACCATACACCGTGATCATTTGCATCCTTCTTTACATGGTACTCAGCTGATGGTCTAGCAGCAGCGTAAGCATCAAGACGTGCTCTCTTAACTTCCTTAACTTCCTTAAGAAGTGCAACATCTATTCCCTCTGGATCGTAAATCCAACCTGTAGAATCTGAACATGTAACACACTTAGCACCTAACTGATGAGCCTTCTCGATTGCGTAGATTGCAACGTTACCAGCACCTGATACAGCGCAAGTCTTGCCTGCGATATCAATGTCGTGATCCTTGAGAAGTGCATTTGTAAGGTAAAGTAATCCGTAACCTGTAGCCTGTGTACGAGCAAGTGATCCACCATATGTAAGTCCCTTACCTGTGAGAACTCCCTCAAATGATCCGCGGATTCTCTTGTACTGACCGAACATGAAGCCGATCTCTCTGGCACCTGTTCCGATATCTCCAGCTGGAACATCGACATCAGCACCGATATACTTTGAAAGCTCTGTCATAAAGCTCTGGCAGAATGCCATGATCTCTCTGTCTGACTTGCCCTTAGGGTCGAAGTCTGAACCACCCTTACCACCACCGATTGGAAGTGTTGTAAGTGAGTTCTTAAAAATCTGCTCAAAACCAAGGAACTTGATGATACCAAGGTTTACTGATGGGTGAAGTCTGAGACCTCCCTTGTATGGTCCAATGGCATTGTTGAACTGTACACGGAAACCTCTGTTGACCTGTACCTGTCCGTTGTCATCTACCCATGGTACTCTGAACATGAGCTGTCTATCTGGCTCTGTGATTCTCTCGAGGATAGCGTTCTTTCTGTAAAGCTCCTCATTTGCCTCGATACAAGGTCTGAGTGAATCAAGAACCTCTGTTACTGCCTGTAAGAACTCAGGCTGATCTGCATTCTTCTTCTGTACTATCTCGAGTACTTCATCAACATATGACATAGTAAAAATCCTCCTAAACTGATTATATATCGTGACCTGTTAATTATTTCCTGACCACGTTCCCTATTATAGTATAGGAAATTAACATTGTAAAGCAAAAACTTGAGAAATCTAAGTATTTTTTTGTTTTCGCTTAATTTTCCCCTGTTTTTATCAATTACGCTTATTATTTATAAACATTATTCCCGGTTATGATTGTTCCAATGGGATATATTCAGAGATGTTTTTTCGCTGATCTCAGCTTCTATTTCTTGTCCTCGTCATGATGAAGATCGTTCTTCCAATATCTGCACCTATGCTTTACATTTGTCGAGAATACGATCTGAGTCTTTGTCTTGCCAAATCTCTGAAGCTCTCCGACAAAATGATCAAGATCCGCTGTTGTCTTGAAACGAACCTCTATGAGCATTGAGTAATCACCTGTCACACAGTTGCACTCCACAACATTTAACACGCTGTCTATATAAGGATAGAACTCAGCCTTCTGCTCCGGTGAAACCTCCAGATTGATGAATGCCTTGATATAATGACCCATAGCCTCCGGGTTAAGCTTGGTCGTAAATCCCTCAAGCACGCCCTCGGCAAGCATTCTGTCTATTCTTGTTCCAACTGCTGTAGGTGACATGGACACCTCAGCGCCTATATCCTTGAGTGATACACGTGCATTATCCTGAAGCATGGCAAGTATCTTCTCATCCACCTCATCCAGTCTGTAGTATATCATTTCTTTCTTTTCCATAAGATGTGTTCTCCTTCTCACTTTCTAGGGCAATTACTATAATTAGGATGAAAAGTAACAGAGTTTCCCTGGCATATCAATCAGCAGTGTGCTCCCATCTTATCCTGCATAATCCGCAATTGTCCTTTTTCCTATTCAAGCACCTTATCTCGTGGCGCAACTTGTGTTTCACAATCATATTAGCATATTTACTTAAGATTATAAATGTGTAGTGTCATTATATACCCTGCTCTGCGCAAATTACAACCTGATTTTTATGTATATTTACCGTTATACATAGCCTGGGTTTTTACTCAAAAGTTTTTCGTCATTTTACGGTATAATTATCCTCAAGCCAGTGCGCCACCCCATCCTCATCATTTGATGATATAACCGATGTGGCATACCTTTTTAGCTGTTCATCAGCATTTTGTACTGCGTAGCTTTCGTCAGCAAGTTCAAACATATCTATATCATTCCTGCCATCTCCAAAGGCAACCACCCTGTCGCATCCCTGAAGTTCCTGCAACTGTTTTATTGCATTTGCCTTGGATGCTGCAAACGGCATGATCTCCAGCCATTGTTCATCCGTATAAATGTCTTTCTGATATACACAGTGAAATTTATCCTTATACTTGTCGTACAACGGCTTTAATTTTTCCGGACTGTCAATGCAGGTTATGTAGAAAATATCTCCCACTTTCAAGTTCTCCGCAGACTTTACGACATTCGTCCTGACATCCCCCTGCCTGCTGTGCAGGAACTTCTTCATACCATCTGTGCACAGCTCCGGGACATATGAAAACTTCTCCCTGCCATCTATCCGCGCATACACTATCGGAAATATCTGATTGCCGAACAGATCGTCAAGCACTGTTCCTACCGATTCATCAAAGTAATTCGCAGCAAGGACTTCACCGGTAAGATTGTCCACTATAAACGCACCATTGTACACGATCAACGGAATTTCCGCCCGCAGCCCACTTGTCACTTTCTTCGCCGTAATAAGCGAGCGCGCCGTCGCATAAGAGAATATCATCCCTCTATCTGTCAAATTGTTGATTACACTGTTTGTATACTCGGATGTGGTCTCATCACTGCGAAGAAGCGTACCGTCCAGATCTGATACATATAAAGTTTTCATGTTGTCACCCACCTATCACATTTTTTTTGCAATACATACTATATTTCTACAACTCACACATTTTCATACAACATGCATTATTTCTTATAATGCTTTCGTTTTCCCACAATTCACTCAATTTCCTACTACCCACTAGATTTTAAATTTTCTACTACATACTATTTTCCATAACATTCTATCTTCTGTACAGGATCTCCACATCCCCATCCACGAATCCGGCGGCAACAGCCTCATACTTCTTCAGCTCATCGGCATATTTTCCCTCTGTGAGATACTTTCTGATCATCTCACAGGAAATATCAAGTATCTCCTCCCAGCCGGTATCCTGCTGCCATCCGTACAGGTCCTCCCCGGTGGTGAACTCCTCGTAACAATTCCAGTCCTCATCCTCCTCATCAAAATAAGTTGAGCTTATCAACTGGATCGACCAATGCAAATCCACCTCTTCATATATATTGAAGTTGATCGCCACACCCGGCAGCGGCATATTCTCGTCCAATATCCGGTCTAACCATTTTGCAAATTCATCGTACATATCTATTCCCCCTGTTCGTCACGTTTTTTCCTACAAGTCTTTACTGTTATTTCTATGTTCAACCTTCTAATCCTTCTCATATATAAATGTCGTATCTCCTATGGTGCATTTCAGATATTTTCCATCTATCGTGCCCGTTGAAAAGCTAAGAGTATCCGTCATCTTAAAGTTGTACTGATTATCCCCCGTCTGTTCCACCTGCAGATTGATAGTCTTATCCCCCATCGCCTTACCGGAATAGTAAAATGTTGCAGTATCACCACTTATTTCATAGATCTCTTTTGTGTCCTCACTCTTGACCTTATACGTCTTGCCATCTGATGTCTCACTTTTTACAAGCACCCATTTTCCATCCAGCGTCTCAGTCTTACCACACGCTGTAAACGCAAACACACATACCACTACCAGTATCACTGATATCATTTTCTTTATATTCCCCATTTTATTTCCTCCCTTTTGAATATCTGTCATCTAAGTTATTTTATCAAAAAAGGCTGATGTGAAGTCTTCACTCTTACACATCAGCCTCATTTTTATGATTCTATTTAATTACTTGTTGTTCTTGATGTACTCATCAATTCCCTTTGCACCAGCTCTGCCAGCTTCCATTGCAAGGATAACTGTTGCAGCACCTGTTACGGCATCACCACCGGCATATACGCCTTCTTTGGTCGTCTGTCCGTTTGACTCTTCTGCAACAATACACTTCCACTTGTTTGTCTCAAGTCCCTCTGTTGTTGATGAGATAAGTGGGTTTGGTGAAGTTCCAAGTGACATGATGACTGTGTCAACGTCCATTGTGAACTCTGAATCAGGAATCTCAACAGGTCTTCTTCTGCCTGATGCATCAGGCTCGCCAAGCTCCATCTTCACACACTTCATACCACATACCCAGCCGTTCTCATCCTCAAGGATCTCTGTTGGGTTTGTGAGGAGATCAAATATGATTCCCTCTTCCTTAGCGTGGTGAACCTCCTCAACTCTGGCTGGGAGCTCCTCCTCTGAACGTCTGTATACGATATGTGTCTCAGCGCCAAGTCTGAGTGCTGTTCTCGCTGCATCCATAGCAACATTTCCACCACCGACTACGGCAACCTTCTTGCCTCTCATGATAGGTGTATTTGAATTCTCGTCAAATGCCTTCATGAGGTTGCTTCTTGTAAGGTACTCATTTGCTGAGAATACACCGTTGGCATTCTCGCCCGGGATACCCATGAACTTAGGAAGTCCTGCACCTGATCCGATGAACACTGCGTCAAATCCCTCATCCTCAAGGAGTGAGTCGATTGTGACTGACTTTCCTACTACTACATTTGTCTCTATCTTGACACCAAGTGACTTGATGTTCTCGATCTCCTTGGCAACTACCTTCTCCTTTGGAAGACGGAACTCTGGGATTCCGTATACGAGAACTCCGCCTGGCTGGTGAAGTGCCTCGAATATAGTTACATCGTAACCCATCTTTGCAAGATCTCCGGCTGCTGTCACACCTGAAGGGCCTGATCCGATGACTGCCACCTTGTGACCATTCATCTCCTTTGCAGGCTCTGGCTTGATTCCATTCTCACGGGCCCAGTCAGCGACAAATCTCTCAAGCTTACCGATGGATATCGCCTCGCCCTTGATTCCTCTGATACACTTCTGCTCACACTGCGTCTCCTGTGGACATACACGGCCACATACAGCAGGAAGTGCTGATGACTCGCTGATGATCTTGAATGCCTCAGCGAAGTTGCCTTCCTTGACCTGAGCTATAAATCCAGGGATATTGATAGATACAGGACAACCATTCATACATGGGGCGTTCTTACATCCTATACATCTTGAAGCCTCAGCCATAGCCTCCTCTTCATTATATCCATAACAAACCTCTTCAAAATTCTTTGCACGTACCTGTGGCTCCTGCTCGCGAACCGGCACTCTCTTCCAAACATCTACTTCTATAGCCATTACTTGTCACCTCCACAGTTTCCACATCCGCCATGATGTGTATCGCCCTCTTTTGCTGCAAGGAATGCTCTGCCCTCTGCAGTCTTGTAGAGCTGCTGACGCTGCATAGCCTCCTCAAAGTTCACCTTGTGTCCGTCGAACTCTGGTCCGTCTACACATGCGAACTTAACCTCTCCGCCTACTGTTACACGGCAGGCACCACACATACCTGTTCCGTCTACCATGATAGGGTTAAGGCTGACAACTGTAGGAATCTCAAGCTCCTTTGTGAGCTTACATACAAACTTCATCATGATCATAGGTCCAATGGCAACACACACATCATACTTGTTACCAGCGTCTACAAGCTTCTGGATCTCATTTGTAACGACACCCTTGCTTCCATATGAACCGTCATCTGTTGTGATATACAGGTTGCCGGCTACCTTCTTCATCTTATCCTCAAGAATGATGAGTGACTTGTTTCTTCCTCCGACGATGACATCAGCATCGATGCCCTGCTCATGGAGCCACTTTACCTGTGGGTATACAGGTGCTGTTCCAACACCACCTGCAACGAAGAGGATCTTCTTTTTCTTGAGCTCTTCTATATCCTCCTTGCAGAACTCTGATGGACATCCAAGTGGTCCAACGAAATCTGCAAATGAATCTCCAACCTTCTTATTCTTCATCATCTCTGTAGCAGCTCCAACTACCTGGAATACTATAGTGATGGTTCCGTCCTCTCTTGAGTAATCACAGATAGTGAGAGGGATTCTCTCTCCATCCTCTGAACCTCTGACAATTACAAACTGTCCCGGAAGACATTTATTTGCAACTCGTGGCGCAACCACGTCCATGAGGTATATGGTCTCTGTCAACTGTTCAACCTTAGTAATCTTATACACTCTGTGCTCCGTCCTTTCCGACAGCCAAATTATGACTGTTATGATCATTTTATTCTGTAAATGGGTGCAAATGCCCCTATTTATACACGTACGTACTTAATTTAGCAAAAAATATCAACAAAATCAAGGTATATGTAAAATATACCATATTATTGAGACCCTCATTGTCACTATACAAAAAACCTGCCGATATAACTGTATTATTACACACTCTCTAACGCCTTTCGCAGCATCTCTGCAGTTTGATATCTCATTTTCATATCTGCTGATATCGATTTTTGAATAATATGAGCAAGTTTTTTTGCGCGCGATCCATTTGCCGGATCATCTATAAGATAACTATAATTTGGCAGAGGAGGATTTTCCCCTTTCAATCTTTTCATCATGGCTAAATCCCTATCAGCCGGAGTAAAAACCCGGGGATACTCTGGCAATCCAGGAATTCTGAAGTGATTAAGCATACGATACAACACCATTCCTATTGCATACAGATCCAGATCATACGAAGCCTCCTGTCCGATATATACCTCCGGGGACATATAACTGAGAGTTCCAGGCCTCCCCTTTTGTATCGTATTTCTGGTAGTCTGCTTTGCAATACCAAAATCCCCCAATTTATACTTTTTTGTATATGGATTGTAAAATATATTATCTGGTTTTATATCCTGATGTACTATTCTTTTTTCGTACAGTTTTTCCAACGCACGGCAAATATCTATCCCAAGTTTTACTATATCATCAAGCGCCAGTTTATTTTCCATGGCAAGCCTGGTCAATGGAACGAGGTATTCCATTCTTATAAGCAGCAGCCAGCCATATCCACCACTCTCATACATATCCCGGATTTCGTATTCATATATCTGGACAACGTTATCACTTTCTGCCAGTTTCTGCATAATTTTAATCTCATCCAAAGCCTTGTTAAGCACCATCTCAAAATATAATCTTGCGCTTTCTTTATCAAGTCCCTCCAACCATGCTTTTTCTCTGATTTCTTCACTTGCCGGTACCGGAATTACTTTCAATGCCGAACAAGAAGAGCCATGCCATGCGCTCCCCTTCATTTTTAATTTCCACACACAGCCATATGATCCCTGTCCCACTCTGTGATCTATTTTCCATCCATCAAAATAGTCTTCCTGGGACTCAACATATTTCAAAATCGCATCATCCATATCACTTTGCCAGCTCCTGAACAGCATTGATATTCCTTAGAAGCTTTAGTTCCTCTTCAGGGGTAAGCTCCAGCCTGCCAGCCTCATATTGTTTATATTTGAATAAGGCGTTTGCTAAGAATTGCACTTTCATCATGCGGCAATGGTCATCACTTATATGATATACATTCGAGCTGGCACCATAGTTAATTCCATAACAGGTAGGACATACGCCTACAACCGGACATTTCCGGCATTTTTCATCCAGATAATCTATTGACAACGGACAGCTGAAATCTAGTTTCTTGGCTTTTTCAGCTTTCTCTTTGCCCAAACACAAAGGAGCAAATGCATGGCACGGATAAACCTCTCCATCAACATCATACGACTTCATAAAAGGGCCAACTCCGCAGAATCTTTTCGGTTTATCGCTTCCCGGATCCATATCCATTATCGCCAGATTCAAAATGGTTGCCGGTTTATATTCCGGTGAAGCCATATAAAAATCTATCAATTCTATAAGCTGTCTGGTTAATATCTCCGCATCTCTTTCCTGCCATGATATTCCATATCCCAAGTTTGCCGATACCTCAAACCCAGATTCGTGAAGGTACTTTATACCTTCTGCAAGCCCTGGCAAAGTTTCATGTGTCACAGTCATCTTTGCAAATGGATACTCTTTTCTAAAGAAATCCAAATCTATCTGATCAAAAGATCCTGACCGGTTTGCATTATGCATTTCCCTCTTTCCATCTATACTGACATATACCTCCATACTGTCAGAATTTTCAATCAGCCAGTCCTGTATCTCGCCATGTACGAGCGTACCATTTGTTGTTGTAAAGCCAAACCAGCCCTTTGGCCACTGTCTGCTTTTCAAAAAACTGTGGATTTGTTTTATCTGTTCAAATTGAAGATACGGCTCCCCGCCAAAATAATAAATGCACACAAAGTCTGATCCATCATCCGCTGTCATTTCCTTCTCTACAATCTGCAAGGCTGTATCCACACTCATTGTATTTGGCTTTTTATTGTGCTCATAACAGTATGTACATGCAAGATTACAGCTATCCGTAAGCGTTAAAATCACAATTTTAGTTCCTGGCTTATTCATAAATTTATCTAAATTTTTTCTCATATTGAATTCCATCCCTTGTATTATTTTTCATAAAACTGATAATGCGTGCTGAACCAAGATCCAGCACGCACCTCAATCACCATTGATCACATAAAAGACTCTTCACTAATCCCAAGCCTGGCAGTAACCAGATGCACAACCAGCAAAGTTAAGTTCTCCTGAATGAGCACTGCTAACCTTAACGCCCTGTGACTCAAGTCTCTCAGTCTCTGCAGTTAATCTGCCGAGCATCTCATTTGAAAGTGTAAGAGCATTTACAATATTTTTTCCCATAGTCTCACCTCCTGATCAATAAGTAGTAGTTTTTTCAGACCCTCTCCAAGGTCCCGCGATCACACAAAGCAATAATAGAAATTTAACGAAAAAACATTATAGCTATCTATGCATAATCCAATCCCCTCAAGTTCATATTCCTGATGGCCTGTTCTCCATTCTTTCAGCATCTCAAAATTTTTATTGATCTGTTCAGATTCACAGCTCAACATCTTTATCAGTTCTTCTTCATCCACTCCATTTGTGCGTATATAAATTTTATTTTTTCTATAATTATTTTTTTTGGCATCCATGCCTACAAGCCACATATGACAATTAAGTTTTGACACGATCTTCTCTGCCAGCAATGACAATTTTCTATAATTTTCTATAGTGCAGCTCTTCAAAAATTGAATGTAAAAATCATCCTTATAAACGCTGTCTTCAAATGGATAGTTTGGATTTTTGCACCACTTTGTATAAAAATACAATTTCAATTCTTCAATTACACCATTTTTCTCTTTAAGGCCTACCTGATATAGTGAACTATATTTTTCATAATTATCCATATCCGTAATCCTGATCTTTGTGAGCTCTTCTATGTCACTCTTACATTCATTAAAAATGTCACTTTCATTAGATAGCAATTCAAAGAAATCACGCATTTTATCATTGCTTCTGTTTTTTAAACCGCAATACACACGAAAATAATCACTTGATACAGTATCCTGTGTCACCTCATAATCTCTGAGAATATCCCTTTTCTTAAGCTGTGCTAAAAATGGATAGCTCTTTATTTGCCTATGCATCCTTGTGGCGTAATAAACCTTCATAACCGGTTCATCTCCGTCTGCAGAAATATTAATTCCCAGAAAATCTGTGGTATTTTTATTCACAGGGTGTTCCACGCTATCAAGAAATCTTTGATACATTTCCTCAAAATTCATTTTATCCTCAACTTTCACGCCCCAGCAGTCAGAGCCCGCCGGAGCAATTTATTATATCTTTGTATACACAGCCTTCGCCGGCACGCCCCCTCGCTTCATCAGCACTTTATACTTCGTAAGCTTAGCCGCAGGTAACTTCACAACAGGTCTGGCATATATACCAGCAAATGCGTTTGTTCCCGCAACGCGCAGATCAGTAGAATTGATTCGTATGGTTTTAAGTCCTGAGCATCCGTAGAAAGCTTTATTTCCGACAACCTTGATATTCTTTCCAAGGACAAGAGTTGTCAGATATTTGTATCCGTAAAATGCATTGTTGCCAACGGCAGTGATCTTATATGTCACTCCGCCTATCTTTACAGAATCGGCGACACCGAGGATCTTATAGCTTGAAGTTGTGCGCTTATGAAGCGTTCCGGTCAGAGTAACTGTTCCAGTTCCGTTTACTGCCGCATTTGTGATCCTGTACTTATAGTAACCGACTGTATAGATACCGCCATTTTTCACATTGATCCTGAATGCTGCGCTCAAACTTCCCATGTATGAACCTATTCCTGTTATGGTGATAACGGCTCTTCCGATTTTCGTGTTATTTTTGTATGTGACTGTGTAATCCTTGCCCTTGACCAAAGCTTTTCCAGATACGGTCACAACAAGACTGCTCTGGGTCTGCGCCTTGCCTGTATAAGTCTTATTTGTCACACCAAGTACCTGAACTTTATCTGGTGAAGAACTGAGATCGAACTCATTTATCACAAATGTCTTTGTGCAAGTTCCGGTGTAATCACCGATTCCTGTCACTGTTACCTTCGCCGTTCCCGGCACGATATTGTCTTCATACGAAACCGTATAGTCCTTGTCCTCTGTCAGAAGAATACCGTTTTTGCTGACATCAACCTTTGGCTTTATTGCTGTTCCATCGTATTCAAATGAATCCTCTGAAAGCTCTACTTCGCAGTCTGATATGTCTGTCTTGTTCTTTACCAGAACCGGGATCTCCCTGTCCTCCACATGAGATGCATCATTTCTGCAAACACGTCTCATGAGACCTGGCTCAGTATATGTCGCCACTCTGACAACCTCCCAGTCGCCATAACTGTGTCCGATTGCCGATGTGTATGTAGTCTTCTCATCACCGCAGTCACATCTGTACGTGGTGTGACCATCACTGGTACATGTCGCATTTATATTTTCCACTAAGGTTTTGTAACTGTGTACATGTGGCTCAGGATTCTTCTCCCATCTGGCATAAAGCGTCATGTTCTGTGTCACATAGTTGAGACTGCTCACCTTGTCTCCACCAGTCTTCTGTGTATACCATCCGGTAAATGTATAGCCATCTCTTGTCGACATAGGAAGGCCCATGCCTGTCGTCTCGACAGTTGCAGTGTACTTTGACTGTGACAACTGATTTCCGCCATTTACGTCAAGCTGAACTGTGTACTGCGTTGGTGTCCATTTTGCATAAAGGTTCAAATTGCCAACACACTTTGTGGATGACGTAAGCTTTGCTGCGTATGTGCTTGATGTATACCAGCCGTCAAATGTGTAATTGCTTTTTGTCGGGTTTTTCAGGCTGAGGTAAGGGTTATCAGATGTATATGAAACAGGATTGCTGCCATCATTTACGCCGCCATTTAAGTGATAACTTATACTGTATCTCTTCGGCGCCTCTGTCTCACAGATAAAACCTGTATGGCCGCCAAGTCCGCCCCATTTAATGGCATCATTCCACTTTCCATTTTCTTTATAGATCGTTACCCAGTTTTCCGCGCCACCAGAATTTGATGGTTCGCCTGTATTCCAATTTGAATATGAGAGCGCCGTTCCGCTGGTCCACTCAAATGTTCCCTCTTTCTCACAATCTGTAAGTCCTAACCAGTAATATTCGTACTTTCCTTCTGCCAAAAGCTGCTCTATAGCCTTCTGCTCTTCTGAATTTGCTACCTCTGCCAATTTTCCGTTTCTCGAAGTACAGAACTCTTTAGCAGAATCCCAATCCAGCGCATAATCATACAATTCATATCTCTTTTTGCCACAGATAACGCTGGCTGTCTTCTCTCCTGTTTCTTCCTTAACCTCAAATGTGACCGGTTCACTCTTAGCAGCTTTATTTGCATAACGATTGTTTACAGCTGTAACTGTAGCTGTATATCGCCCGGCAGGAAGTGTTTTTCTATAATAATTGTCACCATACACTACCTCTGAAACAACATTCTTACCCGATGCAGAATCTATACTTACATTATACTGATCTGCATGATCGGTGATTGTCCAATACAATGTCGTTTCGGACTTAGTACCTCCTTCACAAGCACCAATCGACGGCGTCTTGAGATTGAAGTCCTGATCCAGAACTACTATTCTGAAGTTCTGCGCAACTGAGGCATTTCTTTTGTATAACCACACATTTGTACCCGAGGCAATATTTGCATCGTATACATCAATGCCTACGTTTGTATTACATATAGGAACTATATTGCAGAGATTATCCTCCCACCATTTTGTGGCCATCAAAGAAACAGCCCATCTCTGATGTGTCTTTCCCTGATAATTTGAAACTATCAGATCCTGACCACTCACAGCATTTGTATCACCATTCTGCATTTCAAGTGCCTGTCCATCTGCACACGAATATATTGCATAATAATTATCTTCTGTCTTTACAAACTTCCATATTGCGGATTTGTCGAGCAGATCGCTGCCAAGCTTAACCGACGCTCCTGTAGCACCCGGTGCCCCGTTCGTCAGAGCTAGATTGTCTCCTATTGTAATATTTGCATAGAATACATCTCCATATCCTGCATACTTACAGGCATCAGATTCACATCCATATATCAATACCGGCTCGTTCACATTTCTCGTAACCTCGCCGCAGATCGAACATTTATAACACTTATAATGAGGATGTACTGCTTCATAAAACTGGTACTCCGCAAAATCATGCACATGATCTACATTCTTCTTTGTCAGCGTAAAATCCTGTGCCTTGGCATATGACCATCTGTCTCCGCTTGAAACTGGATACCTTACTCTTACAAAACCATTTGTATATACGGCTTCTATGTAACAATTGTCTCCTGGGTCAATGTAATGTCCAGCCTCTGCATTTCCCCATGCATCATATGTCTGGATCTTATATCCTGCGGTTACATATGCAGGTACATTCCAGGTAGAATCCACTGTTCCGGGAAGGATTGCAGAACTGCCGCCACCATATACATATATATATCCTTTAAAATATCTACTCGGCTTGCTACTGCTGCTTCTGTTCATGTTTGACAGGTTCAAATTGGCCGTATTATATCCAAGAGAAACGTTCCAATTATACTCAGATATTGTTATATATGTATCATATACAGCCTCAACTATAGCCACATGTCCTGTGTCATTTCCATAGCCATTATTCCAGCATGCTATAGCGCCTACCTTCGGCACACTGCCATGTGTATATCCTGCTTTCAGGCAATTATCATACCAGCCACCTGCATTTCCAGAAATTACATTTGGCTCAGTCCCCATCAATTGAGTTAATCTTTCATATGCCCACCATGTACACTGGCCTCTCGAAAATGGGTTTGCAGCCAAAGCAGTTATCGGCCTCACAAACCACGGTATTATGATCGACACAATACATATCAGTGAAATAATTCTTTTAATTCCCCTTTTCAAAATTTTTTCCTCCTTTGTTTTAATCAATCAAGAGCTCTTATCTCACCAAACCATTCACAACTTTATACGTTTTTCCGCCAACTTTCACCGTACCTGTCCCGGTGTATCTGATGCCCTTTACAACGTAATATCTCTTTCCTGACACAGTTACAATTCCGGTATACTTTGATCTCCATATACCCTTGTTGAAATAATAGCGTTTACCTGATTTCAGCATAAATCCTGTGAAATTGGTTCTGATTATTCCGGTTCTGACATAGTAATAATATCCGTTTGAATGTCTTATCATTCCGTTCACGTTAGTTTTCCATACTCCATTTTTTACATAGAACTGGCTGCTGCCCTTTCTTACAAAACCGGTGTAATTTTTCTGTATCTTTCCATCCTTGTAGTAGTAATACTTTCCATCTGAAGCTTTGAGAAGTCCATTTTTCTTTGATGGAAGCTTCGCAATCTTCTCAGTCTTTGTATTACCGCAATTTATACATATAAAAATATTTAACCCCTCTGCTGTGGTTGTCGGCTCCTTAACCACTGTTCCCTCATCATATATATGTGCTGTCTTTGCTATGGCCGTCTTTTTTGTCCGACTGCCACATACTACACAGTGATGGGATTTCACTCCCTCTTCAGTGCAGGTTGGCTCTTTGTCCACAGTCCATTCAGAAGAATATCTGTGTCCCTTTGGTTCAATAGTCCTTGTCTCCTTCGTATAGCAATTAGTACAGTACCTTGTCTCCTCGCCAGCCTCGGTACACGTGTCGGCTTTTGTCATAAGCCATCCACTATAACTGTGATCTGTCTTATCCGTATACGCATCCTTGTATGAAATGCCGCATCCGCTGCAGGTGTGAAGCGTATATCCCATCTCAGTACATGTCGGCTGCACAACTTTAGCTACATAGCTGTGTCCTGTACTCTCCACCGTCTCAGTCTCGCATTTTCCACAAGTGCTGCATCTTCTGCTTCTTACGCCATCACTTACACAGGTCACGGCTTTAGTAACTGTCCATGCGCCAAATGTGTGTCCAATAGCATCTTTATACGCATCCTTATAACTATATCCGCATGTCTTACATCTGTGCATCGTATAGCCTGAACTGTCACAGGTCGGCGCCACTACCGCAGTGGTATAATCATGACCCGTCTTAACTATAGTCCTGCTCTCCTCAGCTCCGCAGGTCGCACAGGTTCTCTTCTCGCTTCCATCAGTGGTACATGTTGCCTCAGACATCAAAATCCAGTCACCCCATTTGTGACTACAGTCAACCGTCACATCCACATATATTGTTTTAAGAACGTTATTCGTATATCCGTCAACATATCCTACCTGCAATTTATATGTTCCGGTCTTGAGTGCCTTCACATTCAACGGCCTGACATCGCCTTCCCAATCAACCCAGCCAGCTTCAAGGGCACTTTTATCCCAGTCCACAATATAATACTTTGATCCAGGGCAGGCTCCTTCACCGACAAATCTTATAACAGCAGAATCATTTGAATTCAAAGTCAAATGTAATGATTCCGGATCTGACTTAACTGTCACATCATAATTCACATTTACATATACACTTTGTTCTACGGATAAACCGCCAAGTGCTGACACTCCACCCGCATATCTTCCTGCTTTGTCCGGTTTGAATGCGATCCAGTTATTGTCATTATCATATGTGCAATTACTTACAACCTGCTCATCCGTGTCATATATCTTCTGTATAACCGAATAAGCAACGCCGTTGTTATTTCCTATTCTGGCTCCTGTTGATGCGTATGTTAATTCGTAACACAGATACATCCACTGACCAGCCATGAACTCTGTTGTGGCATTTCCCATCTTAGTATCCGAAAACCATACACGTAGATTCACCTTATCCGTGACCTTTTTCGACAGTTCGAAATCTCCAGCCTTGGCATATGCCCATCTGTCTCCGCTTGAAATTGGATACCTTACTCTTGCGAAGCCATTTGTATATACCGCTTCTACATAACAATTGTCGCCCGGATCAATATAATGTCCTGATTCCGCATTGCACCATGCATCATACGTCTGTATCTTGTGTGATGCCTTGACATAGGCCGGAACGTTCCATGTGGAATCCACTGTACCTGGGAGCAACGCTGGAGTTGATGAATAATTCGGTCTTATGACCTTAGTTATTGTCATAGTCTGTGTAGCATGATCCCTGACCATTCTTGTTTTATACGAAGATTTGTCCCCCGAATTTCCACCAATCGAACTAATTGTACTGCCGCTGTGAGCATACACTATCTCAACATGAGACCCACCATTTGTTCCATAAAACACAAGGTCGCCCTTTTGTGCCTCACTTATTGACACCTGTCTTCCTCCGGCATTAAGAACAGCATTCTGAAGCTGTACACAATTGGAATTATATGGAATAACACTACTCTGATTCGCAAGCCTTGCACATTCGCCTACAAACATTGCACACCACTGGTCTGTATAAGCAAGCTGATCTCCCGTCTTTCCAATCTGAGCCCTGGCAACAGCAATTATGTCATCCGCACCATTTCCACTCAAAGAGAAATTCATGTTAAAATTTGCCCCTGCATATGCAGGGATGTCCGCCGGAAGCACCATACACACAATAAGCAAAATACTAACGACGCTCATCCATATCCTTCTGTTTTTTCTCATCATAAATACAAATTCCCCCTTTTCTTTTATTTGACTCAGGTTCTAATTCCAGGCTTGTAAGCATATCATTTTTCTAAGTCAAATAATGCATCTTTATATTAAAAACTTCATCTTTAGAAGTATAATATCAAGTTTTTAATCTATCATCAACAAAAACTTCATCTTTAGAAAGGATTTCTTGGTATGAAAATTTATTGGGATGGTAAATCAAAAAACATTATTGGCGATAAAGTCAAGGATCTACGCAAAAGTCAGGGGCTTACCCAGAAAGAACTTGCAGAGCAGCTTCAACTGAGAGGGCAGGAATTTTCCGACCTGACCGTTCTAAGGATAGAACAGGGAAAACGCTTTGTTCCGGATTATGAAGTTGTAGCTATTGCAGATTTCTTCAATATCTCAACAGATGAGTTACTAAGCTGCAAAGAGAAATAGACATTAGAAACATCTGCAGATATTGCACACAAAACATACACAGCTTTCCCAAAGGATCTGTGCAACGACAAAAAAACAGGCAACAAGGCTGTATAATACGCAATCCATACATGATCGCATATTATAACAGCGGTGCTGCCTGTCCTTTTATATGGTAGAAATTCTACAAAGCTGTATATATCTATCTCTTCCTCTTGGCCTTTGCCTTGAGTGCTTCTTCTTTTCTTCTCTCGTTTTCCTGGAATATGAGCTTCTTCATGGCCTCAAGCTTCTTCTGATTCAGTTTCACCTGTGTAAGTTCTTCCTCTGCCACCTGCTGCGCCTCTTTGCTCTGAAAGCACACAAACTTGTCAAATGCCCCAGGATAGGCAAATGTCTTTTCAACATTATTGCAGGAAAACACAATTTTTATATGACTTCCATCACATTCCATCACACTGCCTTCGCCAAACTTCACATGGTTTACTTTTTCATTCTCAAACATTATTACATCCTCCTATCCATATTATTTCC
>CAKQQK010000031.1:0-28964 GCA_934270935.1 uncultured Coprococcus sp. | reverse complement strand
TGTCAGAGCCGAATGTCACAATCTTCGTCTCTCTTCCTGTGAGCTGGCAGCTGATAGTCTTGTACAGTTTTGTATTGACACTTGCTGCACTGGTTTCGATCTTTGAAGCCGGAAGCAGCGCCACTGCCATCACAAGCGCTACGATAACTGCCATGATTCTTAGCATTTTGTCTGCTTTTTTTGTTCTCATAATTTGCAATATCCCCCTTATCTTTTGCACTGAATCTTTTATCCAGATTTTTCAGAATTTAATAATAAAATTATCATTCTAAATATTTTGATCAGGATTTATCAGCCGATTTATCAGCCGATTTCTCTCTGAATTCATCAGCCACTTTTCATCTGGATTCATCGGCTGATTTCTCTCTGAATTCATCGGCCAATTTCCATCTGAATTCATCGGCCAATTTCCATCTGGATTCATCGGCCAATTTTTCTATGAGTCCGTTGGTCAATTTTTCTCTCTGAATACTTTGTTCAGTTTTTCTAACAGGCTTTCCACTTTATATAAAAACCTGCTTTACATATAAACTACCCATTAAATATACTTAATTCATTGTATGCTATCAATAATACAATTAGTAACAGAAGGAAATAAAATTCACAACTTGCATATTAATGATAAAGTTCCGTATTTCGTAAAACAATCTGATAAACAAACTAATAGACAATCTAATAAATAATCTAATAATCTAATAAATAATACCTAATCGCCATCTCCATGCTCTCTATAAAAGTGCGCAATTTTATCACTTTACGTCCAAAAAAACAAAAAAGAGCACAATTCCATTAACTGTAAAAAAGAGAATTGAATTTCATTTATACACGCAAAAAGACACACCCTTTCAGGTGTGCCCTCTTTTTCAGTGCATTTATCTTACTCCCAGACTACTCCGGCCTTGTTGTCGCTCTCAAACACAGTGACATATGTCTTTCCTGGATTGAGCTTTAACTCCTTGCCGTCCTCAGTTGTATACTTGGTAATGGAGCTGTCTTCTGACTTTGTCCATGTGATTGGAATGAGCTGACCATCTGATACATAATATCCATCACCTGATCCAACGAGATCTATGAGCTGTCTGTCATGATCGTCTATGCTCGTGTAGTGAGCAAACTGGATAATGATGTTCTTGAATGCAAGCTGCTCGCCTGTCAGATCATCAATCTGCTTATCGCCATACTGGAATCTGTTGTATACTTTCTTCTTTGAATCATATTCAAACCAAGGCTGTGTATAGTTTGATATATTCAGTGTAAGTTTCTTTACTGCCTCACCCTTAGGAGCTGTATCCTCCTCGTTAAACTCAAATTTGCTCTTGTATCCCTTGTAGTGCTCTGTTGTGCACTTTAAGTAATCGATACCTGCCTGGATCATATCTCCATTTGTATATACATTATGTGGAGCCTCTCTGTCTGATGATCTGTAAAATGAAACTGATCCCTCTCCGCCGAGTCCACTGATATGATCTATACCAGTCTTATCAAGCTCTTCCTGGCCCTGTGGAGACTGTCCATAATGCATGTATATCGCATCAAACTCCATTGCAGTTGTCACATAGTAAGGTCTGCAGCTTCTGATGGATCCAACCTTCTCAAGATTTGAGTAGTCACTGTAGATTGCAAGCATTCTTGTAATGCCGCCTTCAACCTTAAACTCATATAAGATGTCTGCCTGACCGATACCTGACTGAGGAATGGCGTTCTCTATGTTGTTTATCATGATCGCAATCGGTCTGCCGTACTCCTCTTTTCTCTTTGTATCCCACTCTCCTGTGAGATCGTTGTATATTCCCTCATGGAATGTCTCATCTATAGTTGTGGCTGACTTCATCATGTCTGTCTGTGATACATCTACCTCAGCATTCGCCTCTGTAGTAATGCTCTCTGTTTTTTCCTCCTTCGCACCACAACCAAAAAGTGATAATCCCATCACCATAGCTGCAGCGAGAACCAATCCCTTTTTAAATTTCTTCATAGTCTCTTGTGTATCCTTTCATTGTAAGTATTTTTTCCTGCATATCTTCCATGACCTTACGCTCATCTTCTTCCATATGGTCATATCCTGACAAATGGAGCATACTGTGGGCTACAAGAAAAGCCAGTTCTCTTGTCTTTGAATGATTGTACTCAGCAGCCTGCTCATACACCTTGTCAATAGATATAACGATATCTCCCAATAGCAGTTCTTCTGTAGTAAGATCAAAGTAGTCACACCGGCTATCCTCGAGACCATCAAAGTTTCCAGGAATTGTATAATCAATCAGTGGAAATGACAGTACATCTGTAGCCCTGTCTATATTCCTCTGCTGGTTATTGATTTCATGTATGGTATCATTATCCGTAAGGAGAACATTCACCTCACACGGATATGGACATTTCACAAATTCAAGGGATGCATCTATGATACTTCTGATCACATCCTCATAATTCTTTATATCAATGTCGCCATACTCGTTTTCTATATTA
Source organism: uncultured Coprococcus sp. (assembly GCA_934270935.1). Taxonomy (GTDB): domain Bacteria; phylum Bacillota; class Clostridia; order Lachnospirales; family Lachnospiraceae; genus Coprococcus. Next base: position 26,498 of record CAKQQK010000031.1, on the reverse strand, counting down.
ACTGACATATCATCTTCCTCTGTTCTTCTGAGCAACGGATGCCTGAGACTTACGCCCCTTGTTCTGTCTGCTCATCTTATCCTCATACTTCTCATAAGCATTGACTATCTTCTGCACAAGCGGATGTCTCACAACATCAAGACTTGTGAGATGACATATGCTGATATCATCTATGTCCTTAAGTACCTTGAGGGCAACATCAAGTCCCGATTGTGCATCATGAGGCAGATCCTTCTGCGAAAGATCTCCTGTAACAATTGCTTTTGACCCAAAACCAATACGTGTCAGAAACATCTTCATCTGTGCAGGTGTGGTGTTCTGTGCCTCATCAAGTACAATATATGCATTGTCAAGAGTACGACCTCTCATATATGCAAGCGGAGCAACTTCTATAAGTCCCTTCTCCATATTCTTCATAAATGAGTCGGCGCCCATTATTTCATATAACGCATCATACAGCGGCCTAAGATACGGATCTACCTTGCTCTGAAGATCTCCCGGAAGGAAACCAAGCTTCTCTCCAGCCTCTATGGCAGGTCTTGTGAGTATGATCCTGCTCACTTCGTTATTTTTAAATGCTGTTATAGCCTTTGCCATAGCAAGATAAGTCTTACCTGTTCCAGCAGGTCCAACGCCAAATACTATCATTGACTTATCTATTGCGTTGACATAGGATCTCTGACCAACAGTCTTAGGTTTTATGGGTTTGCCATTCGTGGTATGACATATGATATCCCTGTCTATATCAGCCAGATTCTCTCTGGCCTCCTGAGGGTGCTCATTTACCATAGATATAACATAGTCAACCTTCTGTTCATCTATAGACGCACCTCTGTCAGCCATCTGGAACAGTTGATCAATAACCTGAACAGCTCGTTTAACTTCTTTTTCTGCACCGCTGACTTTGAGTTTGTCATCTCTTAATATCATAGTCACGCTGAATGCTTTTTCAATTTTTTTAATATTCACATCAAACTGACCAAACACTGTCTGTATGTAATTTGATGCTACCGTAATGGATTCTGAATAATCGCTCAAAAGCATATCTCCCATCTCATATACTAATCCGGAATGCCGACAGGAAGTATAACTGTTATTTCACCATCAGCTTTCATTCCCGCATTCCCATTAGTAATAATAACATTTTTTCGAACGATTTGCACCCCTTTTTCTTGCATTTTGCCAATATAAGTCTGAATATGCTCCTGAAGGCGCTGTTTTACTGCACTTTCATCAAGCTGCTCATTTTTCAGATCGTAGTATTGATAATGCTCAACAGTCACAGACACAGGAAGATAGAAATTCCCGAAATGTAGACAGTATTCCTCCTGTTCCAGATCTGAATCTGTGTTTTTTGTTTTTTTCATATACGGAGATATAATCTTCGTTCCAAGCCTTATCTTAATACCGCTTATTTCTCTGTTCTTAGGAACTTTTATACACTGATTTGAATCTACGCTGTCAGAATAAGGAATATCACACACTCCAAAAACCTCTCCATCAGCAGGCACCATTTTTGTTTCAACAACCTCACTGTCATCGTTTAATATATTTACAGCTCCAGATATCAATATATCTCCCTTTTTCACATCGTCTCCCGCCATCACAACAGGTGTCCCGGCTGATGTGACTATGGAATAAATAGTACAATCCATTGCAGCTACAACATTACACGGATCTGTGGGTTTACCTCTGTTAAAAACATCCTCTGATTCCCTGAGATTTACTGTCAGATGGGTGCCGCTTATACTGCAGGATACCCAACACACACCTTCAAAATTATCCGCAATCACATTCTTCAGCGTTTCAAGATCAATATCTTTTTTCTTTTTGCCATAACACGGATACTCGTTTTCCATAACAGAGATAACTTCTTCCGGAGTCAGGTCATTGCAGCCATCCACATCAATTCTCCAGACATAAAGTGACTCAATATAGATAAGTAACCCACAAATAATAAGTCCTGCCAGAAATGAAAGCCTTTTTTTATATAATGTGAAAATACGGCGCAGACTATTCATCTCATTTGCTTTGACCTCAAGCGAATACTTTTCAGCTGCAAGCTCCACCTCATTCCTGTCACTTGAATATATGTAAAATCCATCTGCCTTTTTTTTCCTGTTTCTCCAGGTTACAATCCCTCTGTAACTGCATATATTCATCAGACGAAGGGCAGTTTTCGCGTCACAGTCCACATAACATACTCCCATAAGCTCTCTGTGAATATTCATACCATAAGCCAATCTACACTGCTTATACAGCCAAATATCTTTATCTCACAGCTTGTATAGTAATCTATCTTCAACTGCATCCCATATATATTAAGTATTCCACGCCTGGTCTTCACTGAAATTCTCTCCGCATCAGAAAAAATCACATGTTTAAAGTTTTCAATTATCAATTCGTCATTATTATAAACTGTTAATTTTGATACTGACCTGGCAGCATCAGGACACCACACTATAGGGTCTGTTGATACAACCTTTTTGAATTTGTCCTTCATAAGCTCTCAATTTCTTTTTTGGATATTATATGTATGTGGACAAAAAAAGAGTACCGAATAAATCGGTACTCCTTGAAATCAAATCAAAATATATAAATACAATAATTTATTTGTACTTACGCTTTCTAGCTGCCTCTGACTTCTTCTTACGCTTTACACTAGGCTTTTCGTAATGCTCTCTCTTACGAATCTCCTGCTGAATACCAGCCTTCGCACAATTTCTCTTAAATCTGCGAAGAGCGCTATCTAAGTTTTCGTTCTCTTTAACTATTACACTTGACATTCTCTCACCTGACCTCCCTCCAGTTGTAAAATTATGCTACCAAATAACAACTGATTGGGTATTTTTAAGCACAAAATGTATTATATACATAAAATCCCTAATCGTCAACAGGAAAATGACATTTTTATAAAATATCTGTCACGAAACCTTAGTTTATCTGATTCTGAGCCTCTGTAACAGCCAATGAAAGAGCTGCATCTATGCCATCTGGGTTCTTTCCACCTGCCTGAGCCATATTAGGACGGCCACCACCGCCGCCACCAACAAGGCCAGCCACAGTCTTGATGATATTGCCCGCATGTGCTCCCTTTGCAACAGCTCCGTCGGTTGCCATTGCTATGAGATTTACCTTGCCATCCTTTGCTGACGCAAGAACCACAACGCTGTCACCGAGCTTGCTCTTGAAGTCATCACCAAGATTTCTGAGTGAGTTCATATCAGTATCAGGAATAGCTGCTGTAAGTATCTTGATTCCATCCTTGTCAATTGCATTTGAAAGAACATCTCCGGCAGCTTCCTTAGCCATCTTATCCTTGAGTTTCTTATTCTCGTTTGTAAGTTCCTTAACCTCAGCAAGAAGCTGTTCGATTCTTGATGCCACGCCGTGGATATCTGTCTTGGCTGCCTTAGCTGCCTCCACAAGCTCAGATTCCATACTTCTGTAATAATCAAGAGCTCCAACAGATGTGAGCGCCTCTATACGTCTCGTACCGGCTGCAACGCCAGTCTCTGAGACAATCTTAAACATTCCTATAGCTCCTGTGTTAGCTACATGTGTACCACCACAGAACTCCTTTGAGAAATCTCCAATTGATACGACACGTACCTTCTCGCCATATTTCTCTCCAAAGAGTGCCATAGCTCCTGTCTTCTTTGCCTCATCAACCGTCATGATGTCTGTACAGACTGGAGTGTCAAGCTGAATCTGCTCATTTACAATATCTTCAACCTTCTTGATCTCTTCCTTTGACATGGCCTGGTCATGCGAGAAGTCAAATCTGAGTCTTCCAGGATCTACAAGTGATCCTGCCTGCTCCACATGATCTCCAAGTACCATCTTGAGTGCCTTCTGGAGAAGATGTGTTGCTGAATGGTTGTTGCATATGAGTGCTCTGTTCTCTGCATCAACTGTGAGCTCTGCCATATCACCGACATTCAGCTCACCTGACTCAACATAACCGATATGTGCTATCTTTCCGCCTACAACCTTGACAGTATCCTCAACAACAAATGTTCCATTTTCGGTCTTGATGATACCCTTATCGCCTACCTGTCCACCCATTGTTGCGTAGAAAGGTGTCTCCGGAACTATAATAGTTGCCTGTGCACCCTCTGATACTGTGTCAGCAAGAACAGACTTCTTATCTTTTCCCTCACCGATCTCAGTTGTGATAGCAGATATCTCTGACTTATATGTCAGCTTATCATAACCAACGAATTCTGATGTCATGTCAACCGGAAGCTGCTCATATACTGTTGCATCTGCACCCATATATGTCGTGGTCTTTCTAGCCCTTCTTGCAGTCTCCTTCTGAATATTCATGCACTCAGTGAATCTGTCCTCGTCAACATCTAGTTCTTCCTCTTCGAGAATCTCCTTTGTGAGGTCAAGAGGGAATCCATAAGTATCATACAGCTTGAAAGCCTTGTCTCCTGAGAGAACTTTCTCACCTGCAGCCTTTGTCTCTTCTATATAATCTTTGAGGATAGCAAGACCTGTATCAATAGTCTTGTTAAAGCTCTCCTCCTCTTTGTCTATCTTATTAAAGATGTACTCCTTCTTCTCACCAAGCTCCGGATAAGCATCCTCCGACACCTCGATAACTGTCTTTGCAAGTTCTGAGAGGAACTTGCCCTTTATTCCGAGAAGTCTTCCGTGTCTTGCAGCACGTCTCAGAAGTCTTCTGAGAACATAACCACGACCCTCATTTGATGGAACGATACCATCAGATGTCATAAATGTAACTGAACGGATATGATCAGTTATAAGTCTGATCGATACATCCTTCTCATGGTCTGCCTCGTATTCTACACCGGCCATCTCGCATACTCTGTCACGAAGAGCCTTGATCGTATCAACATCAAAAATAGAATCAACATCCTGGACTACGACAGCAAGTCTCTCAAGTCCCATACCTGTATCTATGTTCTTCTGCTCAAGCTCAGTGTAGTTGTTGTGGCCGTCATTGTTGAACTGTGTAAATACATTGTTCCAAACCTCCATGTATCTGTCACAGTCACAGCCTACCGTACAGCCAGGCTTACCGCATCCGTACTTCTCGCCTCTGTCGTAATAAACCTCTGAACATGGGCCGCAAGGACCTGCACCATGCTCCCAGAAATTGTCCTCCTTGCCGAATCTGAATATACGATCGGCATCTACGCCAATCTCTTTATTCCATATATCAAACGCCTCATCATCATCCTGATAAACTGAAGGATAAAGCCTGTTCTTGTCAAGTCCTACGACCTCTGTAAGGAACTCCCATGTCCATGATATAGCCTCATGCTTAAAATAATCACCGAACGAGAAATTTCCCAACATCTCAAAGAATGTACCGTGACGGGCTGTCTTTCCTACATTCTCTATATCTCCTGTTCTGATACACTTCTGACATGTCGTGACACGTCTCCTAGGTGGTACCTCCTGACCTGTAAAGTAAGGCTTAAGTGGTGCCATACCTGAATTGATCAGCAGCAGGCTGTTGTCATTGTGTGGAATAAGTGAAAAGCTCTTAAGTCTCAGATGACCCTTGCTCTCCATGAATTCCAGAAACATCTTTCTCAGTTCATTCACGCCATAATTTTGCATTGTCTGTTATCCTCCACTCTATCTTCTGTCAGCCAGTTCTTCTGTTATATCTTTCCAGCTGATACCTTTCTCTACCATCAGAACCATCAGATGGTAAAGGAAGTCAGATATTTCATATTTTATATCCTCTGAATCAGGATTCTTGGCTGCAATGATTATCTCGGTTGCACCCTCTCCAACCTTCTTCAGTATCTTATCAATACCCTTGTCAAAGAGATAGTTTGTATAAACTCCGTCAACCGGCTTATCCTTCCTGTCTCTTATGGTATTATACACCTCCTCAAATACTTTGAGAGGATTTGTATCATTGTAATCCTTCTTCACAAGATCTGTAAAGAAGCATGTACGGCTTCCCGTATGACAAGCTGCTCCAATCTGGGAAACCTTAGCAAGAATCGTATCCTTATCACAATCTATGGTAAGCGATTTCACGAACTGATAATGTCCTGACGTATCGCCCTTTGTCCAAAGCTCATTTCGACTTCGGCTCCAATAAGTCATTCTTCCTGTTCTGATAGTCTTCTCATATGACTCTTTGTTCATATAAGCGACCATCAGCACCTCTCCGGTCTTGTAATGTTGTGTAACACACGGTATGAGACCGTCCGAGTTAAGTTTAAACTCATCAAATGACATGGATGATTCAAAGAGATTGACATCCACATTATCCGCTTTGCAATCCTGCTTGATCTCCATTATATCCATCTTCTGGAGATTGTACAGAGATATTGACTCAGCATTCGTCTCCTTTAGCATCTCAGCAACCGCCTCTCCATTTGTCGAGTATGTTGAAACTATAACCGGAAGTGCCACGTTTTCACGAATCGACCTGACTATATCCATATATTCAGGAACCATATTGTTGTGAAGCAGAAGAAGTTCTCCGGCTCCAAGCTCCTTTAACTTCCGCGCATAACCGACAGGATCATCACACTCACTTAAGTCTATGGTGCATATGATCCTTTCTGAGCCAAATCTGTCAGCAGCCTCACTGACAAGTTCAGGTGTAGCCAATGCAGCCGATTTCATACACACTTTAGACGCTCCGGCATATAGAAGCTTCTTGATATCATCAAGATTTCTCACACCTCCGCACGCTATAAGCGGAATATCAACGCTATCACATATCTGTCTGATAACTGCGACATTCGGATTTCTTCCCTCTTTTGTCGCTCTGCTGTCAAAATATGCAATTTCATCAGCTCCGGTATCGTTATAATACTTTGCCATCTCTACGGCATTGGAAAGATCAAGACAAGGAATAATCTTTTTGTAAATCATCTCATTATCCATAGTGAACCAGCACCTCCCTACAGTGTGCCCTTAGTCGAAAGCACTTTTCCGTTTAATCTTCTGTCATAGGTTGTTGCTTCATCCAGGGCCTTTGCAAATGCCTTGAACGCAGCCTCTATTATATGGTGGTCATTCTCTCCGGAGAACTGCTTAAGGTTGAGGTTCATCTCAGCCGCATAAGATACCGCGTAGAAAAATTCCTTAACCATCTGTGTATCGAAATATCCAACCCTCTCCGTCTGAAGAGTCAGGTCATACACCAGATAAGGACGACCAGACAGATCAATTGCACACATGACAAGTGTCTCATCCATTGGCAGGAAGAAATTGCCAAATCTTTTGATGGCCTTCTTGTCACCGACAGCCTCCTTTATAGCTTTTCCAAGAACGATACCGACATCCTCTATAGTATGATGACTGTCGACATACAGGTCTCCCTTCACGGTTACATTCAGATCAAAGAATCCATGCTTTGCGAAACTTGTGAGCATATGATCAAAAAATCCTATTCCTGTATCTATCTTGGACTGACCCCTACCATCTAAATTAAGCTCAAGGGTGATATCAGTCTCATTTGTTGTTCTTGTTATCTTTGCGATCCTCGCTGTCTTTTCTGCCACGTCTCTTTGTTCTCCTTCCCATATTTATCTATTCTATATCAAATCCAGTTATTTTTCAAATCTTACAGCAATAGAATTTGCATGGGCAGTGAGCTGCTCTGCTTTTGCAAATGTCTCTATGTCAGTGTGTACTGCCTCAAGTGCCTCTCTTGAGTAATATATTATGCTTGATTTCTTGATGAAATCGTCAACTGAAAGTGGTGAGAAGAACTTTGCTGTTCCATTTGTCGGAAGAACATGGTTAGGACCGGCAAAATAATCTCCGAGCGGTTCTGATGAATACTCACCGATAAATATAGCTCCTGCATTCTTAACTCTTGTCATCACGTCAAATGGATTTGCTGTTACTATCTCAAGATGCTCAGAAGCAATATCATTTACTGCATCAATGGCATCAGCCATATTGTCTGCGAGAAGAATATATCCATAATTGTCTATCGACTTTCTCATGATCTCTTTTCTTGAAAGTTCGTCAATGAACTTGTCAACCTGCACTGATACCTTCTCTGCCAGTTCACTTGAAGTTGTTACAAGAATAGCCGAAGCCATCTCATCGTGTTCTGCCTGGGAAAGAAGATCGGCTGCAACATATCTTGCATTTGCGGTCTCATCTGCAAGAACCATAACCTCTGAAGGGCCTGCTATAGAATCAATGCTTACATGTCCGTATACGGCACGTTTTGCAAGTGCCACAAATATATTGCCAGGTCCAACTATCTTATCGACCTTTGGAATAGACTCAGTACCATATGCGAGCGCCGCTATCGCCTGAGCACCGCCTGCTTTATAGATTTCATCGACCCCAGCCTCATTGGCAGCGACAAGAGTTGTAGCATATACCTCACCCTGTGCGTTGCAAGGAGTAGTCATAACTATCTTTTCAACACCAGCAACCTTTGCCGGCATGACATTCATTAAAACCGACGAAGGATACACAGCTTTACCGCCAGGAACATACACACCTACAGACGCAAGGGCTGTAACCTTTTGACCGAGAAGTGTTCCATTTGGTTTGGAGTCAAACCAGCTATACTGCTTCTGCTTCTCGTGGTATTCCCATATATTCTTCTTTGCTTTTCTGATAACGTCGAGAAGCTCATCGCTCACCTGGGTGTAAGCGTACTCTATCTCTTCCTTTGTGACGCGGACGTTCTCAGCCGTTATATCTGCCTTGTCAAACTTCTTCGTGTATGAAAAAAGTGCAGCGTCGCCGTTATCCCTGACATCGTCTACTATGCCCTGGACTGTCTCAGCAAAATCTCCAAAATTATTAGGACTTCTCTTCAAAAGATTGCTCAAAAGATCTTTCTTTGTCTCTGAATTAAGCTTTACTATTCTCATGTCTGTAAATCCTCCGTATAATAAATTTCACATAATATGCCATGCAATTTCTGTGAACAGTATCTACTGCTGTGCAACTTCCTTTATCAGTCTGTTGAGGTCTGCAAGGAGTTTGTGGATTCTCTCATTCTCCATCTTCAGGCTGACCTGGTTGACAACCATTCTGGCTGAAAGCGGACATACTTCTTCAAGAACTTCAAGTCCATTCTCCCTGAGTGTACTTCCGGTTTCAACTATATCAACTATAACCTCTGACAGTCCAACGATCGGTGCCAGCTCCACAGATCCGTTCAGCTTTATGATCTCAACAGTCTGGTGCTTGCGGTTGTTAAAATAATCCTTCGCAATAACAGGGTACTTACTTGCAACTCTTATTATCTCATTCTTTTTCAGCAGATCCCTGGCCGATGCAGGACCACATACACACATACGGCATTTACCAAAGCCAAGATCCATTACCTCGTACAGATTTCTGCCCTCCTCAAGTATCGTATCTTTTCCAACAACACCTATATCTGCAGCTCCATACTCCACATATGTAGGAACATCCGTGGCCTTTGACAGAAAGAATTTCATCTTTAGTTCCTCATTAACAAATATAAGTTTTCTTGTGTCTGGATCCTTCATCTCGTCACATGTTATACCTATCTGCTCAAGCAGCGCAAGTGTCTTTTTTGCCAGACGGCCTTTAGCAAGTGCAAATGTCAAATATCTCATAGTCTTATAAACCTTTCAAATTTATTATATCTCAAGTCAATGTCTATCTATGTTCATTGCTATACTACTCTGTGTCATTCCAATCAAAAGTATTTTTATCATCTCAAATCTATGATATCAGAGCTCTGTCTCCGTTCCGGCAAGCAGATCGTAAGCCACTGCCCTGCCCGAAGCGTCAAAATACATGAGGCCTGAGAAATGCTCTCTCTTTGCATACTCAAGATAATCCTCGACAGTCTTTCTATGTGACTTTCTTATAAGCTCTATCTTTCTTCCCTGGGCGCGGAATGTCATTCCAGCCTTTATAGCTCTGTCCTGGTTCTCTGTGTCATAAAGAACTATAGTATTTGAATAGTCAACCTCGACCTCTATACTCTGCCTGTCAAGTGCCATCATAAGCTCCTCAATGATAAATGCAAATCCGATTGATGGAGCATCTTTTCCGAACTGCTTAAGCAGATTATTGTATCTTCCGCCTTTGACAACAGCATCACCGGTTCCGTATGTGTAGCCTCTGAATATGATTCCTGTATAATAATTGTATCCATCAAGAACACCAAGATCAAAACTTACATGATCTGTACAGCCATATGACTCAAGCGCACGATATACTCGACGAAGTCGTCTTATAGCCTCAAGAGATATCTCGTTTGACACATATTCCTCAGCTTCATCAAGCATAGAGATACCACCAAAAAGTGTGTTAAATGATGCGAATGCTTTCTTTAATTCATCGCTTATGTCAAGGTCTGCCACATATTCCTCAAGTCCGAAAAAGTTCTTGATATGGATATATTCCTTTATCATCTCCTCCTCGTCCTCGCTTATGCCGGACTCAGCCACAAGTCCCTTGAAATAATCTATCTGACCTATCTCAATCTGGAAATCCTTTATTCCAATCTTTTTAAAACAGTCAATTACAGTTGCAATGATCTCAGCGTCAGCAGCAGAAGAATCATCATTTACAAGCTCTGCTCCGATCTGTGTAACTTCCTTCAGTTTACCCTGAAGCTTTAAAGTATTGGTGTATGTGTTTCCAGTATAACAGAGCCTTACAGGAAGATCCTCATCTGCATAATATTTCGCAACGCATCTTGCGATCGAAGGTGTGATATCCGGTCTTAAAACAAGAGTATTGTTATCTCTGTCGAAGAATTTGTACATCTCATTAGATGGTGCAGATCCCTTATCCCTGTTAAATATATCAAAAAATTCAAATGTAGGCGTCTCTATATCATGATAGCTGTATAACTCCAGAACATTATGGATCTCGTGAAGCACCTTTCTCTTCTTTTTACATTCTACATCATAGGTATCCCTGACTCCATCCGGTGTCTGCAACAGTTTGTCCTGCATAATATTGTCTCCTCGTCTATATTTCTACTTTAGTGCGTTGAAGCGCTACCTCGTTACCTAAGTAGCATGACAACGTGGTAATTATATTAAACCAATTTACTTTTGTCAACCATAGTATCACATATCTCTTTATCCAAGTATCACATATCTCTGCTTTCCAGATCTTTTTTCAAAGGTTCAAGATAATGCACAAGGGCACCGCCCTTTGAATTTATCAAATATTCCGGATCGAGCTCATCAAATTTGAAATTGTTTGCATGACCCGAAGACACACGTTCAATGTACTTCTTAAGCTCGGAAAAACGCATATAGTATAGCTTATTCCGCCCTGTAAACATGATCACAAGAAAACTCACGCCCCCCTGCTTTTCATAATCTTCCATGAACCGTATCTGATGTTCATGTATGTTGCGCATGGAGAATGTATCCGTAGAACACTCCTTTGCGTCAAAGCACACCGGAACCCCCTGCACGGCACCTATATAATCCACCGTAGAATCCTTCTCAAAATAGGCAAGCGTGATCTGGCTGCTTGCTTTGTCTATCTTTATAGGAGTGATCGGCGTAGGAATCTTCTGGACAAGTGCCAGGCTTTTCTGTCTGTAATATTCATTTGTGTGATTGATCATATCTTCAAGAGTTGAGCCCCTGAGGCCTCTCGAATTCCAGGTTGCCATCTATTCAAATAAATCCTTTTCTATGTTCTTGTACATCTCAGGTTTGAATGCCGAAAACGATCTGCCCTTAAGATACGAAAGACCGCCCTTCACATCCATGAATTCCACCTGTCCACAGTGGAGAAGCTGATTTCTGAGCCTATAATTCTGTCTGAAGATAATATTCGTATCACGGTCTCCATACTTCTGATCTCCAACAATCGGATAGCCCATATGCTGAAGCTGTGCTCTGATCTGATGAGTCTTTCCGGTTATAAGCCTTATCTCAAGCTCCGTATAATGCCCATTAGTTCTAAGTGGATAAAATATGGTATGGATCCTGTCATAGCTGCCATTTCCCGCAGCCTTTCGGATTTCCTGGACGCTGTCTGCGATGGTAACTTTATTGGTCTTCTCGTCTTTGTACAGATATGCGGTCACATCCTGCATATCATTCATATTGCCCTTTACGATTGTATAATAGAATTTCTCTATGGTGCGTTCTCTTATGACACGGGAAAGTTCCTGACTTCCCATGAGTGATACTCCGCACAAAACGAGTCCTGAAGTATTCCTGTCAAGCCTGTTGCATATAGAAGGCTTAAATGTGCGAAGCTGTTCCTGCGTGGTATAACCGTTTTCTAGAAGATAATCAATAACACTCTCATTCACAGAATAATCATCCTTTGAGGCCTTCTGTGAAAGAACCCCCACAGGCTTATTTACTATAAGTATGTTGTCATCATGATACACTATCTCGGGGTTGAATTTATTCTCTTTCAAATTACCACTTATCTGCCCATCTTCATTTCTAAATGAATTGATTGTCTCATCAGACAGAAACAATTGTATCACATCACCAACATAGACGATCTCATTGCCGACAGCCTTTGCATTATTAAGTTTGATGTTTTTCTTTCTTATCATCCTGTACACAAAACTGGATGGGGCCTTGTCAAGATACTTCATTAGCAGCTTGTTAAGTCTCTGTCCAGCCTCGTTTTTTGATATAACTATCTCTCTCATCTCTATATTCCCAGCTCAAATAATCGATTTCTCATTTTTTCATCTGAAGCGATAAAATCCTCAGAAGGACTTTTTATACGTCCCGCCTTTGCCACAAATGTATCAATATCTGTAGTGACCATTATCACATAAGACTTTTTCTGATCGGCAAACGTCTCTGATATGATCTTCTTAAGCGCACTCTCGTCTGCTATCTTCTTGCCGAATCTGCCATTGTAATAAAACAGCATTCTGCCGTCCCTGACAACAGCAACAGGGAAATACACGATCCCCTCATACCTGCTGATCGAAACATCATAGACCAGCGACGGATCGTCAAAATAGTCTATTTTCTTAAGCTTTGAGTATTCATCATCGGTAAGCTCCTTAAATCCGGCACACATGATATATGCCACAAGCTGTTTCGCCAGAGGAAGTGCAACGAGTATTGGAATTATAATAAATACCGTTTTTCTCGTATCAAACATCGCCACAGTAAAAAATACTCCTGCAATCACGAACAGTCCTAAAACAATGATACTTATAAGAACATTTCTCTTATGTCTGTTCATGTATCCGTGTTGTCCTTTATCCATATCATCCTCCAAATCTGTAGTGGAACTGCCATGGTCTGTCATCCAGGCAAAGTTTATTTCATGAATTTTATCAACAGGCTGTGTGGCAGATATTTGCACACTATCCTGAATGCCTTCATAAGCGGCGAATACACTGATACACTGCTCATATAGTACGCATCAAACAGTGCAAGCTTAACCACCTTCACAGGATCAGCCCTGAGCACCATCTTATATGGTTTTGATTTTGTGTACTTCTGTGCGACGTCAAAAAACTCAGTCTTAACCGGTCCGGGACATACAGCTGTCACCGTGATGCCTCTCCCCTCAAGCTCCCTTCCAAGTGCTCTCGAAAAACTAAGTACCATGGACTTTGAAGCCGCATATATGGCAAATGATGGCTGCGGAAGAAATGCCGCAGACGATGCCAGATTTATGATATTCGACGGACCTGACATATACGGAAGTGAAATATGTGTGATAGCCGCCAGAGCCTTACAATTAAGATCTATCATTCCATCAACATCATCAACTGTCATATTCTCAAAATGTCCGGCAATACCGTAGCCAGCTGCATTTACAAGAACTCTGATAGATGGATCCTGTCTCTCCAAAAGATTCCTGTAAAACTTTATATCAGTCTCATCCGTGAGGTCAAGTGCAAGTATCCTCACAAGTTTGCTGCTGACAGCTTTTATCTCAGCCTTAACCTCGTTGAGCCTGTCCTTTCTTCTGGCGATAAGCCATATCTCCTCAACTGTTTTATACTTCTGTGCGATCTGCAGGGCAAACTCCCTGCCTATACCTGATGACGCACCTGTTATAACTGCTATTTTCTTCATGACATCATCCTCCATCCCGATAAATATTTGTTCTTAAGTACTCCTCTGTTATTCTTTGCCCATCCTAGCGGATATCCGTCAACACACACCAGCACATATCCATTTGCTGTATCCTTTGTCTCATCTATCTCTATGGTCTCCCCCTTAAGATATTTGATAATACGTATGTCTTCCGATGGAAAATCCACTACATTGTCAAACTGATCTGATCTGAGAAACATTGCAAGCGACTGGCTCGGCTCAAACCTGTTCTTCTTGACCTCTCCGAGGAACAAGCCATGTCTTAGAAGCCTGAGTCCCTTTACATCCGGCATATCCTCACTTATATAGTACAGTCTTCCTTTATTTTCCTCTATCCGGTCTGTCTTTATACCCGAATCGTCAGATATATGTCCCATAAATTCCAGAAAATCTTCATCGCATCTATATGGCCTGAACGGATAAGTCGATCTTCCGTATCCTGCGTCTCCACCATCTTTCTGGAACAATGCGATAAAGTGTCCCTCACCTTTAAGATGGTGAGGCCAGAGTCTGGCACATTTCTTCAGATCCTCGTTCCCGGTCTCTCCCCAGACCGGATTGCCATCGTCAAACTTCTCATACTTTGGGAAATCAACGAGATGAATACTTTCATCTATCGAGAGAAGATATTCAACCGATCTCTCATCTTCTTCCGGCGAGAATGTACATGTGGAATACAGAAGTTTTCCTCCCGGTTTCAGCATCTTACACGCCTCATTCAGAATCCCCCTCTGAAGTCCGGCAAAAAGCTCTGTTCCATTGTTTTCCCAGGCCGTCATCATCGAGGTGGATTTTCTAAACATTCCCTCACCCGAGCACGGCGCATCTATAAGTATCTTGTCAAATGTCCCTTCAAACACTCTGGAAAGGTTGTTTGGAGGTTCACTCACAACACACATATTGCCTATTCCGAAAAGCTCCAGGTTTTTAAGGAGCGCTTTCGCCCTTGAATTGCTTATGTCATTTGAAATAAGCACTCCTGTTCCGTGAAGCTTTGCAGCAAGCTCCGTGGATTTGCCGCCCGGAGCCGCACATATATCAAGTACAATGTCCCCCTCTTCTATATCAAGAACGCTTGCAGGTGTCATGGCACTTGGTTCCTGTATATAGTAGAGTCCTGCATAATAATACGGATGCTTTGAAGGAGTACACTTTTTCGGATCATAATAGAAGCCATTTTTTGTCCACGGTACCGGTTCAAGTTCAAATGGTGATATCTTAAGAAAATCCTCCACCGATATTTTGGAAGTGTTTACCCTTATTCCATGATACATACTGCTTTCAAAACATCTTATGTAATCCTCATATTCATCGCCAAGCTGTGTTCTTATTCTGTCGTCGAATGCCTTTGGTAAAGCCATATACTACTCCTTATTTGATGCTCTGGGCCTTAAACCCTTCCGCAATAATGTCAAGCTGTTTTGCAAAATTTTCAAGCAGTTCCATGTCATCTCTCTGATAAACAGCATAAAATTCATCCTGTATCTTCTGGATCTCCCTTGGATTTCCCACCTTGTACAGGTTCTGGATATTCACTATGATCTCTGATACAATATTCGCCTTTATGTTAAATGAATTCTGTGCATCCATGATCTCACCGCGCACATACGACATCTCCCTGTCAAGTGCGAGCGTGGCATCCGCAGCATTCTTAAGTTTTGCTCTGATGTCATCAGGTATTCCTTTGCGGTACTTGTACTGCAGTGAGTGTTCTATTGTGGACCAGAAGTTCATGGCCATGGTCCTAATCTGTATCTCAGCCTGGATAGTTGTGCAGCCATTTACTGTATATACATCGTAATCAAGAATGACATGATAGCTCTGATATCCGCTCGGCTTAGCATGTGCAATGTAATCTTTCTCCTCCCTGATACGCATATCCTGTCTGCCCCGGATAATCTCCACAACCTTCTCGATATCTTCCCTGAACTGACACATGATCCTGATGCCGGCTATATCATCCATCTCCTCAACGATTCGATCCATCGGTATATGTTTCTTCTGAAGTTTATCAATTATACTTGAAACAGTCTTAACACGCCCAGTAACACTCTCTATAGGTGAATATTTCCCCATGCTCTTATACTGCATGATAATGTGATTAAATTTAACTAAAAGTTCATCGACTGCCTGCTCGTAAGGAGACAGAATCTCCTTCCATAGCTGAATCTCCATATTATTCCTCCCAAATCCATTATAAACCGCTGCCACCATGAAAAGGCTGCTCTGAATTACTGTTCTGATACTCTTGTGCTAAGGAATGTGTATTCCTTCTGTCCGACCTCATAGTCAGGATACTCTGATACAAGCTGTGACGCCAATTCGTAAGCCTTATCATAGTCCTCCTGCTTCTCATAATATGTAATCTCCAGCATGATAAGCTCTTTTCTGTACACTTTATCGTCGCAGTCAAGACCATTCATAATGTATGCAATAGAAGACTCCATGTCTCCGTTATTCATATAATACGAGCCATACATTGCGTATACATAAGAATTGAATCCAAATGTCTGAACATACTTTTCATAACTTGCAAACATATTCTCAGAATCATCCGTCACAGCATAGCAGGTTCCCACATACATATACAGTTCCGGATATTTTTCTGCCTGTTTAAGCAGAACATCAAGTGCACCGCCATAGTTACCCATGGAGAAATCTTCCATAGCCGATGCCAGTTCCTGAAGATCCTTCACATTTGATCCGCTGTATGATGAATCCACAAGTTCCTTATATGTATCCGCAGCCTCTGCATACTGCCCACTCTTCAGATATGAATCAGCGAGATACAGTTTTGTATTCTGATCTTTTTTCTTGGAAAATAGCTGATTCTCTGCCAGAGCCGCCTTGAACGAATCTATTGCCTCCTGATATGCCCCCGCATCATAGTACTCCACCCCCTGATCGTATAGTTCATCCTTCTGGGATACAATCGCCGATATCGCATACGATATAAGAAGGACTGCCGCACACATGAGAAGCAGAACCGCAAATATCAATTTATAATTTATCTTTTTTCTCTCTTTAAATATGCTGCGTTTACGTCTAGACATACATTTAATCTCCTTTAAATCACAGTATTCATCAAATTCGGGCAAAATGCCCGCATCTCATATCATTTTATATTATCACAACATCTGCATAATATAAAGTAAAAAAGCGGCTTTACTGATTTTCATCAGCAAAACCGCTCTTAGACTTATTTGTAAATCAAAAGTCTGACACCGCCGCTGCGCTCTGGCAGATTAGTGATGGAACAATCTGATTCCCGTAAATACCATAACCATATCGTACTTGTCAGCACACTCAATAACAAGATCGTCACGAACTGATCCGCCCGGCTGTGCAATGTACTTGACACCACTCTTGTGAGCTCTCTCAATATTGTCTGAGAATGGGAAGAATGCGTCTGATCCAAGGACAACATCTGTGTTCTGTGCCAGCCATGCCTTCTTCTGTTCTGCTGTGAACACCTCTGGTTTAACCTTGAATCTCTTCTGCCACTCGCCTTCCTTAAGGACATCATCGTACTCATCTCCCATGTATACGTCGATGGCATTATCTCTGTCTGCTCTTCCAAGTCCGTCCACGAACTGAAGTCCCATAACCTGTGGTGACTGACGGAGGAACCAGTTGTCTGCCTTCTGTCCGGCAAGTCTTGTACAGTGGATTCTTGACTGCTGTCCTGCTCCGATACCTATAGCCTGTCCACCCTTTACATAGCATACAGAGTTGGACTGTGTATACTTGAGTGTGATGAGTGCGATCTTCATATCGATCTCAGCCTGCTCTGGAAGCTCCTTGTTTGCTGTAACAAAGTTTGACAGGAGATCCTTGTCGATCTTGAGCTCATTTCTTCCCTGCTCAAATGTCACTCCATATACCTGCTTTCTCTCGATCTCCGCAGGAACATAGTTCTCATCTATCTGGATGATGTTGTAATTGCCCTTCTTCTTTGCAAGGAGAAGCTCCATAGCCTCATCTGTGTATCCAGGAGCGATAACTCCGTCTGATACCTCTCTCTTGATAAGACGTGCTGTGTCTGCGTCACATACATCTGAGAGTGCAATGAAATCACCGAATGATGACATTCTGTCAGCACCTCTTGCCCTTGCATATGCACATGCAAGTGGAGAGAGCTCTCCGAGATCATCTACCCAGTAGATCTTTGCAAGTGTATCGTTAAGTGGAAGTCCAACTGCAGCGCCTGCTGGTGAAACATGCTTGAATGATGTCGCTGCTGGAAGTCCTGTTGCAGCCTTGAGTTCCTTTACGAGCTGCCATCCGTTGAATGCATCAAGGAAGTTGATGTATCCTGGCTTGCCATTTAAAACCTTGACAGGAAGATCACTGCCATCCTCCATATATATTCTTGAAGGCTTCTGATTTGGGTTACAACCATACTTTAACTGAATCTCGTTCATGATCAAATATCTCCTTTTATTATAATGTTCTAATACTATATATTGAATGTCATTTTATATCTGGCACCCATCTTGTTTTGATATTTTCGTTATTTCCTACTTATTCTTATTCACGATCTTTGTCTCATACTCACCTGTTGCGATATCGATATATCTGACGAACAGTGACACCTTGTTGTCCTCGTTGAGGCTGTTCCATACCTTGTCTGTGAACTCGTCGATATCACCGGATATCTTAACCCACTTTGGCTCACCCTCAAAGCTTGGGAGAGGATTGCCATCGTGCATATATGTGTGAATGAAATGTCCCTCACCGGCTACAGGGTTCTCGTATGAGAATGTGTATCTGTTATTTGCTTCAGGGTTGCCATTGTTGCTCTTAAGTATTGACATTGAATAGTCAAACACACCATTCTTTATGTGCATAACACCAGAGATTCTAGGTGTGTAGTTAGGACCGTCCGGCTCAAACTGTCTGCTTCTGAGTGACTGCTCAAATGTCAGTTCATCGTCAAGTCCGTCATATATAGTGTCTGTCTGATCGCCATTTGTAACTATAGTCTTGTTGCCAAGCACTCTTACAGGCGCATAGATGATAAGGCTTGGATCCTCAAGCTTTGACGGATCAAATGCCTCTGTTCTTATTCCCTCACCCTCTGTCACAAATACTCTGTTACGGCTGTTCGAGCTTCTTCCCATGATGAAGTAAGCTGTAACTGCCTTCTTGCCATCCTCTGACACACCGATCACGATTCCACGTCCCGGATATGCATTTTCGCTAAGTTCCTTCTCAAGTGATAACATTTCCATTTTCTGTTGTACCTCCATGTGTTTTCTCGTACCTGTGAGCTGATGTTTCTGCTACATTTTTATTGCCGCAGCTGTCAAAAGCATACTGTATTGGTTCTGCCTTTAACTAACTACATGCACTAATAGAAAAAGCCGGCCACCTGCGCACACAAATACATGTCTTGATATATTTGCTTGCCCAGGCGGTCGGCTTGTCTTAACAGTACACTCCCTGTAGGTAATTCCTACCAGCTATTCGGCTGTCTCCGCCAGTCGTGCACCAACATGCTTTTATAATAAAGTAAATCCTTTCTTATTTCAAGTATAATATACAACTTCTAATTTGATGAATCTGTACAAATTTACTCTCCTACTACTAGTTCAAGTCCTGTCATTTCTTTTATTTCATCTGCAGTAAAATGATTATACTTATATGCATACATAGCTGTCTTTTCACCATCTTTTATGTAGTAATAGCCCTTTATCATTTTGCCATTATTATCTTTGTAATCCTCTGTCTCAAGATCATTGAAATCATATGATATTTCATACACATGTCCATCTTTTCCAGTAAAACTATAATGCTGATCTGTGCCACTCACGTCTAGCCCCTCTCGTTTTAAAACCTCATAAAGGCTTCCAAAACTAACGCCATAACCGACACCGTTAGCGATCAAGTCTTCATACATTACTGTTTTACCATCTTTTACTATGCCAAGTCTTTCTACATTATTGCTGTCAGAGACTATTTCTTTAATTTCCTGGTCCGTAAAATCTGCAATAGCATCATCAAATCTATAGTCAAGAGCACACAACAGATATTTTTCCTCATATCCACTCTTCAGTTCCGCTTCATCATAATCATAGATAAGACCCCTGCAATCACCGTCATCAATTTCCTTTCCATCAATATTTGTTCGCAAAGGATTCATATACTTTATCCGATATGGAATCTTCAGATCTTTATATCCAAGATCATCAAAATAATCTTTAACCTGTTTCAGTTCATCCATGACAGTCGAAAGACCTGCCCTGTCTTTATACTCTGTCACTATATTTGCTGATTTTAACCCATCTATCTCTGTAATTTCATATGTAAGATCATCCAGTTTTATGGATGACATAAACTTTTCAAATATACTATCATCATAATCATCCGTCAATGAACTCTCAAGCATCTCACCGGGCCAATACGAATCATCTGATACATAAAATGTTACATCGCTCTTCTCATCATATACAGACCAGAGGGTATCCGTGAATCCATCCTCACCTTTTACTTCTTTTGATTCTGGATCAATCTTTGCACCATCTATCTTAAGTTCATCCCTTACATAGTCCGCCACCTTATCAGCAGGATCTGTAGAGGATTCTGTTTTCTCTTCATTCTTAGTGCTGATCACTACATTTATGCAGCCTGAAAGCGAAGCACACAACGCAGTTCCCACAGCAGCTATAATTATCTTTTCCCCAACGCCTTTCTTCATAACATCCTCCGTTTACACGTTTTTTTTAATATAGCACATGGCATGTTAAATGAGCAATTTAATTAATAATTATCCTTGTATTTCGCACAGACATATCGGCCAATATGTCATATGAATACTGGAACAAGTTGGAACAATTACAAACAGCCAAGACAAAAAAATATGCGCCGTAATTTTTTACGACGCACATTCATTTTATACTACAACTATTATTTTATTTAGAGCTTGTGACTACATCCGCCATGACAGCTCGAACAGTCGCCACCACATATGTGTTTGCCCTTTTTTCTATCCTTAACCATACCTCTGACAATGAAGAACACCATCAAAATAATTATGGCTGCCACAATGATTGTACCAAGATACTCTGACATAAGTCACCACTCCTTTTATATTTTCACCTCAATAACTATGCGTTGAGGAACTCCTTGCTTGTCTTTACCTTCTTGTTTGGATCCGGACGCAGCAGCATGAAGAAGAACAGGACAACAAGTGCAATTGCTACTACTGACCATACACCGAATGAACAAGCTCCTGTGAAGAGACCTGCGATTCTGTATACAACAAGTGCTACAAGATAAGCAAATCCACACTGATATCCGATTGCAAACCAGAACCACTTAGCACTGTTCATCTCTCTCTTGATAGCACCCATAGCGGCGAAACATGGTGCACAGAGAAGGTTAAATACAAGGAATGAGAATCCGCTTGCTGTTGTGAATGCACCTGCAAGTGCCTGGTAAACTGTACCGTCTCCACCGCCGTAGAGGATACCCATTGTACCAACGATGTTCTCCTTAGCAACAAGACCTGTGATAGATGCTACAGTTGCCTGCCAATTGCCCCAGCCCTGTGGAACGAAGATCCAAGCGATCGCATTACCTATCTTTGCAAGGATACTGTAATCGATCTGGCTCTCATCAAGCATCTGGAATGAACCATCAACAAATCCGAAGTATGTTGTGAACCATACAGCGATTGTTGAAAGTGTGATTATCGTACCAGCCTTCTTGATGAATGACCAGCCACGCTCCCACATGCTTCTGAGTACAGAACCTACTGTTGGGATATGATAAGGTGGAAGCTCCATAACGAATGGTGATGGATCTCCGGCGAACATCTTTGTCTTTTTAAGTATTATACCAGAACATATAATTGCTGCAATACCAATAAAGTAAGCACTTGTTGCAACTATTGATGAACCACCGAATATAGCACCGGCGATCATGGCAATAAATGGAACCTTAGCACCACATGGTATAAATGTTGTTGTCATGACTGTCATACGACGGTCTTTCTCATTCTCGATCGTACGTGAAGCCATGATACCTGGAACACCACAACCTGTACCTACAAGGATAGGTATGAATGACTTTCCTGAGAGACCGAACTTTCTGAAGATACGGTCCATGATGAAGGCGATACGTGCCATATATCCACAGTACTCAAGGATTGCAAGTAATATGAACAGTACGAGCATCTGAGGTACGAAACCAAGTACCGCACCAACACCGGCTACAATACCATCGATGATAAGTCCGTGTAACCAGTCTGCACATCCGATCTTGTCAAGTCCTGTAGAGATGAGATCTGGAATTGATGGAACAAATACACCGTAATCAGCAGGATCAATCTCTGCCATATGTGTCTCGTTGAAGTAATCAACTGCATCAAGATATGACATTGCATTTGTTGTATCTTCATTAGCATTTGCAGGAACCTCTGAGTAGTAAACATCGATATCGTATGTATCAAGTGTCTCCTCATCTTCCATCTCATACTTAACGCTTGCCTCTGTGTTTGTGTTTGCCTCGATGGCTGCCTTTGTGGCATCTACATCAACTGCATCTTCGTCATCTGTTACGAGTACGCCGTATGCATCGAGGGCTGTTGTTGCAGCATCATAGTCGCCTGATGCATCCTCATAATCTGAGCTTCCTATTCCTAAGAGGTGGAAACCATCGCCGAACAGGTTATCATTTGTCCAGTCTGTGCACCATGCACCTACTGTTGACATTGCTATATAATATACGAGCCACATGATGAGCACGAATATAGGAAGTGCAAGGATACGGTTTGTTACAACACGGTCGATCTTATCTGACACTGTAAGCTTCTGTCCCTTAGCAGCCTTCTTTACACACTTGTCAATGATCGATGAAATATATGAATATCTCTCACTTGTGATGATACTCTCTGTGTCATCATCGAAATCATCTTCCAGCTTCTTGATCTCTGCTGAGCAGTCTGGAGCATTCTTCATCTGCTCTATGATCTTGCTGTCCTTCTCAATAAGCTTGATCGCGAAGAACCTCTTTCTGTTCTCCTCCATGTCAAGCTTTGCGCTCACGCTCTCGATCGCAGCTTCAACAGCCTCATCAAAACTGTGAACTCTTGCATTTGCTGCCTTTGACTTTGCTGCAGCGATAGCCTTCTCCTTAACCTCATCGATACCTGTACCCTTGAGAGCTGAGATCTCAACAACCTCACATCCAAGAGCTTCTTTCAGGTTCTTGATGTTGATGGAATCACCGTTCTTCTTAACAAGATCCATCATGTTGACAGCCATGACTACAGGGATTCCGAGCTCAATGAGCTGTGTTGAGAGATAAAGGTTTCTCTCTATATTAGTACCATCAATTATATTGATGATGGCATCAGGATATTCCTGAATAAGATAATTTCTGGCAACAACTTCCTCAAGAGTGTATGGAGAAAGTGAATAGATACCAGGAAGATCAGTTATGATAACATCCTTGTTACCCTTAAGCTTACCTTCTTTCTTCTCAACCGTAACGCCAGGCCAGTTACCTACATACTGGTTTGCGCCAGTTAAAGCATTGAATAACGTTGTTTTACCGCAGTTAGGATTTCCTGCAAGTGCAATCTTTACTGACATTGTTTACCCTCTTTCCTATTGTATTGTGCAGACGCATTTAAAGGAGCTTGTGCACGGCGCCTGCGTGCTTCATATTAGCCTCTTCTATCACGTGTTAGCATACGCTAACACGCAGGTAAAAAAAAGCTTTTACTCTACCTCTATGATCTCTGCATCCGCTTTACGGATAGATAACTCATATCCTCTAACAGTAACTTCCACAGGATCACCTAGCGGCGCAACTTTACGCACATAAACCTGTACACCCTTTGTGATGCCCATGTCCATGATACGTCTCTTTACAGGACCCTCGCCTGCGATTTTCTTGACAGTGACAGTACTGCCAACTTTGACATCTTTTAATGTGCTCATGACATTACTCCTTTTACATACTTTTGTCGTCAGTCAGATAGATGTAATCATACCTATACAAGTATCTTGCTGGCCATATCTTTATCAATGGCAACACGGGAATCTTTGATATTAACTATAAGATTTCCTGCATTCTCCGCCACGACAGTTACAATACTGCCCTCAACAAAGCCCAGCTTTTCAAGAAATAATCGTGTTTTCTCTCTTCCGCCAACCTTTTTGATTACATTGGCTTCTCCCGGTTTTGCAAATGTTAATGGCATAATTGCACCTCCTTAACTTGAACCTCAGCATAAATCACTGATTTCATATCGTGGTTAGTATATACTAACGTTAATTAGATGTCAATAATATAAATTATTTTAGACTAATTTCACAAAACGAATCTTGTCAATTGATAAAAAGTGCCTATTAAAAATTACTATGCCTTAATTATAAAATTGAACAGGGATCAAATCTGTGATATACTTTGATACAAAACTTGTTGGCATTAGCCAGCACTAAAACTATGTAGTGCAGACTTTTATGTCTGCCTATATACGCCAATGATATAAGGGGGATATATAATATGCTGACCACCAACGAATCAGTTGAGAACTATCTTGAAACAATCCTTGTTCTCAGTCAGAAACTTCCAGTAGTAAGAGGTGTTGATGTCGCATGCGAAACTGGATATAAGAAGTCCAGCGTCAGCGTTGCCATGAAGAATCTGAGAGAGATGAATTATATTGAAGTCAGTGATTCCGGATACATTACACTTACTACAGCCGGCAGAAAGATCGCAGAGATGATATACGAGAGACATCAGCTTCTTTCTTCATGGTTCACAAGTCTTGGTGTTGCAGAAAAGACTGCTGCTGAGGATGCATGTAAAATTGAACACGTTATCAGTCAGGAGACATTTGATGCGATAAAGCGTCATGTTCGCTCCAACGATCAGTAACAACCAAAACGTACGCCGCCTGGCGCACATAAAAACGACGGAGATATCAATTTTAAAAAAATGATATCTCCGTCGTTTTATATAGATAATCTATTTCTTCATACCAACCAGACTTCCCTGTCTGACTTTTGACTCAATTCCACGCAAAGAGTTTTGCTCTATCTCATATAAAGGCACTACCTGGTCTTTCTGAGTAAGCAGGATAATAGTAGAACCGCCAAAAGCAAAGTTTCCTTTCTCACTGCCTCTTTGTACACGGCAACTATGCATATGGGAGTTCTCGATACGGCCAACCAACATGGCGCCTACTTCCATCACAAGAACAGTGCCCATATCGCCTGTCTTTATAAGACAATATTGTCTGGTGTTCTCCTTATATATAGGATAATACCTGCTGGCAATAGGATTTACAGTGTGATATATCCCATTTATTCTTCTGACGTCAGATTGAATTCCATCAACGTTATAGATATATCTGTGATAATCATCAACACACAATCTGAAGAGCCACAGCTTTCCGCCTTTATATCTCTCTGCAAGCTTTCTGTCCCGAAGCAGCTCTGATAATGTATACTCAGAATCTTTTATATTGAAAACTGCCCTATCAGAATCTTCTATATTATATACTGTAAGTCTGCTGTCACACGGGCTGACAAATCCCCCAGGTACATCAGAAATTGGCCTGGCCCCGTCCACAAGTTTTCTCATAAAAAAATCATTATATGAGTCAAAATCTTTTTTTTCACACATGGACATATCTATTGCATTCTTTTTTACAAATGGTTTGATTGCTATTTTAGATACTTTTCTGTCCATCAGCCATCCTGCAATATTAGAGACTAACGGTCTTACAAGTACTGACAGAAGCATTCTGCCCAAAACCGTTCCGTATAATTTTCCAAGCAAAATATCCTGACCTGATGCCCCCTGAACATTCTTGCGGGCACTGTATCTTGCGTATGTTAATCTTCTCATATATTCCTCTTCCTACAATAAAAATGTGCAAATATAAGGCAGCTGAATAACATTGATCCTTACCAGATATCTGATCAGCACCCATATAACAGCAACAGCAACTATCACTATAATAACCATCAGTTCCTTTGTTGTTGGCTTAGGAAACCTGAAATCCGTGATAAACAGAACCATCGCAAGTATCATAATCGCATGTAATGCAATAGGAAAATAACTGCCAAGAAGCGGTGATGTCACATACAGTACCGGCAGTCCTACAGATATAGCTGTAATCGGCATTCCATGAAAATACTTTCTTCCATCAGGTGTCTCAACTACCTCTGCATCCTCTGCATCATTATTCTTCTTTTCCTCAAGAACATTGTAATATGCCAGTCTGATCATACCTGCAAGGCAATAAAGCACTAGTATAATCATCCCCGCCGGTGTATTCATTCCTGAATACCAACATAAAACAACAGGAAAAACTCCAAAGCTGACCAGATCACAAAGTGAATCTATCTGTATACCAAATCTCTTTTCATCTTTGGTTCTGTCTTTTTTGCTTCTCGCAACTCTGCCATCAAACGCATCAAAAAGTCCTGACAAAGCAAGACACAGTATTCC
>CAKQQK010000030.1:0-29285 GCA_934270935.1 uncultured Coprococcus sp. | reverse complement strand
CGCCTTGAGACGCTGTCCGGTGTTAAGGGCTTATAGCCAGCACGTCGAGCCACCCCTTTTAGGGGTGGCGGCGACTATGATGTTTTATAGTTAGAAGCGTTGTTTTGTTTTATTCTAATTGGACTCGGATGAGACATCATATAATCCAAGGTCAAATATATAATTGATCAGTTTTCTTGCTGTCTCTATATTGCGTTCGTCGGTTCCGGGAAAACACAGATATACATCGTCATATCCAAGGTTTAATCCCTTTGCAAAATCGGTATCGCTGATGTCTATCGCAAAGGCTTCGCTATGCTTTTCGGAGTCCTCTGTATACAAGATCCTGTCAGACATGGAATAGTT
This sequence comes from uncultured Coprococcus sp., assembly GCA_934270935.1. Taxonomy (GTDB): domain Bacteria; phylum Bacillota; class Clostridia; order Lachnospirales; family Lachnospiraceae; genus Coprococcus. The sequence goes on along the minus strand of CAKQQK010000030.1, from coordinate 28,940 downwards.
TAACTTTGATTGAAGGTCCATAGTCAGACAGTCGGTTAAAGGATGTATAATAGAGAAGTAGCTGCAATATTCAACGCCCTTCTTATCTGAGATGATGACATCATAGTAATCTTCGTAGCAAAGCGTCGGAAAAGATGTGTATGAGGCATCAGATGTGTTATAGTCCTCTTCGTAAGTTTCAAGATCATAATTGATGTTTGATGTCATTATGACCTGATCGCTTTTTTTCATGTGATAATAATTTTTGTAGTCGTCAACCATGGATTGATCCAGTTTAAAAGGATTAGGCGAGTTGACCACACCGTAAGCAAGTGCAACGGGACGTGTGTTTCTGTATACAGAAACAGTGGTGTATGTGGCTGCAATGATTATTAGCAGCGATACAATGATTCTCCACTTATAACAGTAGAGGAAATGTGATAATTTTTCCTTAGATGACATGCCCTCTGTATCTTTTTTATATTTCATCTTCTGCGCCATACGTCGTTCAGATCTGGTCATAGAATGGAGTTCGAGATTATCCTCTATATTGAGATCTTCCTTTGGCGCCGCTTTACGAGGGTCGAATGCTCCATCGGCAACTTCTCTTTTTACACCGCGGGGAGATGACAAAATATATGCTTTATCTTCTGGACTGAGTTCTGTCTGAATGCCACTTTTATTCCCTTCTGGAGATTTGCCTGTGACGGTGTTTGTGTCAGAAGCATGCTGTCTGTCTAGGATGCAGTGGCTGCTTGCGTTATTACGTTCGCCTGAAACGTTTTGATATTGTGTGCTGATCTGTTCGTCAGCGGATGACTGAGAGCTTGTTGAGCCGTGTGTTTTGTTCTTACTCATTATAATTAACCTCCATGCCAGAAGCATAAAAATGCAAAGTATGTAATCTGGCTTATTACATATTAACATATGGAAGTTATACATATAACCCCATAAATAGTGAAAATAATATAAAAAGTATTAAAAAATTATAGCTATTTACATTGGACAGAAGCTATATTAAGATTGAAATAATGATCAAATAGAAATGGAGAAGAACAATGGGAAAAAAGGTAAAAAGTTTTTTGCACAAGTTTTTTAAGATATTTATCATAATGATGCTTGGTATACTGGTGATAAATGTTCTTATGTTTGGGATCCTGTATATATATCACAGGAATAAGTGCAATAAAGAAGAGGCATATATGCATGCCCCCGGAAGATATGTGAATGTTGATGGGCATCAGGTGCATATATATGAATCTGGAGATCGGGGATCAGATAAGGTTCTGGTTTTTCTGCACGGCGGACTCAGCTGTAATGATTCAATTGCGATCCAGCCGTTGTATGATGAACTTGAGCAGTACCATCTCGTGTACATAGACAGAAGTGGATATGGATACACTCCGAGCAATGGAACTGCCAAAGATATTGACTCTATTCTGAATGAAACCAGAGAAACACTTGAAGCGGCAGAAATATCTGGGCCATATTACCTTATAGCATCGGAGTCGGCTGGGATAGAAGCTATGTATTGGGCTGATAAATACAGCTCAGAAGTTGCTGGAATAATAGGGATAGATATGAATTATCCTGAACAGTTCAAAAATACGACATCGGAGGAATATGCAGGATTTTTTGATTATCTGATGAGCAAATTCTGTGGGATAGGTGGGATGAGACTTACAAAGAGCGCATACCAGGAAGATATAAATAATATATATTCTTCCGTACAGAAAAAGACTATGGATGCACTTGTGTCACAGAGAGCATATACGGATGACATGTTTGCTGAAAATGAGGCAACTGTTGATAATGCAGCGAAGGTGGCGGATTTGGGCTGGCCTGAGAACAAAAAGATTCTTATGATTCTGGCAAATCCGGCGATGAAACCATATGCAGATGACGATTCAAGCGTAAAAGAATCCCTGGAGAAAGCCCGCAAGAATAATCCTGATTTTGATTTTGCATCTGCTTATAATGAGAGTAGAAAAGAGTATTTGAGCAAGTTTACCAATGTAGAAATAACTGAATTGTCCGGCCCATCTAAGCTTTATACATATTGCCCAAAAGATGTGGCTAAAAAAGTTAAGGAATTCGTGGAAAATATTGAGAATTGAGAATGACAGTAATATATAGGCTTTGTGGCGGATTATACAGCAAAATGACAATATTGATAAATTCAAGGAGAAAAACATAAAGAATTATTAGTTATCTTTTAGGCATAATTTAATCACCATGTGCAAAAAATATAAAAAAAACAAAAAAAAGACTTGCCAAATTAGATAATATGCCCTATAATAAGCTCATGTTGACAAGGTCATTGTCAATAATAACATAACAAAAGCTATGAGAAACATAGCACGGCATTCCCGGGATGTGTTCTGAGTACAATATGATGAATATACAGGGAATAGCACACATATTTAAAGGAGGGTTTTTTTGTGAGAAAAATCAAAAAGGCATTAGCACTTTCATTAGCACTTGCTATGGGCTTATCACTCTGTGCATGTGGCGATAAGGAAGAGGCTACAACAGAAAAGGCAACAGACGCAGCAACAACAGAGGCAGCTACAGATGCAGCATCAGAGGATGCATCTTCAGAGGATACTGCTTCAGAGGACGCAACTTCAGAGAGCACAGCAGGAATTACAGTTCCTTCAGCTGATGGTGAGACAATTTATGTTTACTCATGGAATGATGAGTTAGGAAACAGAATTGATACATACTTCAGAACAAAGTATCCTGAGCTTTCAGATCTCGTTCAGTACAGAAACCTTAACGTATCTGGTACAGAGGCTGAGTATCCTACAAAGCTTCAGTCAGCAGCTGAGTCAGGAAGTGAGTATCCTTCAGTATTTGCAGCAGATGAGTCAGTTATGCTCAGCTTAGCAAACAAGGATTTCACAGCTCCTGTAGCAGACGCTGGTATCACAGCTGATATGTATTCAAACGCATACCAGTACACAGTAGATTTTGCTACAACAGATAAGGGTCTTATGGCTTGTACATGGCAGGTAACACCTGGCCTTATGCTTTACAACAAGCAGATGGCTGAGGAGGTTCTTGGAACATCAGATCCTGAGGAAGTTCAGAAGATGGTTAGCACATGGGACGGCTGGTTCGAGGTTGCTGACAAGATCAAGGCTGCTGGTAAGTACATGGTATCAGGACCAGACGAGGTTAAGTACCCACTTCTTGCTGCTAAGTCAACAGCATGGGTAGTTGATGGTAAGCTTTCAGTTTACCCAGAGGTTACTGATATGCTTGAGCTTTCAAAGAAGATCTACGATGGTGGTTACAGCCAGAATTCAGCTCAGTGGTCATCAGAGTGGACAGCTAATATGTCTAACGGAACTACATTCTGCTTCTTCGGAACAACATGGTTCATGGGAGATACAGTATTCGTAACAGAGGATGTTAAGTATCAGGCTTGTGCAGGCCCACAGGGTTACTACTGGGGTGGTTCATACCTGCTCTATGGTAAGGATTGTCCAAACCCAGAGTTAGCAGCTCTTCTTATCTACACACTTACATGTGATGAGGATGTTATGTACGACATGATCAAGAATGGTGATGAGGGATGTACAAACAACCAGGCAGCAGTTGCTAAGGCAATCGCTAATGGCGATGGTGCTAACGATAAGCTTGATGGCCAGATTCTTACAGCAGTATTTGATGAGGGCGCTAAGGCAATCGATATGAGCAAGTCAACAGCATACGATAGCCAGATCAACACCATCTTATCAACTGTATCAACATCATACAACACAGGTGATGATGCTACAATCGATGATGCTATCGCTGATCTTAAGCAGCAGGTTGCTTCAACAATTACAGACGTTGTAGTTGAGTAATTAAAATATCAATTTATAAAAAATCAGGTTATGCACCGGGGAAACTCGGTGCATAATTTGAAGATAACCACAATATCGCTGTTAGGCATTTTACAAGATGTTTCATATAAGAAGTTATAATTTGGTTAAAAGGTGAGGATCTTGTAAAATGTCTAGCGGAGGATACGAGACTGTTTAATATTAAGAAATTGGGGAAGTGAAAACATGAATAAAAAGAAGACAGTAGAATATGGCAAGTATGGATATTTTTTCATTCTTCCATTCTTTTTAGTATTCTTGGTATTCCAGTTATATCCGTTGATCCACACATTCTATCTGAGCTTTGTTGATTATAGAATGGTACAGGGAAAGATGACGGATCCTACATTCTGTGGTTTTGATAATTATCTTAAAGTTCTCACAACACATGACTTTAAGCTGAACAAGGATGTATGGTTCAATACAATACCTATGAATTCAATAAAGCAGACAATTATCATTTGGGTAATCAACTTTGTACCTCAGATTCTGTTAGCCCTGCTCCTTGCAGCATGGTTTACAGACACTGTGGTTAAACTTAAGGGACAAGGTGCATTTAAGGTTCTCATGTTCCTTCCAAATATTATCACCGCATCATCTATAGCAGTCCTTTTCTACAACCTTTTTGGTAATCAGGGACCTATAACACTGATGTTGAAGAATATGCATATAATAAATCAGGATTACAGTTTCCTTAATAGTAGAGCAGGTACTGTAGGTCTTATCGGATTCATGCAGTTCTGGATGTGGTATGGAAATACTATGATAGTTCTTATTGCTGGTATCTTAGGTATCAGTCCATCACTTTACGAGGCAGCCATGGTTGATGGTGCAAACAGTAAGCAGCAGTTCTTCAAGATTACAGTACCTCTTGTAAAGCCTATTTTACAGTTTACACTTGTTACATCAGCTATCGGTGGTCTTCAGATGTATGATATCCCGGCCCTGTTCAATGTAAATAATGCGATTGGTCAGCCTGGACGTGCATCACATACGGTTACAATGATGATCAAGGAGCTTGCGTTCTCCCAGAACCCAGATTATGGATATGCAGGTGCCCTTTCAGTAGTATTGTTTATTTTCACATTGCTCATCAGTTTGATATTCTTTGCAGCAACTAAGGATAGAGATGACAAGAAGAAAGCTAAACATGCAGTAGCAAAGAAGTAGGAGGAGATTTTCAATGGCTAAGAATTCGACAGGCGTTGATGAAAGCTATTCATCACAGATTAGAGCAAAGAAGATTTTCCGTAACGTTATATGTATTCTTCTTTGTGTTATAAGTATATTGCCATTTTACATAATGATAGTAAATGCAACACTTCCTTCATCAAGAATTCAGCAGGGTCTTGCGTTCATTCCTGGTGGAGAGTTTATAGAGAACTTCAAGGGTATGCTCAGAGAGACTAAGGGTAGTGGAACAACATTCTGGTCTGCTATGCTTCACAGTGTGATTATCGCTGTACCTGCAACGGTACTTCAGGTATATTGTGCAACACTTACTGCATATGGTATCGCAGTTTATAATTTCAAACTTAAAAATGTTGCTTGGTCGTTCATCATGGCAATCATGATGATACCAGCGCAGGTATCAATCGTTGGTTTCATGGCATTCATGAAGACAATTGGTCTGTATGGATCATATATAACACTTATTATTCCGGCGGCCGCTGCTCCAACGACAGTTTATTTCATGAAGCAGTATATGGAGGGTGCTCTCTCAGTAGAGATTATTGAGGCTGCCAGAATTGATGGTTCTGGTGAGTTCTCAACATTCAATAGAATAGCACTTCCTCTGATGAAGCCAGCTATGGCTACACAGGGAATATTTGCATTCATCGCATCATGGAACAACCTGTATACACCTACGATGATGATCGCAGATACTAAGAAGTATACACTTCCTATGTTCGTACAGGGATTAAGATCTGATGCTATCCGAGTAAATTATGGTTATGTTTACTTAGGACTTTCACTTACCGTTCTTCCTCTGTTGGTAGTATACTTTGCACTTTCAAAGTATATCATCGCTGGTGTTGCACTTGGTGGTGTAAAAGAGTAATATTATATCAATTATGATTATTATGCCGGCCTGTTCGTTGAGCAGGTCGGTTTTTATTTATGTGTATTTACTGTGAAAAGGGTTGACGGTAAACTGTAAAAACCATAGAATATTAACGGTGGATAAGACTGGGTCTTAGTACCAATGATGGAAATTTTTATGCGCTTTGGAGGAATGGACGATGAGAAGATTGGGAAAACGCCTTGCTGTATCAGCTTTATGTGTATGTATGATGCTTGGAGTAGCAGGATGCGGAGATTCAGATAATGGCAAGAAGGTTGAGAATACAGAGATAGAGCAGGTGTATACAGCTGATGAAGCTAAGGATACAAAGGCACTTGTTATTGGTGACTATGACATCAATCTGGATGAGCTTACATTGTATGCTATGCAGGAGATAACTATGTATGGTGTAACTTCTGATTCCCTTGTAGATGATAAAACTATAGATCAGAATAAGGAATATGCGTTGTCATTACTTAGACAGAATAAGATACTGTATAATGTGGCGATAAACAATGATGCATCTCTCGATGATAGTGATATGGAGTATATAAATACCACAATAGATGCATTTAAGAAGAAGATGGGACAAAAGATACTAGATGCATATGGGATATCCGATGAAATTATAAATAAAGTGTTTGAAGAACAGGGATTAGTCAGCAAGTTCCAGAATGATATAAAGAATGATATGGGACAGAAGATACAGAACGATTTGGAAGACAAATATAAGGATACGAAGTTTTATACATACTATTATATGCTCTTCCCAACAGTTGAAGTTGATGATTCCGGTAATCCAAAGAAGGATGACAATGACAACTATATATATGTCTCAGATGATAAGAAGAAGGAAGCTAAAGCGAATGCAGAAGCGGCACTTAAGGAACTGAAATCCGGAAGTGGCTATGAAGATGTAGCAGATAAATATGGTGTAAAGAAATATTCTTCAGAACAGACCGGTTTTGATGGTGCATATAGCGATGATGATATGAATAAGAAGATGGCATCTCTCAAGAATAATGAATGTCTGGATGTTGTTGACGATACATTGGGATATTCTGTAATACAGATGATAAATTGTGATGATACATCATACAAGGAGAGCTATATAAGCTATTATACATCTGATACACTTTCGTCTCAGTATGAGAAACTCCAGAATACATGGCTGGCAACAATACCAGTAGATCAGGAGAATGATCTTGAAGGAACCATCTGGAAGGATTATGATTTTAAAAAACTGGTTGAGAATCTTGAAAAAGCTGGAGTTGTTAGTTCTTCTGGTGACACAAAGGCTGATTCAAGCACTGCTGCAAATTAAAAGAATAGATGTACAAAAACAGAACTGCGCAGAGTATGTTGAAAAACATACCCTGCGCATTTTTTCGTATAAAACATATGCTTTCCAATTGCTGCTTTGGGTGCGTGAGAGTTAAAAGTAAGTTTGGTGATAAAATATTGTTGAAAAAAATAAGTTTAATGTCACAAGATGGATGATATAATCGTCATATTATATAGATGTAATTTGCGCAGATAGTACATTTGGTAATGTGAGTAAGAGGGATAATGATGCAGCAGAAGATGAACGACAGTGAGAAAATAGCGGAATATTATGAGCTGTATGAGCAACGGTTGTACAGAGTAGCATATTCAATATTAGGGAATGTGTGGCAGGCGGAGGAAGCAGTACAGGAGACATTTGTGAGAGTCATAAAACATAGACATGATATTTTCAGAATGTCAGACAAGAGGAGAACAGCGTACATATTGAAGATAACAAAGGGAATATCAATAGATATGTATAGAGCAAACAAGAGACAACCTGCTTCCTATGATACATTCGGCACAGGGGATAGTGAAGATGGTTCTACTGGGGTATCATTAACGGAAAACATACAGAAGGATGAGGATTCTGAACGTGTTTTTGAGCAGATAGAGAATAGACAGCTTGTGGGAAAACTGATGGAAATGCTTTCTGCAGATGATGGGACTGTTCTCAGACTGAGAGCAATACAACAGCTGGGCAACAGGGAGACGGCGGCTATAATGTGTATAAGTGAGACTGCTGTGAGAAAAAAGTATGAGAGAGCACTGAAGAAAGCGAGAAAACTTCTGGGAAAGGAGATGATAGTATATGGAGAACAACGGTGATAAAAATGTTACAGACATTTCTGAAATCCATGAGTTTTCAGAAGAATACAAGCAGAATAAAGAGAGAATGTTAGCTGGACTTAGAGAGATTGAGAAAAATGGAGTTTCTGAGAAATTCGATGCTTCCGAAAAGCCTGGCGTTTCCAGATCGAAGGGAAAGCTCCTTAGCAGATCTCTTAAGATTGCAGCAGCTATACTTATATGTATAGTTCTGGTTCCGGTTACAATAAATGCTGCAGTCAATCTCTACAAGATATCTGTTACAAGGGATGGCGCAAATCTTAAAGTGGATATAGGTATAAATGACGGCATTGCAACCGGGACGGATGCGTTGAGGCCTGAGACTACGGAGAAGGAGACTTATGATCCGAAGAAAGCAAAGTATGGCTATCTGGATGAGGGAGATGAGGTGTTCAAGAAGGATGCATCGGGAACATATACGCCATACAATAAGAAAGCAAGACATGTAGAAGTATATTTTGACTGGCTTCCTGATGGAGTGATACAGACTGAGGAGGGCAAGTATGACTCAGAGGATGATAATAAATGCTGTGGAATTACTGTCTGCCCTTATGAATGGGATGATGATGTATTCAGCTTTGTAGGCGAAAAAATGAAGAGTTCTAATACAGGTAAAGCAGGAGACTATGAGTATTTCATACTTCAGTCAGGAGATGTTACATATGAGTACAGCAGACATGTCTATATCCCTATGAAAAACAAAAATCTTATGATCATGCTTTATATTGGAAATGATATAGCTGCTGATGATTTGGAGAAAATTATTGCTTCCATGAGAGTGGAAAACGCCTCTGACGATATGACATATTGGATTGAAGTCTTTAAATATAGTAGTTGGAACTCTGTGGATGAGGCTGACGATGATGTTGTACAGTGGGATAACGTGATAGCTGAAAAGGGTGATGATGTATGGGGAAATGGTGTTCAGGCTGTTGTCAATGACATACAGGTGTGCGATAAGATTGATGATTTCAAATTGCCGTGCATGTCAAGCTATTATTTGAATGATAGATTTTTTGGACTGGATTGTATGAATTCTGACAGCTCATTCAAAGATATAACATGTAGAAGAGTGAAGTTTAACAATGAAAATGGATTTTCTGAATGGGGAGAGATCAATGAAAGCAGGCTTGTGTGGGTAGTTACAGATATAACGTATACAAATAAGTCTGTAAATGACTGCTATTACACCACAGCAGGACTTTATCTTGCAGAGGATAACGGCAGTGGGGAACTGCAGGAATACAAAAATAAAAATTATGTGTATGCGGAATATGGAAGGCAGAGGACAATGACTTTTAGCGAGGTTGCGTATGTGGATTGCCAGGATGATGATACAGACATAGTTAAAGATACTGACAGCATTTTGTGTCTTGGAAGACTTCCTATGGACAAATCAATGAACTATAAAATAGCATTCCTTGTGGATGAAAGCGAGCTCGATTATGCGTACATAGTAATAGAAGACAATGAGAATAACCGTACATACTATATAAAAGTAAAGGAGTAGCGGATGAAGAGAATAACCAATAAAAGAACTCTTATGTGTGCTGCGATTTTTATATCGGCATTTGCCACATGTGGCTGTGGACAGAAAAAAGTTGATTATGGAGTGGATGTCATAAATGGGGATAGCGTTGCTGAGTACAGCGGGAGTGCCGTTACGACAGAAAGCTCTGGAGATACTGCTGCCGGTGATGTGGCGCAGATAGTTGGAACCGACAGTGTAGGCGGTCTGGTCCATGACCTGAGCATTCCTGAAAATGCACATATGGACCTGCCAACAGATGGAACAGAGCTGAAGAAGATATCTATAGATGCCGATACGATAAAAGTTCCTGAAAAGGACAAGATGTACACAAAAGAATATTATATGGGTGACATCAGCGCAGATGACAGAAGGCAGATGCTGGAGGCAGTGTTTGACGAAGATGAGGGGGTTTTTAATTATCCTTATGATGACAAGGATGATGTATCGGAAGAACAGATAGCTGCAATTTTTGCTGATAAAGGTGCCGATGTTGACTATAGTTCGGATCGGTTTATTGGAAAGATTGACGGCCGGGAGTATAAGGTGCTTTTTACTAATCCTGAATGGTCGACGGATGTAGGCTTCCATATCAGCACGGTTGGAAATGCGGCGGAAATAACTGATGAGCTGAGTGATAAAGGTGCAACCATGGTTGGATATACATTGGCTGAATATTTGATAGATGAAGAAGATGATACCCAGACCGCTGAAAGTGACGGTCCATCTGTTGACGTGGATATGCCGAACAAATGCGACCTGACCGAGGAGCAGATTGCTGAAAAGGCCCGGGCTTATGCTGCACAGATTGGACTGGAGGATGTTGTTGTCACGAAGGTTTCCGAGCTGTATATGGAGTATATGGACGATTATGCAGCTCCGATAGCGTATGAAAAAGATGGGTTTGCAGTTGATATGGCTGCCTCAGTAAATGCTGTCAGCCTGTATCAGCCACAGGCATTTGGCGTGGATACGATATCACATAACAGCACACGGGCGGCGGATGATTTCAGTGGAAGCGGTTATTATTATTCAGAAGATTCGCATTGCACACTGTATTTTTCAGCAGAGGGACTCTTGAGTATATCATGTGAATGGCCGATGAGATCGGCTGGGGATCTGAAGGATGCCGGCAGCTTACTCACATGGGATGAGGCGTTAGAAAGCCTGAAAAGCGTGATCCCGGAGCATTTCAAGGATTATGTTGGATATTCAGATGTCACGTTCAACGATGTGAGACTTACATATTTCAGAACATACGAGGAGCCTGGAAAATATCAGGCTATACCGGTGTACTCATTTGCAGAGATCGACGATATTCATGACGATACGTATCCTATACAGCTGATAATGTTAGATGCCCGAGATGGCAGCGAAGTTGACATAAGACAGGATGAGAGCCGTATGAATGCAAAGAATTAACCAGATTTTGTATGTATTAACAGACGTATAATATATATTTATGAGATATGGGCATAGATTCCCTTATATGGATGGGGAGTATGCCCATATTTGTTTATATTTGAGGAACTTTAATTCCTTGGGATATTTTTTGAAAAATAAAAAAAGGATTTTGCGAAAAAACGTAGAATAATAAAAATGTGTGGCTTTGGGCGCATGCATTCTATGTAGTAGTTGTATATTGTGGTAGTTGTATTTGGTATGACAGGAGATTTATATGACGATACGTGAGGAGCAGGAAAAAAGGGAACATCAGATACTCAGTTGTTACGCTTCGTTCAGTGATGAGTCAAGGGGGCGTGACAGGGAAGAACCGCAGTGTGATCTGAGAACGGTATATCAAAGAGACCGTGACAGGATACTTCACTGCAAGGCGTTCAGGAGACTTAAACATAAGACACAGGTGTTCCTGTCACCCGGAGACGATCACTACAGAACAAGACTTACACATACTCTTGAGGTTTCTCAGATTGCAAGGACGATAGCAAGGTCACTCAGACTCAATGAAGATCTGACTGAGGCGATAGCACTGGGACATGATCTGGGACATACTCCGTTTGGACATGTGGGAGAGCGGACATTGGCATCCTGTGCCGGGAACAATTTCAGTCACAATGTGCAGAGTGTAAGAGTGGTGGAGAAGCTTGAGAACAGAGGCGCAGGCCTAAACCTTACGTGGGAGGTCAGGGATGGTATATTGAATCATAAGACATCCTGTATGCCGGCGACCCTTGAGGGCCAATGCGTAAGGCTTGCGGATAAGATTGCTTATGTGAACCATGATATAGATGATGCCATAAGAGGTAATATTTTGAGGGAGGACGATCTTCCTTCCAACATAACTGATATACTTGGAAAAGATACGAGAACTAGACTGAACTGCCTCATACATGATGTGATAAACAACAGCCAGGGCAGGGAAAAGGTGGATATGTCACCTTATATCGGTGACGCTCTTGCGAAGCTTAGAACTTATATGTTTAAGTATCTTTATACGAATCCGATTGCCAAGTGTGAGGAGATTAAGGCGGACAAGATGCTCCGCATATTATATGAGTATTTCATTGAGGATGCCAGCAGGCTGACAAATGAATGCGTGGAGATGATATATATGGGTGAAGACCCAAAGACGGTGGTGTGTGATTATATAGCCGGAATGACGGACAATTATGCCATAGAGACATTTAAGAGCATATACATACCTAAGTCGTGGAAAGTGTAATAGGAGGAATAGCATTGTATTATTCGGATGACGTGATAAATGAAGTTTTGTCCCGGAATGATATAGTGGATGTGATAGGCAGCTATGCGAGTCTTAAAAAGAAAGGCAGCAATTATGAAGCCTGTTGCCCATTTCATCACGAAAAAACTCCATCGTTTAAAGTTAATAGAGAAAAGCAGATGTACCATTGCTTTGGATGTGGTGTAGGTGGAAATGTGTTTACATTTGTCATGGAATACGAGAATCTGAATTTCCCAGAGGCGGTTGAGAGATTGGCTGACAGAGCCGGAATACAGCTCCCGGAAAAATCCATGAGTGCACAGGAACGTTCCAGAGAGCAGTACAAGATCAATCTGAAAGAGATGAACAAGACTGCTGCAGCGTATTTCCATTATATATTGAAGCACAGCCAGCATGGAGAGAAGGCGTATGAATATTTCAGGGATGTAAGAGGACTCTCAGATGAGACTATCAACAGATTTGGCCTTGGATACGCAGATATATACAGAGATGATCTATACAGATATCTGAAGAGCAAGGGGTATACAGATGATCAGCTCAAGTCCTCAGGACTGGTACAGATAACCGAGAGGGAAGGTGGAGTGGACAAGTTCTGGAATAGAGCCATGATACCGATACTTGATATAAATGGGAAGGTCATAGCGTTTGGTGGACGAGTGCTCGGCGATGGCAAACCCAAATATATCAATACAAGTGATACGGCGGTGTTTGACAAAAGTCATACGCTGTTTGCCATGAATATAGCGAGACGCAGCAGAAGAAAAGGGTTTATATGCTGCGAGGGATATATGGATGTCATATCCATGCATCAGGCGGGGTTTGATAATGCGGTGGCTTCGCTTGGAACGGCATTTACTTTTGGACATGCCAATATATTAAAGAGGTATACCGATGAAGTATATCTGGCATACGACAGCGACGGTGCAGGCGTTGAAGCAACAAAAAAAGTTATAGCTATCCTGCGTGAGATGAACATGCAGGCCAGAGTTATCAATATGAGACCGTATAAGGATCCTGATGAGTTTATTCGCAACCTTGGAAGCGAGGCCTTTGAGGAGCGGATAAAGAATGCTGAGAGTGGAATGATGTTTCTGGCAAGAATATGCTATGAACAGTATGACCAGAGTGATCCTGGGGAGAAGACAAAGTTTCAGAATCATATGGCAAGGGAATTGTCTTATATAGAGGATCCTCTTGAGAGGAACAATTATATAGAGGCCGTTGCATATAAATATGATATTGATCGGGATGCCCTTGCTGTCAGAGTTCACGATTATGGGGTGTCTGGAGTTGCGAAGCCGGATATAGTCCAGCGTGAGGAAAGACGCATGGAGGAACAGCGGTTAAATGAAGGATTAGACACTGGATTTTTGGAGTACGACAGCAATCAGTATAACGGAAATCCTGAAGCAGGGAAAACGTCTTCAAATGGTGGAAAGACTGCAAGGCTGCTCCTTACATGGCTTGTGAACGAGCCGGCTTTGTTTGCAAGGCTGGATGGAATTGTCGATGAGAACGATTTTGAGCAGGGGGTGTTCAGAACCGTGGCTGAGAGGCTTTTTACTCAGTACAGGAAGGAACACAAGGTTATTCCCGCTGTGATTGTTAATACGTTCCAGGATCTTGAAGAACAGCGTCTGGTGGCAGGAATGCTGCAGACAGACCTGGCGGTTGATATGTCGGAAGAAGAGGTGAACAGCGCCATAACCGATGTCGTGCGCAAGGTTAAGCTGTCCAGTATAAAGAAGCAGATAGAGACTGAGACTGATATACAGAGGGTACAGCAACTCATAAAAGACAGGAAGAAAATAGAAAAATTTAAAGTTGTGTTATAAAGGACACATATATATTTTATAATACATTTCATGGAGGAAAATGATGAGTACAATTGATACAAATATTTCAAACGATGACAGGAATATGATCAAAGTGAGTGAGGATGATGCAGTTAACGCAAAGTTTAATGCTAAACTTCAGAATCTTTTGGAGATTGCGCATAGCAAGAAAAATGTAATAGAGGATACAGAACTTATAAAGCATTTCAATGATCTGAAAGAAGTATCGCTTGATCTTGATACCATGCAGAAAATCTTCACTTTCCTTGAGAAGAATGGAGTGGATATTCTTCAGATCACTGAGGATGAGGAAGAAGAGCCGGTTCTCGACGAGGATGCTATATCTGACGGGGAGGATGTTGAGAAGATAGATTTCACTGATACAGGTGACATCTCAAGTACAACCCAGGATCCTGTCAAGATGTACCTCAAGGATATAGGAAAGGTTCCTCTTCTGAGTGCTGAGGAGGAGATCGAGCTTGCAAAGAGAATGGAAGCCGGAGATGAGATGGCGAAGAAGAAACTTGCAGAGTCAAACCTCAGACTTGTTGTCAGCATCGCAAAGCGTTATGTCGGAAGAGGTATGCTGTTTCTTGACCTGATCCAGGAGGGAAATCTCGGACTTCTCAAAGCTGTAGAAAAGTTTGATTACAGAAAGGGTTACAAGTTCTCAACATACGCAACATGGTGGATCAGACAGGCCATCACCAGAGCCATTGCAGATCAGGCGAGAACTATACGTATACCTGTGCATATGGTTGAGACCATCAATAAGGTCACAAGAGTCAGCCGTGAACTTCTTCAGAAACTTGGACGTGAGCCACTCCCTGAGGAGGTAGGTGAGGTTATGGGACTTCCTAAGGAGAGAGTTCAGGAGATCATGAAGATTGCCCAGGAGCCTGTATCGCTTGAGACTCCTATCGGTGAGGAGGAGGACAGCCATCTTGGAGATTTCATCCAGGATGAGAGTATTCCTACACCTGTTGAAGCTACAAATCAGACTCTTCTCCATGAGCAGCTTGACGAGGTAGTGAGTACACTTACCGAGAGAGAGCAGAGAGTCATAAAGCTCAGATTTGGATGGGATGATGGAAGACCAAGGACACTTGAGGAAGTTGGAAAAGAGTTCAATGTAACAAGAGAGAGAATCCGTCAGATTGAGGCAAAGGCACTCAGAAAGCTCAGGCATCCAAACAGAAGCAGAAAACTCAAGGATTTCCTGTACAACTAATCAGGAAGTAAAAAATACAGATAAGAGAGAATGTCAAAAGATATATGAAAGATATAGAATTATCACTCAGAATGAAGACTGTTGCAGATATGGTAAGTCCCGGCAGCCGCGTATGTGATATAGGCTGTGATCATGCATTTGTGTCTATATATCTTGTGGCAAATGGTATATCGGACCGGGTCATAGCATCGGATGTTAGAACCGGTCCTTGTGCTATAGCCAGAGAGAATATTGACAAATGGGGATATGAGGACAATATAGATTTGAGACTTGGAGACGGACTCTCCACGGTGGACTCCGGTGAGGTGGACAGTATTGTTATTGCAGGTATGGGCGGTATGCTCATGACTGATATTCTGGACGCCGGAATGAATGTGGTGGAACAGGCAAAACAGATAGTCCTCCAGCCTCAGTCGGAGATAGAACATGTCAGGAGATATGTGTATGGTCATGGATGGACCATAGTTGATGAGCGCATGCTGGTTGATGCCGGTAAATACTATGTTGTCATGAATATAGACGTGACACAGGAAGAACCGGATGATTGGTGTAATAAGTCTGAGCTCTCGGACATATATTACAAATATGGTTATGTGCTTATGAACAGACGCGACAAAGTGCTCGGCGAATATCTTGCTGAAAAAAAGAAAGCACTTAAAGCGATAGTATCAGGACTTCGCAAAAGTGATACGGAGAATGCTGCAAGACGTGCAGCAGAGCTGGAATACGAGCTTGAGTGTATAGATAAAGCGCTGGAATATATATGATGATTGGGAGTTGTGTGTATGGAAGATCTGAATCAGAATCTGAAGAATGCATCAGATGCCGGGAGAAGCGTTGACTCGCTGAAACTGCAGGCAAAGGAGTGGGCCAGAAAAGTTGGAGTTGACTCGGTTGACAAACTGAATGCTATAGCATCTTCAGATAACAGCATGGAGCTTATACTTGTTTGCGAGGCGATGCAGAGTAACTGTATATATGAAATAGCAAAAAAAATTGCAGGACAGGGAAAGAAGATCATTCTGATATCCGGACCAAGTTCGGCGGGCAAGACGACTTTTTCACATAGACTCAGCATACAGCTCAGGTCTTTGGGGCTTGTACCCCATGCCATAGCAGCGGACAATTACTTTGTAAACCGAAAGGACAATCCAAAGGATGAGAATGGCAATTATGATTTTGAATGTCTGGAGGCCATGGACATTGAAAAGCTTAACAGAGATATGACGGCACTTCTCTCAGGAGAGAGGATAGAGATCCCTGCATTCAATTTCAAGATTGGAGAGAGGGAATATCATGGAGATTTTCTGCAGATAGATGACAGTGATGTTATTATAATGGAGGGAATACATTCATTGAATCCGCAAATGACATATATGCTGGATGATTCCGACAAGTACAAGATATATATAAGCCCACTCAATCAGCTGTATATAAACAAAGCAGGACAGGATCCTGTAAAAGTGTCTACCATTGACAGTAGACTGCTGAGACGTATGATCAGAGACTACAGGACACGTGGAAGTGATGTTGAGAGAACCATTTCAATGTGGAAGTCTGTGAGGGCTGGTGAGGAGAAATATATTTTCCCATATGAGAAAGAGGCGGATGTCATGTTTAATTCTGGACTTCTATATGAGTATACGGCTATAAGAAGTGCTGCAAGTCCTCTGCTTGCAGCTGTGCCGGAAAAATCAGAATGCTATGATGAGGCAAGGCGACTTCTTGACTTTATGAATATGTTCTGCGACATCGATACCAGTTATATACCACTAAACTCAATCATAAGAGAGTTTATAGGCGGGGGATGTTTTAGAATATGACATAAGACCTGTGAGCGTTATGTTTGAAAATTTTATGATATAAATAAATATGTTATTTACATATGTAAAAGGCTGAATGGATATATGTATATCTGTTCAGCCTTTTGCATTGTTTTATGTTTGTTGTTGAGTCAGACTGTAAGCCGGGTTATGTCGAGAGTGATCATCTATCTAGGATCTATGTTGCCATAGATCTCAAGCAACCTACCTGGAATGCAGCGGGCAACTGTATCATTCCATGAGTTTTCCGGAGAAAACCCGCATTTGGTCTTGCTTCGGATGGGGTTTACAGAGCCTGCCATGTTACCATGACAGCGGTGAGCTCTTACCTCGCCTTTCCACCCTTACCATACGAATATGGCGGTTTATTTCTGTTGCACTGGCCTGGGAGTCGCCTCCACCGGACGTTATCCGGCATCCTGCCCTGTGAAGCCCGGACTTTCCTCACCTGCAAATAATGCAGCCGCGATCACTTATCTGACTCATATATTCTTATATCAAATAAGGCAAAAAAAGTAAAGAAGTAATTATAATTATGCGATAAAAACACATACTAGACTGTGTTAAAAATAAAACACATATGTAGTTTTTAATACTACTTAACACAGTTAAGAATGCTTGATGCCGGCGTTACTTCGTGATATAATAAATCGTATCAGAGAAAGTAATGTATTGTTTAGATGATCATATTTATACATGTTGTGTGTGACATTATTATTATGCAGTGGTATGTAAATATGGCAGGAATGTTGGCGCTGTGCGCTGGAAAGGATAGACATGGATAACATATATTTGACTAACAGAGATTATGTGAAGATAAAGAATATGAATCTTGTGAGTTATGGCGGCAACCAGAACTGGTCAAAGTCCAGAAAGATGCAGAAGGTTGGATGTGGAGTTATTGCTATGGCGGATCTTTGTATATACCTTGCGGAACAGAATCCGAATATGATGACAGACGCAATAAGAAAGATCAACAAACCGAAAGGGCTGTACAACAAGAATGATTATCTGGAGTTTGTGAGATTTTTTTATGTGCATTATGTGATACTGCTCATGCATAAAGGTATGCTGGGGATAGCTATGAAGCACACGATGAACAGATATTTCATGTTGAATGACATTGGACTTAAGGCAAAGTGGAAGATGTTCCAGTCGGATGAGGCCATGATGAAGGATATAAGACATCTTATAAGAAAGAATAAGCCTGTTATCCTTGCTATAGGACAGAACAGATATAACCCGTTTGGCAATAAGGGTATCAGATTCTACGTTGAGAAGGATGGTGCGATGAAGGAGTCCCACAGGGGGGAAGTTCATTCCCATTATGTTACAGTCACAGGTGTAGAGACAGTAAAAGGCAGAGAATATTTAGTTGTATCTTCGTGGGGAAAGAAGTATTATATAAATTATAAGGAGTACAGGGACTACGTGAATAACGTGGGTGACAAGATCACAAGCGGAATATTGTATATTCATGGCCTGCTCTGATAGGGATAAGCACATAAGGAGGACAAATGCTATGGACGCAATAACATGCATTAAGACAAGAAGAAGTGTAAGAAAGTTTACAGATGAGATGGTGCCTGCAGAGACTGTCAGAGAGATAGTAGAGCTTGCATCTTATTCACCGTCATGGAAGAACACACAGGTTATAAGATATACATTAGTTGAGGATGCTGATGTGATAGCCCGTATAGCGGCTGAGGGCGTTATGGATTTCCCTCTTAACCAGAAGACTGTCAGCAGAGCAAAGCAGATCATGGTTGTCACATACAAAGATGGAATTTGCGGATTTGAGAAGAATGGCGATTACAGTACAAGTAAGGAAGATCGTTGGGAGATGTTTGATGCGGGAATCGCAACACAGACGTTTTGCCTTGCAGCGCATGAAAAGGGTGTTGGAACTGTAATCCTTGGAATATTTGATGATGCAAAGATTGCGGAAATTGTGGGGATACCTCAGGGACAGACTGTAGCTGCTGTTGTGGCATTGGGATATCCTGCATTTGAACCGGATATGCCGCCTAGAAAATCAGTAGATGATCTGCTTGTGGTAAAGTAAGATATATTTTATATAATTACATATTTGTTGAATTTGATGTAAGCTGCACTTTAGTATACAATCTAAAGTGCAGCTTTCTTAATGTAGGTTCTTGAGGAGGAATTTCGTTATGATTTCTAAAGCGGATATGCTGGGCAGTCTGTATGGTAAATTGCAATTTTCAAAAATAGAGAAGATGATGGTTGTGACTGGAGAGGATGCCTTTCTGTCAGCGGATGATATGGCGTCGCACATTGCAGAATATTTTGGCGGTGATAAGATAGTTGTAAGAAGCTCCTCGTCAAATGAGGATGGCAGTATGGCATCAAACGCTGGACATTATGAAAGTGTGCTGAATGTGGATTCATCCGATGCTGACGCTGTGGTTGATGCTGTAAGGCGGGTTCTGGATTCGTACAGAGTTGATCTTGATGATGTGGATGGCGAGCAGGTGCTCATACAGACCCAGACAGAGAATATAAGTTACAGTGGAGTGGCTTTTTCACGTGAGTTAAAAAAGGACAGACCGTATTATACTATAAGTTATGATGTTTCATCTACGGATGCGGTGACAAGCGGCAGGGGTGGGACGACGGTATATATCCTGAGAAATGCACAGACTGAAGAACTGCCAGCGCATTGGGCAGCACTTATTACCTCGATGAGGGAGCTGGAACAGTTTTTGCCAGACTATCCGCTGGATGTGGAATTTGCTATAGATGAGAAATGTGCTGTAACGATATTCCAGGTGCGGCCTTTGGCTGCTAGTATCAAAGGGGTCAGATCGGCTATCCCGGATGACAAAGTATTTGAAGCTGCAGATGACGCTATGGCAGAGTATGATGCGCTGTGCGATAAGCTTGGAGAGAAAAACACCATATTGTCGGATATGGCGTTTTGGAATCCGGCAGAGATAATAGGAATAAATCCGCATCCTTTAGATTTTTCGCTTTATAGGGAGATTATCACATCCGGAGCGTGGAATCAGGGGCTTAGCTATATAGGTTATAAATATGTGGACGGAGATCTGATGTACAAGATAGGAAATAAACCGTATATATCGCTCAAAAAATCATTTCTGGGACTTATGCCTGATGATATTGATAACCGACTGGAACAAAAGCTTCTTAGATATTATAACAGGAAACTTCTGTCAGATCCGACGGCACATGATAAGATAGAGTTTGAGATAGCATTTTCGGATTATGATTTTTCTACTGAGGACAAACTTAGCGAACTGAGTAATGATGAATTCAACGGTGAGGAAATCAGAGATATCTCTGACTGCCTGTTTGATCTTACCAATAATGCGATCTGCAATTTTAAAAGAAACAGAATGAAGGATCTTAGAGCACTCAATGGTCTGAGGGTTCACCGCGAGAATATAAGGAATAACTGGATTATGGCAGACAATGATGTGGCTACGCTTATCCAGTATTTTGTGCAGCTCATAGAGAGTATAAAGCACTATGGAACTCCAAAGTTTGCAAGACAGGCAAGGCTTGCATTTATATCAAAGGCAATATGCAGATCACTTGTGTATAAAGGATATTTCACGCACAAGGAGATTGACGATTTTATGATGTCGATATATACTGTGGCATCTGAGTACGATTCTGATTTTCAGGATCTGGTGGATGGACGGATAACCAGAGTCACTTTTGATGAGAAATATGGACACCTTAGATCTGGCACATATGACATTACGTGTGAGAATTATGCGCAGAGGACATTTGATCTGTCAAAGGGAAGTGATACGGCCAGAAAACAGAGACAGAAGATAGAGGAGTTGAAGCATAATCCTCTGGATTCGGGCAGACTGCTGGATGCCCTTGAGGAGATTGGATTTTTTGTGAACCTCCGGGATTTTCTGGATTTCCTTAAGGACTCCATGGAAGAGAGGGAGTATTTCAAATTTGAATTTACAAAGTCGCTCAGTCTTGCAATAGACATATTGATCGAGATTGGAGAAAAGCTTGGATTTGAAAAAGATGATATGGCTTATCTTGAGGCTGTGGATATACAGCTTGCAGCAGGAATGGATCCTGATATGATAAAGAAAAGGTGGAAGACTGTGATATTTGAAAACAGAGAAAAATACAAAGTTTGTTCCATGCTTATCCTGCCGGATGTTATATATGACAGGAATCAGGTGAAATGCATTGAAATATGGGAGGCACGTCCAAATTTTATCACGTCTGAGTGTGTGTGCGGTGAGGTTGTTCTGCTTGAGAATTACGAGAATGAAGATCATGAAGATATTGCGGATGTGAGTGACCGCATAGTGGTTATCCCAAAGGCTGATCCTGGATATGACTGGATATTTGCAAAGGGAATAAAAGGTTTTATAACCAAGTATGGCGGAGTTGCGTCCCATATGGCAATAAGGTGTGCCGAGTTCAATATACCGGCAGCCATTGGGTGCGGAGACTGTATATACAGCTTTGTGGAAAAACAGAAAGCAGTTACGCTTGACTGTGAGAACGGCAAGATAACGGCTTGTGAAGAAAATTATGGCAATTCTGAACACCTTGGTTTGTCAGAAATATCAGAGAGGGAGGTATAGGCGGGTATGCTTCATGCACTTATAACACAGCGGGAAGGCCATAATATGTATGGAAAATCAACTGATGTCCTGGAGGCTGCATACGTTGAGTTCTACGAGAGCCTCGGGGTAAGGCTGTTACCTGTATCAAATTTTACAAGAAATCTTGATGAGGTGGTGGATGAACAGTTTGACTTTCTGATAGTCACCGGTGGCGGAACGCTTCATCCAAGACATTACATAGAACCGCACAATGCGGAGCTGCAGCCTAGAAGAGATGCTGTTGAAGAAAGACTTATCATGTACTGCGTACAAAATAATATTCCGATAATAGGAGTGTGCCGTGGAATGCAGCACCTTAATGCTCTGTTTGGAGGCAAGATAAGTTATTCTGCAAGGTTTAAGATTCCAAGACCCAGGGGAACTGACCATATGGCGAGAGTGGTTGGAACTGACAGATATGTGAAAATCAATAACTTCCATAGTGACTGTGTGTACGTTGAAAATCTGTCAACCATGTTCTACCCGATAGTCGTTGATGAGGAGAATGGATCTGTTGAGGCGTTTGTATCACCTAACATGAGCATACTGGCATTTCAGTGGCATCCTGAGCGGTATTTTGAGAGCGAAGAGGGCAGGCTGTTTACCAGACATCTCATACAGGATTTTCTTGGACTCCCAAGAGATAATAAAAAACCAGAGATAGATTAGTTAAATAAATATAGTGCATTTGTTGAAATGACAGATAAAAGATGATAAAATAAATTTATATGTACTTATGTGTTAGATAAGTTTCTACGGAGGCACAATTATGGAGAACGGAAAAGCTAAACAGCTGCTTGACAGGATACAGGATATCGTAGGTGATGGACAAAATGTTCCATTTGCGGCTGGAAAGGTTCTGGTAAATAGAGAAGAGGTTCTTGAGATCGTTGAGGAACTCAAGACGACTATAGATTTGGAATTAAAGGCATATCATGAGATAACAGACAAGAGGAGCAAGATCATAAAGGAGGCTGAGCAGGAGGCTGACGAGATCATAGCTGAGGCTGAGGAGACTGCATCCAGGATAAGGATGAGCAAGCCTAGCCCTCTGTATGTTGACAAGAAGGTCAAGAGTCTGAACAAGCAGGATAGACAGGCACTTAGGACTGCGAATGAGATATATGCCGCATCAATCATTTATACCAATGAGATGCTCATGGAGATCAATGAAACTGTTAATCAGGCATACAATATGATAAGTATGGAGAGCGACAGAGTTCTTGATTCACTCAGAAAGAAGTCTGAGATCATAGAGAACAACAAGAGAGAGCTCATGGAAGGTCTCATGGATATGAAGAAGCAGGAGAGGTATGCAGATATCCTTGATATAAGCCAGCTCCTTGCGAACGAGTTGTATTATGAGAAGAACAAGGCAAAGGAAGAGGAACACACCGAGAAGAAGGCAGAGCCGGAGATGGTTCAGTGGGAATTTGACTTTGATGATAAGAAAGAGCCGGAGCCTATAAGAGTGAAGGCGTCCAGAGAACCTGTCAGGGTGCAGGGCGATGATGGTCAGAAGAAAGATCAGTCTATACGTGTCATAAAAGATGATAGTACAGATGAGAAGAAAAGACGTTTTGGAGACAGAACACCTGTGAGACTGGAGGAATCTATTACAGATGCCAGCGCTGAGGGTGCATCATCTGAAAAGAGTGGAAAACCCGATTTCAGAATCGGTGGCAGAAGTGATATATACGACGACGTGGATGATGGAGTTGTGTAATCAGTATGCTCTTCGGAATGTTAAGGTTGAATAAGTTGATGAACGGCACATTACAGGGGGTAACGTGTCTAATACCGTATTATATGATACAAAAACAGTCCAAGATGTAAGTTGTAGGGGTGGATATATTATCATATAATGGTGGTGTCGTCGACAGGAGACAACGTTAATATTATATATTACAAAACAGCGAATAGCGGAGGTAAAGAGTTATGGGTATTTTAAAGAGATTCAAAGACATCATGTCATCAAACATTAATGCACTGCTTGATAAGGCAGAGGATCCAGAGAAGATGATCGATCAGTACTTAAGAGATCTTCAGGAAGATCTCAGAAAGGTAAAGTCAGAGACAGCCACAGTTATGGCTGAGGAGCAGAGATGCAAGAGACAGCTTGACGAGTGTGACGCTGAGATCGCAAAGATGCAGAATTACGCTGAGAAGGCTCTTGTAGCAGGTAATGAAGGCGATGCTATGAAGTTCCTTGAGAAGAAGAACCAGCTTACACAGAAGCAGGTTGCTCTTCAGCAGGCATATGATGCAGCTGCTGCCAATGCTGCTAAGATGAAACAGATGCATGATAAGCTCACAAAGGATGTAAATGATCTGAACACAAGAAAAGAGACTATAAAGGCAAAGGTTCAGGTTGCAAAGACTCAGGAGAGAATGAACAAGATGATGAGCGGCATAGGTAATTCATCAGCTTCGATAGATGCATTTTCGAGAATGGAAGCAAAGGCAGATGCCATGCTTGACAAGGCGAACGCCATGAGTGAGCTGAATGCAAACTCAGGTGATTCGATTGATGATCTTGCTAGCAAGTACGATGCAGCTCCGAATGCGGATGTTCAGGATGAACTGGCTGCACTTAAGGCTAAGATGGGATTATAATAATCCTGCATAATTTCAGATGTCGGAATACAGAGAGGAGTGCAATAGATGGGATTATTTTCAAATCAGTTTGCGAATGTTGTAGAATGGGAAGAGTACAGGGATGACATTATCTTCTGGAAATGGACCAATCGTGAGATAAAGAAGGATTCAAAGCTTATAATTAAGCCGGGACAGGATGCAATATTTTTATATAATGGTGCTGTTGAGGGTATATTTACTGAATCTGGAAGTTATACGATAGATTCACAGATTATACCTTTCCTTTCAACACTCAAGGGATTTAAGTTTGGTTTTAATTCCGGACTTCGTGCAGAAGTTCTGTTTGTGAACACCAAAGAGTTTACATGTAACTGGGGAACGAGTTCACCGATCAGGCTTCAGGCTCCGGGACTTCCAGGCGGGCTCCCTGTCAGATCTAACGGTAAGTTTTCGTTCAAGATAGATGACTATAACGTTCTTATTGAGAAGGTTGCCGGTGTAAAACAGCAGTTTACTGTTGATGATATAAGAGACAGGATCAGGGGTATTCTTGATGGTCTTCTGATGAAGTGGATCACAAAGGTTGGCGGAGATGTGTTCAACCTTATGGCCAATTCTGTAGATATAGCTAAGGGTATCAAAGAAGATCTGGATATGGAACTTCTCGGAATTGGCCTTACCATCACAGATTTCAGGATCAGTGAGTTCACTTACCCTGAAAATATACAGAAGCGTGCAGATCAGGCTGCGGAATATTCAATGATTGGGGATATGAATAGATTCCAGCAGGTAGGAATGGTTGATTCTATGGCGCATGGGGGACGCGCCGGATCGGCAGGAAGCAACGCGGCTGATATGGCGAATGCAATGGTTGGTATGCAGATGGGAATGGCGATGGCGAATCAGATGGCTGGCGCTATGAATCAGATGAACCAGAGTGCTGGTGCTATGAACCAGATGAACCAGATGAACCAGATGAACCAGAGCGCTGGTGGAATGGGTGCTGTTCCTAAGTTCTGCCCGAACTGTGGACAGCCGACGAATGGATCGAAGTTCTGCGGTAATTGTGGATCAAAGCTTGCGTAGATATTGTGCATTGAATTATAATGTTTGCAAATAAACGCTGTTATGTTATACTAAACAAATGAAACAAAACATATGTTTGGTATAGCTGACAGCGTTTTTTGTGCTGACAGCATCTGGGCGGTTTATGTGGGATACGATATGAGAATATTTATGGATGATAGATACATTATAGATACATTATAGAGAAGTGCAACAGGAGGTTAATATGGCAGGACTTAATGATATGCAGCAGCAGGCGTGTGAGCATGTGGATGGACCGCTGCTTATACTTGCAGGTGCTGGAAGTGGAAAGACCAGGGTTATTACCCACAGGGTAGCGTATCTGATTGACCAAGAGGGGGTAAATCCTCTTAATATACTTGCTATCACATTTACGAATAAGGCTGCTCAGGAGATGAGAGAGAGGGTTAATCTGATTGTGGGAGATGGAGCTGACCGTGTGTGGGTCAGTACGTTTCATTCTCTGTGCGTGAGGATACTTAGAAGATATGCTGACCGGCTGGGCTATGGCAAGTCGTTTGACATATATGACGCAGATGATCAGAAGAGTCTGGTCAAGAGTATACTCAAGGATTTGCAGATAGATCCGAAGCGGTATCCGGAGAAGATGTTCATGAGTGAGATATCAAAGGCGAAGGAGAAGTATATGTCATGCGATGAATTTGCGAGAAAAAATGCTGCAGATTTTGCTGCAACCAAGGTCGCTGAGGTATATACGGAGTATCAGAAACGCCTTAGAAAAAACAATGCCATGGATTTTGATGATCTTATCTATAAGACTGTGGAGTTGTTTGAACATAATCCTGATGTGCTGGATTCATATCAGAACAGATTCAGATACATAATGGTTGATGAGTATCAGGATACTAATCACATTCAGTTTCTGATGGTGAAGATGCTTGCGCGAAAGTACAAGAATCTGTGCGTTGTAGGAGATGATGATCAGTCGATATATAAATTCAGAGGGGCGAATATAACCAATATTCTGGGATTTGAGAAGGAGTATCCGGAAGCAAAAGTTATAAAGCTTGAGCAGAATTACAGATCCTGTGGCAATATACTTGCGGCGGCAAACGCTGTCATACAGCACAATGAAGGACGTAAGGATAAGGCTTTGTGGACGGATAGGGATGCTGGCGAAAAGATATCATTTGAGCAGTGTGATACAGAGTATGTTGAGGGAGATATGGTTGCCAGCAGGATAAAATCGCTTGTGAGACAGGGGGTTCCTTATAGGGATATAGCCATATTATACAGGACAAATGCCCAGTCCCGAATACTTGGAGAGAAGATGGTGTACAATAATATTCCGTATAGGATATATGGTGGAACAAATTTCTATGCCAGAAAAGAGATCAAGGATGTTCTGGCATATTTGAAAGTTGTGAACAATTCGACGGATAATCTTTACTTCAGGAGAGTTGTCAATGTCCCTAAGAGGGGGATAGGAGAGGCCAGCCTTGGCAAGCTGGAGTCATATGCGAATGCTTACGGCATATCCATGCTGGAGGCAGCAGAACGGGCAAAAGAGATTCCGGGGATGGCGGCAAAGACCGCAGTGAAGATAACCCAGTTTGCGGAACTTATCGCGTCGTTTAAGTCTATGATAGATGAGCAGGAAAGCCTGGATACTATATATGACAGAATCCTCGATGAGACCGGTTATGAAAGTGAACTTATAGCTGAACACACGGAAGAGGCCATGACAAGACTTGAGAATATAGATGAGCTCCGCAATAAGGTTGTGGAGTTTGCTGAGGATAGAGAGGATACCGGGTTGAGTGAGTTCCTGGAGGAGATAGCTCTGGTATCGGATCTTGATTCACTGTCGGAGAATGATGATCAGGTAAGACTTATGACACTTCATAGTGCAAAAGGACTGGAATTCCCGTATGTGTTTATATGTGGTATGGAGGAACGGGTATTTCCGAGCGGTATGGCATTGAATTCTGATGATCCTGATGCAATTGAGGAGGAGAGAAGACTATGTTATGTGGGTATCACAAGAGCGATGAAAAAATTGTATCTGAGTGCAGCTAAGGAGCGTATGATGCACGGCAACAGAGTTTACAGTGACGTTTCGAGGTTTATCAGAGAGATACCGCCACTTCTGTTCGAACATGAAGCAGATATGATTAATATGGCCAGAAGAAGACAACAGGAATCGGTAGACAGGTATAACCGCGGATTGGATGGCGGCTCCGGCTGCTTGGATGCAAGCTATTCGGGAACTTCCTCAGGTGGTATCAGAAATTATGGAAGGTCGAATCCCTATAATGCGTATAAGACAAAACAGCCGGTTTCACAGCCTGCTTTTGGGAAGGCTTTTGTAGTGGCAGGATCGGGAAAGCCTGATTATTCTGTCGGTGACAGAGTGAGACATATAAAGTTTGGTTCTGGAACTGTAGAACAGCTTGAGAAGGGGGATAAAGATTATGAAGTAACTGTCGATTTTGACAGATGTGGTATACGAAAGATGTATGCTTCGTTTGCAAAACTTAAGAAAGAGTAAATTGCAAATTATGTATAGAAATAATTGAACCTGTATGATATAATTTTATACATGTTTAGAGAATGCTAGTATGAATTCTCAGACAAATCAACATAATATAATGAAACCCATCACAGGGTTAAGAAAGGGTGGATTGTAATGATGAAGAGTAATGATGTTATTTTAGTTAAGGGCGATGCAACAGAAGAGAAGGCAAAGAGCACATTATTTGTGATACTTGTTATCATTGGTGCTGTTGCTGCTATAGCTGGAATTGCGTATGCAGTATATTCATACCTCACACCAGATTTCCTTGACGACTTCGATGATGATTTTGATGACGATTTTGACGATGATTTCTTCGATGACGAGGAAGACGCAGAAGAGGCACCAGCAGCAGATGACGCTGAGTAATCAATAATTTGTTATACAATTTGTCAGGATAAATAAAACGCTCTATCTCGATGGAATGTTCCATATGAGATAGAGCGTTTTATTTGTTTTGTATATGCATGTGTGCATAAAAAATGCGGATAACAGGAATCGAACCTGCACCCCGAAGGACTAGATCCTAAGTCTAGCGCGTCTGCCAGTTCCGCCATATCCGCAAAAAAATAACCTCCCATAAGGAAGGAATATCAAGAAAAAAGTGAGCCATCGGGGACTCGAACCCCGGACAACTTGATTAAAAGTCAAGTGCTCTACCGCCTGAGCTAATGGCCCATAATCTTGGACTTTAATAACTGGGCTAGCTGGATTCGAACCAGCGAGATGCAGGAGTCAAAGTCCTGTGCCTTACCGCTTGGCGATAGCCCAATAGCATCGCTTATATATGCGATAAAGAGAGAGGGTGGATAGAGGGACTCGAACCCTCGGCCTCCAGAGCCACAATCTGGCGCGCTAGCCAACTGCGCCATACCCA
>CAKQQK010000029.1:0-29884 GCA_934270935.1 uncultured Coprococcus sp. | reverse complement strand
GTAATTCTGTATCTGCCTGGCTGTACAGGTGCATTTGTTCATATCCGGATAGCAGCCACACGGGCATGGGTTTCTCGCTGCAACGAGCATGAAGTCAGCCGGGAATCTAAAGATCCCCTCAAGCCTTGATATAGTAACCTCTCCATCCTCCAGTGGCTGTCTCATCACCTCAAGTACATTTCTGTTGAATTCCGGCAGTTCATCGAGAAACAGCACACCTCCATGTGCAAGACTTATTTCTCCGGGTCTTGGAAAGGCTCCGCCCCCGGAAAGAGCATGCATCGATATAGTATGATGCGGTGCACGATACGGTCTTCTCACCACTATGGACTGATTCTGCCCCATAAGACCTGCAACACTATATATCTTGGTGATTTCTATGCTCTCTTCAACGCTCAATGTTGGAAGTATCGTTGGAATGCGCCTTGCTATCATGGATTTACCCGCACCTGCAGGTCCCGTCATGAGAATGTTGTGCATTCCAGCCGCAGCTATCTCAACACCTCTTTTCAACGTTTCATGTCCCATAACCTCAGAAAAATCACACCCATAATCCGATTCAGCTCCAGCAAGCAGATTATCTACATCAACATATTCAGGTTCTATCACCTGTATTCCATTCAGATAATCTACAAATTCCTGCAATGTATTAATCGGAATAACAGTCATCTCAGATATGACCGCCGCCTCCTGGGCATTTGCAGCGGGCACTATACACAATCTCACTCCGCGTTCATGTGCGCAATGAACTACAGGGAGAACTCCTCTGACCGGATTCACACGGCCATCAAGTCCCAGTTCTCCCAGTATCAGGATATTATCTACATTGTCTGTTGGAATGACTCCCATGGATGCAAGCACTCCTGCTGCTATGGGAAGATCGAAGGCTGTACCTTCTTTTCTGATGTCTGCCGGAGATAAATTGATAGTTATCTTCTTCGGGGGCAGACTAAATCCCGAATTTCTGAGGGCGGTCCTGACTCTGTCACCAGCCTCCCTCACACTTGACGAGAGCAGACCTACCATATTGAGCATCGGCAGGCCATCATTGATATCAGTCTCAACTGATATAAGTTTTCCCTCAACTCCGTGGACAAGTCCACTAATTATTCTGCTATACATATATCGTGCTCCTCTCTGCCTTTCTGGCAGCCTCTCCATGAGCACATATCATAATAAAAAGGATACCTCATACACAGACAGAAGTCAAACGACGTTTTGTATACCTGCGCATAGATATCCTTAATTCTTATATTCATTACAGATCATTCTGCACTTTTATTTTCTTCTTTTTTATTCCTGACCTGAGTCTGCATGCTGCCAGCCTTATGAGCACAAATGATACGCACAGATTCACACACACGCATATAGTCCCAAGATGTTCAACTATGAAATCTGAATATCTGCCATATCCCGTCATTCCTTCCATCAGACTCATATCTCCTGTCATCCCTGAATATGCGCTTACTATCCATATCACGGGATTCACAGCAAAAAAGACAGCCTTTCCGGTCATATAAAACTCATAGCCGCTCTGGCCGGAAACCGTGTTGTACATCATGGATTCAAATGCATTTCCAAGAGCATATGTGATCAACACCACAGCCGCAAAAGTCACAATCGTCGACACCGCCGCAGATACCGAAGTTCTCTTAACACACGAAAAAAATACACCTATACTGCCTATATATATGTCAATAAATAATATCATCACAACATATTTAAACAACGCAGTCCACTCCAGACCTCCCACAACAAAGGATACTGCAAGAAAAGGGAGTGTTGCTATCACATACATAAACGTAGTCACCATTGCAGAAAGCAGCTTGCCTGCCACTATAGAAAATGGTTTTATCGGAGTAGTAAGCATGATATCAAGAGTCTGCCTCTCTCGTTCACCTGAAACGGACGTAGATGTGATGATAGGCATAATAAGACCAATTATACCTATCTCACACATTGCAAGCACAGGAAACATACTGGCAATATTTGCATAATATGCCTGATACATTTCTCCTCTGTTTATCAAAAATATCATGATAACAATAAAAGAAAACAAGATGTTTATAAGTGTTATGGTCATTGCCATCTTCGAATTCCGCGAATTTACCAGAACATCTTTTTTTAGTATGGGATTAACGGACAGTTTTCCAATCATTGCTGCCACCTCCTGTTATCTCTAAAAACAAAGACTCCAGATCCCCTCTGTCTCTGTAGAACTGATGAATATGGACGCCGTTGTCCACCAGACTTCTCAGTAATTCCGAATCACGTTCCCTGCTTCCAGTATAATATACAAATATCTCATCGTCCCTGACTATTATACGATCCACATCAAATCGTTCCTTGATGATAACCGATATACGATCCATAGATGTCTCCGCACTCATACCAAGCATATACCCTTTTATCCGCACAGGTGACACTGCATCACTGTGATCAAGAATCTCATCAACATTGCCGCTTGCCACCATTCTGCCATGATCAAGCACACCTATACTGTCACACATCTCAGACAACTCTGGAAGAATATGTGAACTTATCATGATAGTCTTTCCCATGGCTGACAGCCTTTTTAACAAATTCCACATCTCAACCCTGGACCTTGGATCAAGTCCCGAACCCGGTTCATCAAGTATAAGGAGCTCCGGATCATGAATGAGTGAACGTGCCACACACAATCTCTGTTTCATACCACGGGACAGACTGTCCACAAATGCTTCATGTTTGTCCTGAAGGTTCACCAGTTCAAGCAGCCGCTCCGAAGCATCAACCACATCAGCCTTTCTCATGCCATACATAGAACCATAAAATGCCATATATTCCATAACCTTAAGGTTATCATATACTCCAAAGAAATCAGGCACATATCCTATAAGTCTCTTAACTTCAGCAGGACGTTTCAACACATTCACACCATCTATGACAACATTTCCCGATGTCGCTTTTATAAGACCGCACATGATTCTCATAGTGGTTGTCTTCCCCGCTCCATTCGGACCCACAAATCCAAAGATATCTCCCTTATTGATATGGAAATTCACGTGGTCCAATGCCAGAAATCTGCCGTACCTCTTAGTCAGTTCTTCTATTTCCACCATTATCCGGCACACCTCCTCTGGCTGTTATCTCAGGGAGATAGCTGTCGTAATAATACTCTCCCTGTTGCGGCGCTATAAATCTGAAATTTATGACTCCATCTGTCAGATATTTGTCAAGTTCCCTGCCATTTAACGCTGTATCCCCATTTGAAAATACCACGTCATAATCACCAGTTTCATTATTCAACGCCTTTACAACAACTCTCGATCTCCCGCTTCTGTTTTCAATACAATTAAGTTCTTTGATATCGTCACCTACATTAAATCTGACTGTTATGTCAACTTCATCTGAATACATCATGAAATCATCTGAGTCATAATCAGACTGGCTATATCTATAATCCGCCATATCGTAAATGTTGTTATAGTACACGCCATCCGCATCGATATATCTGCCTGCCCCAAAGCTATACACAGCATATGTTCCATAATTCTCCATACCGTCTCCGGCAATCTCAGTGTCACGATCTATGCTTCCCCAGACAGCAATTTTGCCTTCATTTGAAATATCCACATTGTACATACCGAGCAAATACTCAATATAACTGTTTCTTGCCATAAGAGAAGCTATATCTTTATTATCAACGTAATTCTTTCCATATCTGAACTCATAGTACGACTTCATGGCGTCATAATAATACCCCCTCTGAAGTCTCATATTCTCAGTCTTATCTATAGAAACTGATTCTCCGGAATCAAGTTTATCCACGCAGTAGTAATACACGCCTCCAACGACCACCAGATTACATATGTCATAATCTGTATTGTTCGTGACAGTCCCCTCAAATCCATCAGCATATAATACGATATCGCTGTCTATCTTTCCTATGTCGTTTTCTGATTCCCCTGATGCACTGATATCAACGCTCTCAAACGGTTTTGTGCAATGGTAATTTATATCAGTACCATCACCGGACACCACTTTCTCCAATTTATAATTTTCTGATGACGTACTGTTAAGCTCTGAGTTTACTCCATCCACATGCACATCAAGAAATCCATTGTCAATATGAAGTTTGGAATCACCGCTCTTTGCACCAATTATATATGAATAAATATTCTCACGCTTTACATCGCCGCTTATATCCGCAGCCACAAATGAAAGGTTCACCGGTTCAGATACTCTGTATCTAAGGCTCACAATATATATAGCCAATGTCCCCAGAATCGCAAGTGCCGGCACACACACCCATATCAGCTCCTGCCTCTTCCTTCGTTTGAGTACAATATAGACAACCGGACCACTGAGCAGAGTATACACACCAAGAATTACCACTATCAATACTGCCGACGGCTTCTCTTTCTCATTCACACCAACTGCGGTATCAAACCCCAGCGAACTTCCAGCATCATAATAATTCCTGAGCACGTTGTCACAAACAGCACCGGTGAGGCCTTCTTCAAATATTCTTCCTGCCACAGCTTTTTGACCTTGTACACCCGCCGCAAGGGATTCTCCCAGAGAATAAGGCACAACAACAACCCTTCCTTTGCCGATATTCTTTATGCATATCGGAGCGGAATCATTTATACCTGCCACCTCACTGCCACCGTTCATCTCAAACTGCGTTACATTCAATGATTGCTGCTCTGCTATAACCTTACCTGATCCATCTTCAAATGATACATCTCTCAGTTCTGTACCAACCGCACTGCAGCCAACAACACCATTCTCAAACCTGTGAAGAACTTTATCTCCATTTTTTCCGAGAGAGAGAATCAATGTTCCGCCATCATACATCCAGGACATCATGGCACTATACTGATCATCAGACAGCTTCGCAGTATCATAATCATCAATCAATATATATTCAAGTGCATCAAGTCCAATCTCTGAAGCTGGCAGATCTGTCTCTGTAACATTTATACGATCCACATCTACTATATCTGCATAACAGTCAAGCTGCAATTCATTTATATATCTGAGTTTATCATGGCTGTCACTGAGCACCGCTGTCATGATCGTCATATCATCATTTGCAATGCTGAGCATGTCATTCTCAGAATACACCACTTCACCGGACTCATCAGCAAGTTCAACCTTAACCTTGCCTGCTCCAAGAGTGTCAACACAGAATTCCAGTTCCGTTTTTCCCCCCGCAGGCACAGATACTTTGCGGGATAACTTGAGTGACTGAGTTGGATACATATCTGTATCAACAGGACACACCGACACCGTACCGTCAAAATCCTCCTCAAATGAAATCGCGAGTCTGATGACGCTTCCTTTCTCATGCACAGCATATCCATCTATTCCATACTCAAAATCCACTTTTATATTCGGATTCCTGTCAACAATATTCTGTTCTACCCTGCCATAAGATTTATCCGCATCAGTTCCAGCAGATACAGGAGTAATCATACTGCAAAGCAGCATAAAAGCTACAACGCATCCACCTAAAAGCTTTGAACCGTTCATATCTCTTTCCTTCCAAATACCGCATTTTATCACTAAAAATATAATAAGTTGTGTGCATTGATTACGCAACTTACACTTTCTTAAGGGGGCTTAATAAGTGCAAAAAAATATCATATACGGCACATGCCGTATATGATATCTATGTCTGTTCATCAGCCACATCGCTTTACAGCTATATAATCTGACAATATAGGTCTTACAATATACTTCTTTAGCTGAAATAAACGACCTCTTCCTTTGGTGCGCCTGTGAGAGTTACTTTCTCTGCTGTGAGAACCGGTCCTTCTCCGTCAAAATCAGGATAATACTCATAACCTATCTTTGCCGTCACATCAACCCACTGTCTGTCGACGAGATTCTTTGCTCCCGGATAATAACATTTGAATCCGACAAACTGTATATCCTCAACACAACATGTCATGGCAAATCTGCCTGGAACAAATGCGTTATTTCCATACTGCTTTGGTCTGAATACCATGGCCTTGAAGTGGATTCTCTTGCCATCGTATCTCTCCTTCATATCAGATGCATCAACATACCAGATTCCGAAATCATCATCCGGCAGTTCTATCACATCCGCATTCACATCATATGGCAGATCCTCCGGCTCATTTGTCTCAGGAGCTATTGACCCATCCTTCATCTCAAATATGATCTGCGCCCTTCTATTCACGGCCTTTATAGATCTTCTCCACTCAGGTATTCTGGAGTTCTCATCACACCTGTTGAAGATAACCATGTCAGCGCTGTTGAACTGCTCTACCATGGTTGCCTTCATATTCTGTGAGTACACATCATATGTCTCTGCATTTACAAATGAGATTACCTGGACCACGGTCCACCCCTTTGGAACACGTATCTCAAATATCTTGTCAAGCTTCCACATTCCGTTGTACTCGATCATGACCTGTTCAGGATTATATTTGTCCTGAAGATCAAGAAGGTGATCTGTGGTAAGCTGATCTTCCTCTATAAACTCAGTATCTATGTTCGCCTTTTTAAGCGCATCCAGGTCATACTCTTCCTCTCCATCCTCGCATACGAGAAGAAGAGTCTTTGCACCGCCTGTGAATCCCCTGTCAAGCAGAGTCTCCTTGGCAAATGTTGTCTTGCCGCTCTCAAGGAATCCCATAAACACATATACCGGTATCTCTTTATTCTGACGTCCCATCATATTAACTCCTTATCTTAGAACCACCTGCTAAACCTCGAACAGCTGTGCAAGGTCGTCTTCCTTCAGCTTGCTTCCTATTACACAGAGCTTTCCTGTGATATCAGCTTTGCCCTTTCTAATCTCAAACTCACCCGGTACAAGGTCAAAGTACAACCACTCACCTGCATCGCCAGGAACAATACCCTTCGCTCTGAGGATGACACCATACTTCTCTGTGTCAGCCAGAGTGTCAAGAATCTCTCTGAGTTTGTCCTCATTGTACTTGTGAGGTGTCTCCTTGCCCCAGCTTGTAAATACCTCATCTGCGTGATGATGATGGTGATGATCATGACAGCCACATGTGCACTCATCGCCATGGTCGTGGTGATGATCGTGGTCATGATGATGCTCATGTTCGTCGTCGTGATCATGATGATGCTCGTGTTCGTCGTCGTGATCATGATGATGCTCGTGTTCGTCGTGGTCATGATGTTCATGATCGTCGTCGTGATCATGATGATGGTGATGATCGTGACAGCCACATGTACATTCATCGCCGTGATCGTGGTCATGATCATGTCCCTTTTTAGCCTCATCCATCATGGTCTCCTCAAGGGACTTGTAATTCTGCATGGCTTCTCTGATGGCTGCGCCGTCAAGCTCATCCCATGGTGTTGTGATAATGGTTGCATGATCGTTCTTCTCTCTGATCATTGCTACAGCCTTCTCTATCTTGTCCTGGGATGCAGTCTGTGTTCTGCTCAGGATGATAGTGTTTGCACTCTCTATCTGATTATTGAAGAACTCACCAAAGTTCTTCATATAAATCTTAACCTTTGACACATCTGCAACTGTTGTGTAGCTGTCCAGCTCAACATCAAGATCCCCTGATACATCCTTTACCGCCTTAATTACATCAGACAGCTTGCCTACTCCAGAAGGCTCAATAATAATCCTGTCTGGTGTGTAATCTGTAATAACCTGCTTAAGTGCAGTACCAAAATCCCCAACCAGTGAACAACAGATACAGCCTGAGTTCATCTCTGTGATCTGTACTCCGGCATCCTTCAGGAAACCTCCGTCAATTCCAATCTCACCAAACTCGTTCTCGATAAGAACCAGCTTCTCGCCCTTAAATGCCTGCTCAATAAGTTTCTTGATCAATGTTGTCTTGCCAGCTCCAAGGAAACCTGAGATAATATCAATCTTCGTCATTTATATCACTCCTTATCAATTATATATTAAGCTCTGCAACGGCTGTCGCAGAGCTTTGATATCCTACATATATCTGTATAGCCATCTGATATCCCTCCGACATCGTAATGGATTATACTCGATTATTTTACTTTTTGCAAGAAACCACATCACTTCATATGAACATCCATCTGATTAAATGGAATCTCAATGCCATTCTCATCAAATGCTTTCTTGAGCTTCCACATGGCATCCCATTTGGCATCAAAAAATTTCTCTATAGTGGCATAGAACTTTACATACATATTGATCCCGCTGTCGGCAAATTCGTCTATATAGAAGATAACCTGCTCATCCTTTAGAAAACCGTCCACATCCTTGATAGCCTCAAGAGTAACCCTCTTGACCTTCTCCATATCCGAGTCATACGCTACGGAAAACGGAATCTCAACTCTTCTCATATCATGCTCAGTCACATTCACAAGGGATGTATTGGATATATTGCCATTCGGTATGACAACCGATTTATTGTCCACTGTTATCAACCTTGTATAGAATATATCTATTGACACAACAGTTCCCTCACAGTGGGTATTGTTCTCAACTATATAATCTCCAACCCTGAATGGTTTCAGTATAAGTATCAGCAGACCACCTGCAAGGTTCGACAGGCTTCCCTGAAGCGCAAGACCAAGGGTAACCCCCGCCGTACCGAGTATGGTTATAAATGACGTGATCTGGAATCCCACAATGCTCGCCGCCGTGAGCACTATGAGCACATTCAGAATGATCTTGACCGCCGATATAAAAAATCCTGCAACACTCTGATCAAGTTTTGACCGTTCAAAACTCTTGCGCAGTATCTTCAATAGAAGTTTCACCAGTTTGAAGCAGACGACCATGAATATCACTGCCACAACAACGCTCCCAAGTTTAGACATACACCAATCTGTAAGTTTCTGAATATAACTTCCTATGATTCCCACCTGATCAGACGCCTCCTGGACCGCGTCCTGCACGGCATTCTCAGTGCTCAGTGCAGTCGTATCTGCCAGCCATCCGGGTGCTGTTTTATCTGAAACACAACTTATATTGTCAAACAGATTCATATATCATATCCTCCTGCGTCATCATCAGCATCGATCTTCAAGCTAAAAGATATCATCTTATACCAAACACTGCAAACGACAATGCCGGCGCTGCTATCTCTATAACTCCATTCTCTTCAGTCTTATATCCTTTATTATTATTTCCCTCTCCGCCAAATTTAACATTATCACTGGAGAAAATCTCTTTGTATTTTCCCTGTTTTTCAACGGACAACTTGAAATTTCTGACATCCTTCAGTCCAAAGTTACACACGATATACAGATTATCTGAATCTTTCTCTCCGTGTCTCACAAATGACATAACCTGTCCATCCTGGACAAATGCAATGTCCTGATGCATATCTGCACTGTTAAGCGTGCTATTACTATTATATAATTTGTTGAGTTCCTTCACATACTTCTGAAAATAACTATTCGCATCAAAATCCAGAACAGACCAATCAACAGCAGTTTTGCCATCAAAACCTGCGAAACCGCCAAGTTCCTGACCCATAAATGTGAGTTTCCTTCCAGGCAGGCTCATAAACATACCGAAAAGCACACGGAGATCAGCATATTTATCTTCATATCCGCCCGGCATCTTCGATGCATAACTGCCTCTCTCATACGAAACTCCATCATGGCTCAGCGGCCACGTAGACTTATCTGCCTCGTTAAATGTTATTCCACATGTGTAGTCAGCAAAATCCCCCCTGTTAGCAGGTGGTATCATCATATAGTCCGTGATTCTGTCAACTGCAATGCTGTTCCATGACATTCCAACCATGACATCATTATATCTGTCACCTGTCACTGATCTGAATCTTTTCACAAGCTCTGCATTCTCAAGCCTTATTCCATCGAGGTGATAAGTATCTATCCAATATGACAGGCAATCTACGTCATCCACAGAAACCATATCCATGATCACGCCTATGCCCTTGCTGTGGAGGTGATCGACCATGGCCATGAACTCTGCAGGCGAACCAAATCTCGATGTAGGTGCAAACATTCCAACTGTGTCATATCCCCATCCATTATCATCTCTGTACTCCATAAGAGGCATAAACTGGATATAATTGTATCCCATGGATCTGGCATAAGCAGCAACATCCCTGCCAAACTGAACGTATGTGATCTTCTGCCCATCTGCAGGAGACTTCCACGTAGGCATATGCACCTCATATATGTTCACACAGCCATCACATTTCCTGTTCTCCATATAATGCTGATCAGACCACTTATAACTGAGCTCTGTCAACATCGATGCATTTCCTGGTGCGACCTCATATGCAACTGCATAAGGATCTGCAAATATATCAATATCACCATCTCTGTATAATGCCTCGAACTTGTATCTGGTATTCATCAGATCACCTGGTATAAACAGTTCGAATATATCCGTATAATCAATCTTTCTCATAGGATTGATGCGCCCATTCCATCCATTGAAATCTCCGACAACACTCACCCTGACAGCTCCCGGCATATTCATGCAGAATGATGTTCCCTGAACACCGTCCAGAGCGATCTGTCTGGCGCCAAACAATTCCTTCACATGGAAACCCGACTCAATATCATCATCACCACGCACAACATCCATAACCTTCGCCAGATCAACGCTGTATCCAAATGAATACGGATCATAGACCAATCTGGTCTCCTTGTCCTCTCCAGACTCTCCCCACACTTTTCGTGTAATTCTGAGCCTGTAAGAAAATTCACCGCTGTTTTCTATCTTAACTGTGAAAAATCCCTTTGCCCCGGTCTCTGACATAGGAAACTCGGCATCATCTCCGATTCTTACCACAGTCACTTCCTCTGCATCAGGATAATACGCATTCACATAACAGTCATCAAGACAGCAATGCATGCCGAGTATATGGTGCGGATTGCCGTGCGTTCCCCTGGCAATAGCTGCTATCTCTTCTGACTTTAATACAAAAATCTCCATAAAACCTTCTCCTAGTTCATCAAATTACAACTGATCATCTAACATATCAGTCAGATCATAACAAGTTATCCCCCTAAAATACCTGTTACAGTTCGTGAATAAAAATTCCACTTCTGAGCTTTGGCTCAAACCACGTTGACTTAGGCGGCATGAGCAATCCTGCATCCGCTATATCAAAAAGTTCAGTGATGGATGTCGGATACATTGAAAACGCCACCGCCATGTCTCCATCAACCAGTCTTTCAAGCTCAGAAAGTCCTCTGATTCCGCCGACAAACATGATTCTCTGATTTGTCCTCGGATCATCTATACCGAGTATCGGAGCCAATACATTGTCCTGAAGAACTGATACGTCCAGTCTTCCAACAACATCCCCCGGGACTATACCATCTTTCACATCAAGCCTGTACCATCTTCCTGCCATGTACATACCCATCTGTCCCTTGACAGCAGGCTCCACAGGCATCTCGCTCTCTGTTACGTCAAACACTTTTCCCAGCTCTGTCATAAACTCAGCCTCTGTGCGGCCATTCAGATCCTTTACCACACGATTGTATGGCATGATCATAAGCTGGTCATGAGGAAACAACACGGACAGAAAATAATTGAACTCCTCATCTCCTGTATATCCAGGATTCTTCTCTCTTATATGGAGTCCCGCCTTGACAGCAGATGCTGCCCTGTGATGTCCATCTGCGATATATATATCATTCACACCTGCAAATGCATCCCTGATGGTATCTATATCCTTCTGGTTGTCTATGATCCATACATTGTGTGTAATCCCATCCGGTGATGTAAATCCATATAACTTCTCACCGCTCTTTACCCTGTCTATTATCTCATTCACCTGATCTATTGATCTGTATGCAAGGAATATAGGACCTGTCTGCGCACCACATGCCTCAACATGTTTTATACGATCTATCTCCTTATCTTCCCGGGTATTCTCATGCTTTTTTATAACTCCATTTATGTAATCATCTATTGCTGCACACGCAACAAGACCTGTCTGATGTCTGCCATCCATGATAAGCTCATAAATATAATAGACTGGTCTCTGCTCCTTGACGTACGTTCCGTCATCT
This sequence comes from uncultured Coprococcus sp., assembly GCA_934270935.1. GTDB lineage: Bacteria > Bacillota > Clostridia > Lachnospirales > Lachnospiraceae > Coprococcus. Next base: position 17,887 of record CAKQQK010000029.1, on the reverse strand, counting down.
ATCATCCCTTTAAGCAGCTGACCAGCCTTATCATATACACATGGAGCATATGTATCTACGTCCGGTCCAAAGGATGTCTCAGCTCTGTCCACTTTCAAAAATGATAACGGTTCACGCTTAACCTCTATCTCTGCTTCCTGACGGTTATACACATCGTATGGCAGGGCAGCTACTCTGCCCGCAACATCTGGTCTTGGTCTATAGGCTCTAAAACTTCTGATTGTTGCCATATTCATTACTCCTGTCAAAATATTTTATTGTATATGCAGATATGAAAATATGCATACCCACAAGTTAATCCACACAAATACTATCCCCTTACAGCCTTTACGACCTTCTTTATAGAATCCTCATACTCTTCCTCTGATGAGTTCTCAAATATAAAGAGATCCTTGATATTCGTAGGTGGATTGAAGTTCTGGCTGTTTATATACTCATCCCAATGCTCAAGCTTCCATGTATCTCTGTCCGATGCTCTCTTGATCATTCTCTCATGACATACATCTTTTCTTGTATTTACCCAGATAACAAAGAGCTCCGCATCCTTCTCTGCAAGCTTTGCACGAAGATTTGCAAGGTACTCGTCATCTCTGATCTCCTCAGTGAAAGGTGCGTTGATAAGAACTGTATCATTGTAATCAAGTGCCTCAAACGCAAGATCAAGTACACAGTAATACTCGTAATCTCTGATCTCTTTCTGGAAGAAATCTGATGAACGGTTGTACTCCTGTCCAGCTACTACAAATATCTGCTTCGAAAGGACGATAAGTGTATCCTTATCAAGGTATACACAATTGTGAAGTGCCTTTGCAACCTGCTTTGAAATAAATGTCTTACCGCATGCTGGTGGTGATGTAACTAAAATAAGCTTCTTCATATCTATAAATGCCTCCATGTAAATGAAATCAATTTTTCTAATAGTTTATCACAATTGCTATTTGCTTACAACAATTTTTAAGATTAAAAGATAATAAAGAACGATATCCGACATGCCTCGGAACATATCATAACTATTCTTAGTAAAAAGAACTGCTGCGATCCATCCCCTATACTCAGGTAAATGGATCACAACAGTCTTTATTGTTGTCTATATAGTATTATGTATGTCCATACACATCACATATATGCACTGATTACTTAACAACAATCGTACAGCGTGCATACTTACCGCTTCCATCCTTTGCCTTGCAAGTGATAACCACTCTTCCTGCCTTCTTTCCTACAACAACACCACTTGTAGTAACTGTTGCTATATTCTTGTTGGATGAAGTCCATGTAACTGCCTTATTGCTTGAATTTGCAGGTGTAACGGTTGCCCTAAGTGCAACTCTGCCCCCTTTCTTGATAACTGCTGCAGTCTTGTTCAGCTTGATTTTTGAAACTCTTATCACAGAAGTTATCGTACATGTAGCTATGATTCCAGTGCCGTCAGCAGTCTTACATGTGATAACTGCCGTTCCCGGTCTAACAGCCTTAACCACACCTGTTGCACTTACTGTTGCAATTCTCTTATTTGAAGAAGTCCATGTAACCTTCTTATTGCTTGCAGTTGTAGGTCCTACTGTTGCCTTTAAGGTATAACTTGTGCCCTTGACCATTGTCTTCTTTGTAACGCTGAGTCTGAGTGATGTCGCCGGCTGAACAACTGACACAGTACATCTGACATATTTGCCGCTTCCATCATTTGCCTTACATGTTATTACTGCTGTTCCCTTTGCAACCGCTGTTACAAATCCATTGGTAACTGTAGCTACCTTTGAGTTTGATGTCTTCCATGTAACAGATGTGTTATTTGCATTATCTGGAAATACATTTGCAGCAAGTGAATATGTACCTCCCTTTGAAAGTGTTACCTTTGTGCTATTAAGAGTGATCTTAGTAACAGGCTGGTTAACATTCAGTGTGAATGATGCACGTGTACCGACTCCATCTGATGGAACCGCACTTATAACAACCATACCTCTTCCTATAGCACTTACCGTGCCATCCTTGCTTACTGTTGCAACTGATGGGTCTGTAGACGACCAGTCTATATCCAGGCTGTCTGCGTTCTCCGGCAATACTGTATAATCACATTTGAACTGTGTGCCAACCTTAACTGTCTTCTGTGGTTCAGCAAATGTTATTCCTGTGATCTGCTGACGTACAACAACCTTAAAGCTTCTGACTATATCACTGCCGTCCTTTGTCTTTGCTGTGATAGTTACCTCTCCAGGCTTCACACCCCTTACAGATACCATTGTAGGGCCACCGCTCACTGTTGCTGTTTCAGTGTCACTTGACTCCCATATAAGGCTTCTGTCACTTGCATCTTCAGGGGTCACACTGACTTCCATAGAGGTTGCTCTTCCAACGTATGTAACCAGCTCGTTCTTTTCAAGTTTGACATCAGCCACAAGTTTTCTGACCTGAATACCCACAGCACGATATCTCTCGCTTCCATCAGTAGCTGCTGCTGTAATCATGGCATATCCCTTATCTACTGCTGTGATATTACCATTCTGATCAACTGTTGCCACACTCTCATCGCTTGATGACCACTTGAGTGTAGTGTTGTCTGCATCTTCAGGTGTAACCTTTGCCACAGCCTGTATCTTATCGCCGACAATAAGCGTATTCTTCTCCACGCTGAGTTCTACATTCGTTACATTCTGCTTTACAGTGATTGAACACATTGCGAAAAGGTCGTCCGCAAGATAACATGTAATAATCGCTGTTCCCTTCTTCATAGCAGTTACATAACCATTACTTGCAACTCTTGCCACCTCAGGATCTGATGATACCCACTTCTCTGTGTATGTTATTGAACTATCTCCTTCAATATTCACACTGAGCTGAACTGATCTGTCAGTTGGAAGTATCAGTGTACACTCTTCCTGGCTCATGCTTACGCCTGACACCGCTGCAAGAACGGTAACAGTACATTTGCTCTTCAATACACCTGGATTATCTGCTGCAATACATGTGATATCTGCAGTTCCAGGAGCATGTGCTGTAAGTTTTCCATCCTGATCAACTGATACTATAGAATCGTCACTTGACTCCCATGTCACGTTCTGATTGTCAGCATTTGCAGGGCTGAATGTTGCTGTGAGTGTTGATGTTCTTCCTGCTATCATTGAGAGTGTTCTCTGTGATATCTGGATGCTGTCAACTCTCTGTATAACATTTACCTGTATAACTATCTTTGTCTCAGGGTTGTCCTTTGATGTAAAATGGAGATATGCAACGCCAGGTCCAACTGATGTGATCTGACCGTTTCTGAATGAAACAACGTTGCTTGTCACATTATCACAGTTGTCTCTCGAGTCTGATACTACGCATGTATAACCCGCAAACTCAGACTTAACTTCTCCGTCTGTGTTGTAGAACTTTGCAGACAGATTCTTCATGCTTGAATTTGCATATCTTCCACATTCCATATTGATGACTGAGTTGTCACCATATATTATATCTGTTCCGTCATCATTCTTGATGTCCCTGTCTATAAAGCTCATCTTGTTTACAGGGTTATGGCATTCGATGTTTATGTAACCGACAGGTCTTCCGTTAAGGTTTGTGGTTATCTGAGCTGTTCCACCGGCCTTACATGTAAGCTCTCCTGTCTTTGAATTGATAGCTGCAACTTTGTTGTTGTTTGAACTCCATGTAATATTCTCATGCGCATTACCGGATCTGTCCTTTGCAGTCAGTGTAGTTGTACTTCCTACAACAAATTTCAGAGTTGAATCACCGGCACTGTGAACGCCGTCGTCAAGAGAATACCATACAACCACCCCAAGTGGATTGAGTATGTTAAGAGTAAAATCTACTGTACGTGTTCCAATACCACAGAAATACTTGTACTTTATCTCTGTAGAGTCAAGATTTGCTGTGAGATGATAGTTATTGATTGCCCCACCCGTTACTTCATAAGTCATACCATTTTCTTCTCCAAGTGCAAGTCCGGCATAACCTATCGTTGTGTTCTTTCTTCCCAATTCATATGCCTGTTTTTTTTCATTCCATGTCTTGATGTCGCTGCTGGCATATGCCTTATGGAAGCCATACTTTGTATTGTACGCTGTGAGATCCAGGTCATAGTTAGGTTTGTCAAGTGTAATATCTCTGCTGTTTCCTGTACAACTGAACGAACCGCCTTCATCGGAATTCAAAAGCTTCGGACATGTTGATATATCAATACATACAAGTCTGTTCTTGTTCACCTCAAGAACACGAAGATTTTTGTTGTTTGATAAATTTATACTTTCAAGCTTATTGTCACTGACTGTAAGTGTATCAAGAGCAGTGTTCTTGGATACATCTATACTGGTCAGATCGTTACCGTCCAGATTTACATAGCTGAGAGATGAAAGCTTTGTTATATCCATCTCTGTCAGATCCGCATCGGCAGCAGACAAGCTTGTAAGTGCAGTGTTGTTTGATACATTAAGTGATCCAAGTGCTGTGCCATCCACAGTAAGGCTTGTCAACGCTTTGTTGTTTGTCACATCAAGTGAATCAAGTTTTGTATTCGCACAATTAAGTATTGAAAGTTTCGGTGTATTTGTTATGTTCAGCTCTGAAAGGTTGTTCGCTGAACAATTGAGAGTTTCAAGTGCTGTGTCTCCTGATACATCAAGCTTTGTTATTGAACCGGCAATATTCAGTGATCCGGCATCACAGTATACGTTTTTAAGAGTCGTATGGTTTGACAGATCAAGAGTTGATAGACCAGACATAGCTCTGCAGTATACTGTATCAAGCTGCTGATTCTCTGAGAGATCAAGCGTCTTCAGTGAAAGACCGCTCACACCGAGGTATGTCAGACCTTTCATCCTCTTGACGTTTATCTCCTCAAGGTTCGTACCACTTGCATCTAGATGTGTCAGATTGTCATAATCTGCAAGAGATGTAAGTCTGGTTATATTGTTACCACTGATGTCCAGATATATAAGGTCATCTGCCTTTGATGGAAGTGTGAGGTCACTCATCATGTTGTTGGACACATCAAGATGTTTCAATTTGGTGAGATTCTGAATGTCCATGCTCCTTATACCCTGACCACTACAATCGATACTCGTCAGATTCGTAAACAGTTCTATACCATCAACATATTGAACCGCCTTGTGATCGTAATACGTATCAATATCATGAATATCTATGGATGTGACTGCACTGATCTCATCATCATCCAGATATCCGTCACTGTTCAGATCAAAATTGTCCGATACATACCTTCTAAATGCAGCATCATTGCTGAAGGTATTGTCAATGGGCACCCCATCTGCCGCCTGTACCGTCACAGGACCTACGGCCGCCAGTGACTGAACTACCATGGCTGTGCTTATAATTGCTGACAGCCACTTTCTCCCTTTTCTCATATTCTACCTCCCTTAATCTCATATGCGACTTTGTTTTACGCATATGTATATATTTATAGATATTACAATATTAGTACAATCTTTTGTGCACTGTCAACAAGATATTAACAAAATAAGCCTGTTTCGATGGCGATTGATATATCTCTTATCACATCCATCAAAACAGGCTTATTTATATGTTTTATTCCACCTTTAAAATGGAATATTACTTCTTTGTGATATATCCCTTAGCCTTCAGAAGCTCTGCACAGAGAACCGCACCACCTGCAGCACCTCTTACAGTGTTGTGTGAAAGGCCAACGAACTTCCAGTCATATACTGAATCCTCACGGAGACGTCCAACGCTGATACCCATACCGTTCTCAAAGTCAACATCCAGAGATACCTGTGGCCTGTTGTCCTCCTCAAGATACTGGATGAACTGCTTTGGTGCACTTGGAAGGTTCAGCTCCTGAGGTGCGCCCTTGAAGCTTGTCATAGCCTCGATGAGCTGCTCCTTTGTAGGATTCTTTCTGAACTTTACAAATACAGTTGCTGTATGTCCGTTGAGAACTGGAACTCTGATACACTGGCTTGTGATAGTGATTCCCTCTGCAGGTACGATCACGCCATTCTCCTTGTCTACCTTACCCCAGATTCTGAGCGGCTCCTTCTCTGACTTCTCTTCCTCACCGCCGATATATGGAATGATGTTGCCGAGCATCTCAGGCCAATCCTTGAATGTCTTACCTGCTCCTGAGATTGCCTGATATGTGCTTACGATTACCTCATATGGCTCAAATGGCATCCATGCTGTGAGTACAGGTGCGTAGCTCTGGATTGAACAGTTAGGCTTAACTGCAACAAATCCTCTCTCTGTTCCAAGTCTCTTCTTCTGGAACTCAATAACCTCTGCATGATCTGCATTGATCTCTGGAACCATCATAGGAACATCCGGAGTCCATCTGTGAGCTGAGTTGTTTGAAACTACAGGAGTCTCTGTCTTGGCATAAGCCTCCTCTATAGCTTTGATCTCATCCTTTGTCATATCTACTGCTGAGAATACGAAATCAACTGTGGCTGCGACCTTCTCAACCTCATTGACATTGTATACTACAAGCTTCTTAACTGCCTCTGGCATCGGTGTATCCATCTTCCATCTGTCACCAACTGCCTCTTCGTATGTCTTGCCTGCGCTTCTTGGGCTGGCTGCAACTGTAACAACCTCAAACCAAGGATGGTTCTCAAGAAGTGAGATAAATCTCTGACCTACCATACCTGTTGCGCCGAGGATACCTACCTTTAACTTGTCACTCATTTTTCTTCTCTCCTATTTATCTTTTATTACTTTATGACTCTTACCTTTACTACTCCCTCGATTGCTGAGAGCTCTGCGATGTCGTCTGCTGTTGGCTCTACACCGATATCAAGGATAGAGTATGCATAATCGCCTTTTGCCTTGCTGATCATTCCTGATACGTTGCCGCCCTTCTTGGAGAATACTCCTGTGAACTGGGTGAGCATGTTAGGGATGTTCTTATGGCAGATTGTAACTCTGGCTACATCACTGCACTGTCCCATGTTGACATTTGGATAATTTACAGAGTTCTTGATGTTTCCATCGTTGATGTATGCCTTGATCTCCTTACAAGCCATAACTGCACAATTGTCCTCTGACTCTGCTGTTGAAGCTCCAAGATGTGGGAATGCTACCACGTTCTTGTAACCTGCTATGGCCGGGTTAGGGAAGTCTGTCATATACTTTGCAACCTTTCCTGAGTCGAGTGCCGCCTTCATATCCTCATCGTTGACCAGTACGTCTCTTGCGAAGTTGAGGATCTTAACGCCATCCTTCATCATTGCAAATGCATCTGCATTGATCATGCCCTTTGTGCTGTCAAGTGCAGGAACATGAACTGTTATATAATCACAGTCTCTGTAGATATCCTCTACATTTGTGATGTGCTTTACATCCTTTGAAAGTCCCCATGCTGCATCTACTGACACATATGGATCATATCCGTATACCTGCATACCGAGCTTAAGTGCAACATTTGCAACTTTTGCTCCGATGGCGCCAAGTCCGATTACACCGAGCTTCTTGCCGAGAATCTCATTGCCTGCGTAGTTCTTCTTCTGCTTCTCCACCATCTTGGCGATATCCGCCTCAGCGGCATTATCCTTAACCCAGTTGTAACCGCCAACAAGGTCTCTTGAAGCCATGAGAAGTGCTGCTACTACAAGCTCCTTAACACCGTTTGCATTTGCTCCCGGTGTGTTGAATACTACGATACCCTTCTCAGCACACTTATCAAGTGGAATGTTGTTGACACCCGCACCTGCACGGGCTACTGCCAGAAGGTTGTCTGACAGTTCAAGATCATGCATGGATGCACTTCTGACAAGAACTGCATCTGCATCTGCGAAATTGTCTGTTACTTCATATGTATCAGGTAAAAGTTCCATACCGCATGCTGCGATAGGATTTAAGCAATTAATCTTTACTGACATGTCTTTTTCTCCCTTTTCTGTGACACAGGTAATTGTATGATCACATACTGCAAACTTTACGATCACCCGCCACTATCTATATCGTCTTATACTATATAATACTTAATATTACTTGTTCTCTGCCTCGAACTTCTTCATGAACTCTACAAGCTTCTCAACGCCCTCGATTGGCATCGCATTGTAGATAGATGCTCTCATACCACCTACTGTTCTATGACCCTTGAGGTTGACAAATCCAGCCTCTGTTGCCTCCTTGACGAACTTGGCATCAAGATCTGCGTCACCTGTTACAAATGGTACGTTCATGAGTGAACGGTCTTCCTTTACTACAGTTCCCTTGAAGAGCTCTGAACTGTCAAGGAAATCATAGAGGATCTTAGCCTTCTTCTCGTTGTGAGCCTTCATAGCCTCAAGGCCGCCCATCTCCTTAACCCACTTGAATACCTTGCCACAGATATAGATACCGTAGCATGGAGGTGTGTTGTAGAGCGAGTCTGCATCTGCCTGAGTCTTGTACTTGAGCATGGTTGGTGTAAATGGCATTACATCATCTCTGATGAGATCCTCACGGATGATCGCAACTACCACACCTGCAGGACCAACGTTCTTCTGTACTCCGAAGTAGATCATACCATAATCCTCAACATTTACAGGCTGTGAGAGAATGTCTGATGACATATCTGCCACAAGGATCTTGCCCTTTGTGTTAGGAAGTGTGTGGTATGTTGTTCCATATATAGTATTGTTATGACAAATGTATACATAATCAGCATCGTCATCTATTGGAAGATCTGAACAATCAGGGATATATGAAAAAGTCTTGTCTGCTGATGATGCAACTGCAACTGCCTTTCCATATTTTTTTGCTTCTTCGTATGCTTTCTTTGCCCACTGACCTGTAATGATGTAGTCAGCTACACCATTCTTCATGAGATTCATTGGAATTGCTGCGAACTGCTGAGAAGCTCCTCCCTGAAGGAAAAGCACCTTGTAGTTATCAGGTATGTTCATGAGATCTCTGAGATCCTTCTCTGCCTCTTTGATGATATTGTCGAAGGCTTTGGACCTGTGGCTCATCTCCATTACGCTCATGCCTGTTCCCTTGTAATCAAGCATTTCTTCTGCTGCCTCTTTTAATACCACCTCAGGAAGAACTGAAGGGCCTGCTGAAAAGTTGTACACTCTTGCCATTTTTGTTATCTCTCCTTCTTTTTAATTGTCGCTTGCGATTTTCAAGTTTTTCGGTTCAAAATCTTATGTTTTCAAGTAAAACAACTTTATTATCGCTTATATCCCTGTACTATAACACTCTTTTCGCCTGTCGGCAAGTGGGGATTATATATAAAGGCACCATATCTATGCTTGTATGCACACAAATATGGTGCCTTTCCAGCTTATACTGACATATATTACATATCGTCCTCTGAGAAACAGGTGTCAATGGCTGCTCCCGGAGCTACCATTGGCCATACCTTGTCATCTCCCGCTATTGTCACATCTATTACTACTGGTCTGCCTGCTGCGAGGGCTGTCTTCATTGCCTCCTCGAACTCATCAAGGGTGTTGGCTCTAATTCCCATTGCACCAAGTCCCTCTGCTACCTTGACGAAATCTACTGAATCGTCAAGCACAGTGTTGGAATACCTGTGGTCATAGAACAATGTCTGCCACTGTCTTACCATTCCAAGTACGTGGTTGTTCAGGACTACCTGGATAATAGGCACGTTGTATCTTGCAGCTGTTGCTATCTCGTTCAGATTCATTCTGAAACATCCGTCTCCGGCTATGTTGATGACTGCCTTGTCTGGTCTGCCGTACTTTGCTCCAATCGCAGCGCCAACACCGTAACCCATGGTTCCAAGTCCGCCTGATGACAGGAATGTCCTAGGCTCCTTGAATGTATAGTTCTGAGCTGCCCACATCTGATGCTGTCCGACATCTGTTGTGATGATCGCATCACCCTCTGTAAGCTCGTAGATCTTCTTGATAGCTGCAGGTCCGTTCAGTGTGTCAAAGCTGTACACGTCAGGATTCTGCTTCTTAAGGTCTTCGATCTCAGACATCCATGTCTTGTTGGACTGGGCGGCAAGCTTGCTGTTGAGAATCTTCAGAACCTCCTTTGCATCGCCGACTATGCTGGCATTTGTAGGGATGTTCTTGTCTATCTCAGCAGCATCTATATCTATATGTATGATCTTTGCATTTGGCGCAAACTTGGATGCGTTTCCGATAACTCGGTCTGAGAATCTGGCACCAACAACGATCACAAGGTCTGCCCTTGACACGCCAAGGTTTGACACCTTGGTTCCGTGCATACCGATCATGCCTGTATATCTCTCGCTTCTTCCGTCAAATGCGCCCTTGCCCATAAGTGTATCGCACACAGGTGCATCCACCTTGTCTGCAAATTCTGCAAGCTCTGCTGACGCATCAGAGATGATACATCCGCCACCTGCCATGATAAATGGTCTTCTTGAAACCTTGATCATCTCAAGGACTTTGTTCACATCCTCCTCGCGGATGGTGTCTGTCTTTCTCTCGATGACCTCCGGTGTCTCTGGTATATACTCTGTCTCCGCCGCGGTTACATCCTTTGTTATATCCACAAGCACAGGGCCTGGTCTTCCGCTCTTTGCGATCTTGAACGCACGTCTAATGGTAGGTGCAAGATCATCTATATGCTTTACGATAAAGCTGTGCTTAGTGATAGGCATAACAACACCTGCAATATCTACCTCCTGGAAGCTGTCCTTGCCAAGCATGTTTACGCCTACATTTGCTGTGATAGCTACAACGGGAACAGAATCCATGTACGCAGTTGCTATACCTGTTACAAGGTTGGTGGCACCCGGACCTGATGTGGCCATACATACTCCGACCTTACCTGTAGCTCTGGCATATCCATCTGCCGCATGGGCAGCCCCCTGCTCATGTGATGTGAGCACATGGTTGATCTCATCCTGGTGCTTGTAGAGGGCATCGTATACATTGAGGATAGTTCCTCCCGGATAACCGAACACGGTGTCAACGCCCTGTTCTTTAAGGCACTCTATAACAATTTCAGAACCTGATATCTTTGACATTATTATCTTCTCCTTCTTTTTCTCTCATATCGTAGAAATAATTGTGAAACATGTAGATTATGAACTTCTGAGATGTTTTAGCCTACCAATCGGAGGTCGCTCCCGCTTAACTTAGCCTGCAGCGGTACTAAGATGCCGCTGTAGCGCCATCTAAGGACCGGCGGCTGCGTATTCCTCCGATTTGGTAAGGCTAAACAATCTCAGTCGTAATCTACATATTTGAATTTCATAATTATCAACTAGTTCTTTGGTACCTCAAGTACTGCACCTCTGTTGCCTGATGTAACCATTGCCGCATATCTTGCAAGGTAGCCTGTTGTAACCCTTGGCTCTCTTGGTGTCCATGCAGCCTTTCTCTTTGCGAGCTCCTCGTCTGACACATCGAGCTTGATGCTGAGGTTGTTGATGTCGATCTCGATCATATCGCCTTCCTCAACAAGTGCGATAGGTCCGCCCACGGCAGCCTCAGGTGATACATGTCCGATGGATGCTCCACGGCTTGCGCCAGAGAATCTACCATCTGTGATAAGAGCTACTGATGATCCAAGTCCCATACCTGCGATTGCTGATGTAGGATTGAGCATCTCTCTCATACCAGGGCCTCCCTTTGGTCCCTCATATCTGATGACTACCACATCACCCGCTACGATCTTACCACCCTTGATAGCTGCGATCGCGTCCTCCTCACAGTCAAATACCCTTGCAGGGCCCTTGTGAGCCAGCATCTCAGGCACAACTGCCGAACGCTTTACTACAGAGCCGTCCGGTGCAAGGTTACCCTTTAATACAGCCAGACCACCTGTAACTGAATATGGATTGTCCATAGGTCTGATGACCTCAGGATTCTTGTTGACACTGCCTGCAACAGCCTCTCCTATTGTCTTACCTGTAACTGTCATGCAGTCCTTGTTGATGAGTCCTGCATCTGCAAGCTGCTTGATAACCGCATACACACCGCCAGCCTCGTTGAGATCCTCCATGTATGTGTGACCTGCAGGAGCAAGGTGGCACAGGTTAGGTGTCTTTGCGCTGATCTCATTTGCAAATGAGATATCGAAGTCGAATCCGATCTCATGTGCTATAGCTGGAAGATGGAGCATAGAGTTGGTTGAACATCCAAGTGCCATATCGACTGTAAGAGCATTGATGATGGACTCCTTTGTGATGATGTCTCTAGGCTTGATACCCTTTCTATACATCTCCATGACCGCCATACCGGCATGCTTTGCAAGCTTAAGTCTCTCTGAATAAACGGCTGGAATAGTTCCGTTTCCTGGAAGTCCCATTCCAAGAGCCTCGGTCAAACAGTTCATTGAGTTTGCTGTGTACATACCTGAACATGATCCGCATGTAGGGCATGTCTTGCACTCATACTCGTATACATCCTCCTCAGTCATGGTTCCGGCTGCATATGATCCGACTGCCTCGAACATGCTTGAAAGACTTGTCTTATTTCCCTTTACGTGTCCGGCGAGCATTGGACCGCCAGATACAAATACTGTTGGGACATTTACTCTGGCTGCTGCCATGAGAAGTCCAGGAACGTTCTTGTCACAGTTAGGGATCATAACCAGCGCGTCAAACTGATGAGCTATAGCCATAGCCTCTGTTGAGTCTGCGATCAGATCTCTTGTAACCAGTGAATACTTCATTCCGATATGTCCCATTGCTATTCCATCACACACAGCGATAGCCGGGAACATAACAGGTGTACCACCTGCCATGGCAACTCCCATCTTTACTGCCTGTGCTATCTTATCCAGGTTCATGTGACCTGGAACTATCTCATTGTATGAACATACGATACCTACTAAAGGTCTCTCCATCTCTTCCTTTGTCATGCCCAGTGCGTTGAACAGAGATCTGTGTGGCGCCTGCTGCATTCCTACCCTAACATTATCACTCTTCATCTTATTCTCCTCCAATAATGGTTCTTTCTATATTCTCTCGCAGATAAGATCACCCATCTCGGAACAGCTTACGAGCTGTGTTCCCTCTGAGTGGATATCTATGGTTCTGTATCCGTCCTTGAGTACCTGCTTTACAGCGTTCTCAACCGCATCTGCCTCCTTGTCGAGGTCAAATGTGTATCTGAGCATCATGGCTGCTGACAGAATGGTAGCAATAGGATTTGCCTTGTTCTGTCCTGCTATGTCAGGTGCTGAACCGCCTGATGGCTCGTACATACCAAACTTTGTCTCGTTAAGTGATGCCGATGAAAGCATTCCGATAGAACCCGAGATCATGGATGCCTCGTCTGAGAGGATGTCTCCGAACATATTCTCTGTGAGAACCACGTCGAACTGTGCAGGATCCTTCACAAGCTGCATCGCACAGTTATCGACGAGCATGTGCTCAAGCTCAACTTCTGGATAATCCTTTGCCACTTCCTCAACTACCTTTCTCCAAAGTCTTGAAGAATCAAGTACATTTGCCTTGTCTACGGATGTGACTTTCTTTCTTCTCTTCATAGCTATGTCAAATGCCTTGATGGCTATTCTTCTGATCTCGTTCTCATTGTATGTGAGGGTATCAACGGCTGTCATAACTCCGTCAACTTCCTCTGTGTGTCTCTCACCGAAGTAGAGACCACCGGTGAGCTCTCTCATCATCATCATGTCAAATCCGCGCTCTGCGATCTCTGCCTTAAGAGGGCAAGCCTCCTTCAGTTCATCATAGAGATTTGCAGGACGAAGATTTGCGAAGAGGCCAAGCTCCTTTCTGATCTTCAGAAGTCCTGCCTCCGGGCGGAGATTTGGAGGGAGCTTATACCATGGTGATGTGGATGTATTTCCTCCGATTGAACCAAGGAGAACAGCATCCTTTGACTTTGCAACTGCCACTGCCTCGTCTGTGAGCGGCACACCAGTTGCGTCTATTGAACATCCACCCATGAGGATCTGCTCATAGTCAAATGTATGTCCGAACTTTTTACCTACTGTATCAAGGACCTTCATAGCCTCTGTGACTACCTCAGGGCCGATACCGTCGCCTTTTATTACGGCTAAATTACACTGCATTTTCTTATTCCTTCTTTCTTTGTCTCTTCAATTTCTTACATATCAATTTACAAATAAATGCTTTCGCTTATTAAAGTACACAATATCTACAATCAACAAAGTTATTGTTGCTGCCAGCTGTCGTCCAAAGCTGGTCATATCTGAAGCGTCTAACACGTCAGTTCCTACATAAGCTAATATGGCAACATTACTAAGAATTCCCATCAATATATTTGCCCCAAGTAAAATGTAAAGATTTAAAGGTCCTGTCTTTTTATATTTTGCCAGCATCATACGAGTATATATTGCATATCCAACAATAACTATATATATAATCCCAAAGCACACATCAAACGCTTTTAATGAAGGATACACAGTATATACCAACGCACTGTTTCCACCATACAAATAACCCGTGAGATAGGATACTCCATTAAACAGATTTAGAAGAGCATTTGCAAATAACTGGAAATAGATAGTGAACTTAAACCATCCCATATTCATTTCTGCATTATTCATCTGCTGATACTGTCCTCCGTAGGGCTGCTGCATGTTCTGCTGATACTGTCCTCCATATGGCTGCTGCATGTTCTGCTGGTACTGTCCTCCATATGGCTGCTGCACGCTCTGCTGGTACTGTCCTCCGTAGGGCTGCTGCATGTTCTGCTGGTACTGTTGTCCTCCGTAGGGCTGCTGTTCATTCTGCTGGTACTGTTCTCCATATGAATGTTGTATATTCTGCTGATACTGACCTCCATATGACTGCTGCATTTGTCCTTGAACATCTCTAGGAGCTCCACAAACAGGACACTGCACTAAGACATCTGCATACTCTGTTCCACAATTACTACATTTCATTTGTATCCCCTCTTCCTGTATATCTCACATAATGTTAATTCTTGCTATTTATATAGTTGATGAGGCCCTCACTCTTGATGATCTCCTGCATGAACGGAGGGAATGCCTGTCCTTTGAACTCTGTTCCCTGGGTTCTGTCATAGATCATACCGCTGTCGAAATCTATCTCCACATCATCGCCAGCCTGGATAGCCTCTGCTGCCTCAGGGCACTCGATGATCGGAAGTCCGATGTTGATGGCATTCCTATAGAAAATTCTGGCAAATGTCTCTGCGATTACACAGCTGATTCCTGAAGCCTTGATGGCTATAGGTGCATGCTCTCTTGAAGATCCACAGCCGAAGTTCTTTCTTGCCACCATGATGTCGCCCGGTTTTACACGCTTAACGAAATCCTTATCTATATCTTCCATACAGCTCTTTGCAAGCTCTGCAGGATCTGATGAATTCAGGTATCTTGCAGGGATGATTACATCTGTATCTACGTTGTCACCATATTTGTGTACTGTTCCATGTGCTTTCATAGTCTATCTCCTTTATCTCTACAGAAATTTGCTAAATCATGTAAGCCCGACATTTGGGATGCTTTAGCATGCTTAGCAAACTTCTTCATATTCTATGTTTTTTATTACAGGCCAAGTTCGTCAGGGCTGCTGATCTTACCTGTGATGGCTGAAGCTGCTGCGACAGCAGGGCTGGCAAGATATACCTCTGAGTCTACGTGACCCATACGTCCTACGAAGTTACGGTTTGTTGTCGATACAGCTCTCTCTCCTGCTGCCATGACACCCATATGTCCCCCGAGACATGGTCCGCATGTAGGAGTTGAAACCACTGCTCCGGCCTTGACAAATATAGTCATAAGACCTTCCTCAATACACTGAAGGTAGATATCCTGTGTTCCAGGGATGACGATAACTCTGACACCGTCGGCAACCTTTCTTCCCTTGATGATATCTGCTGCAATTCTCATATCCGAGATACGTCCATTTGTACATGAACCTATGACAACCTGATCTATCTTGATGTCACCGACCTCATCGATGGTCCTGGTGTTCTCCGGGAGATGAGGGAAAGCAACTGTTGGCTTGAGCTGTGACAGGTCGATGGTGTACTCTGCATCGTATACAGCATCCTCGTCTGCCTCATACTTTGTATATGACTTTGTGCTGTGCTCCCTCATGTACTCCTCTGTAAGCTCATCAACAGGGAAAATACCGTTCTTGGCTCCAGCCTCGATCGCCATGTTCGCAATTGTAAATCTGTCGTCCATAGTAAGGTTCTTGATACCCTCACCAACGAACTCCATTGA
This sequence comes from uncultured Coprococcus sp., assembly GCA_934270935.1. Taxonomy (GTDB): domain Bacteria; phylum Bacillota; class Clostridia; order Lachnospirales; family Lachnospiraceae; genus Coprococcus. Next base: position 1,783 of record CAKQQK010000029.1, on the reverse strand, counting down.
CTTGTAAAGTGCACCGTCAACACCGATCATACCGATGATGTGAAGGATGACGTCCTTACCACTGATCCACTTTGCCTTCTCTCCAACGATGTTGAACTTAATGGCTGATGGAACCTTGAACCAGGCCTTGCCTGTCACCATTCCTGCTGCCATATCTGTACTTCCGACACCCGTTGAGAATGCGCCGAGTGCTCCGTATGTACATGTATGTGAATCTGCACCGATACATGTCTCTCCTGCAACGATGAGGCCTTTCTCCGGAAGGAGCGCATGCTCGATACCCATTGCTCCGACATCGAAATAATTCTCGATCTCATTTGCCGCTGAGAACTGTCTTACACACTTACAGTGCTCTGCACTCTTGATGTCCTTGTTAGGTGTGAAGTGATCCATAACAAGCGCTATCTTCTTCTTGTCAAATACTTCCTTCTTGTTGAACTTCTCCATCTCGTGAATTGCGACTGGAGTTGTTACGTCGTTTCCTAATACTAAATCCAAATCTGCCTCGATAAGCTGTCCTGCTTCAACTGATGGCAGTCCTGCATGAGCAGCTAAAATCTTCTGAGTCATGGTCATACCCATATGTATAGTCCTCCTATCATTTGTTTCTAAATACAAATTCTTACTCTTGATAATATCACTCATCTAGGTATAATTACAATATATAAAAAGAATAGTTATTATAACTTGGAGGAATGCCATGATAAGTAATCTGAACAATTACGTCATATTTCATACAGTAGCAAAGACCGGAAACATCAGCAAGGCTGCAAACCAGCTCTACATCAGCCAGCCTGCGATCAGCAAATCTATATCCAAGCTGGAAGCAGAGCTTGGCACCGCCCTCTTTTCCAGAAGCTCAAGGGGCGTCGTCCTGACCGAGGAGGGCCAGGTACTCTACGAGTATGTGGAGAGGGCTTTTGATTCACTGAGCATGGGCGAGGAAAATCTGAAGAACTACAAAGAACTTGGGATCGGACACATAAGGATTGGTGTGAGCACATCGCTGTGCAAGCACATACTCTTGGACTACCTGAAGGACTTCATAAGAGAAAATCCAAATATCAAGTTCAGCATCGACTGCCACTCAACGATCAACACTATCAAGCTGCTCCGAAACGAGGATATCGATATAGGTCTCATCTGCAACACCGAACTTCCAAAGGGGATAGTCTACTCTCCTGTCAGGGAGATCCACGACGTATTTGTGGCCAGTCCCGAATATCTGGACAATTTCTACGAGCGTGCAAATGAAAAGGCTCACTATAGTTTCGCTGATGATCTTCCAAACAATATCAAAGGCAACTTCATCCCTCTGCTAAGCTCAGGTCTAACCTCTGTCACAGGCAAGGATGCACCAGTTTCGAATCATAACAAAAAAAGCAGAGACACCAGACATTCGTCCGGCATCTCTGCTTCTGATACAATTTCTGATACAATTTCTGATTCAATTAACACTGATATCTCCAATATATCAACCGTTGACATCCTTGAGAATTCCAATCTCATGGTTCTTGAGGAGGCAAATGTAACCCGTACCCATGTGGACGAATATCTCCGCTCCCATGGCATCAGCTGCAGCCAGGTTCTGGAGATCAACAACATGGACCTTCTCATCGACTTCGCCGCCATCGGAATGGGCGTTGCCAGCGTGGTACGCGAATTCGCCCAGGAACAGCTGGACTCAGGAGTCATCACTGAGCTTCCGCTTGACACTCCTATTCCAAGCAGAACTGTCGGCTTCGCTTACTCGGGAGTTAGAAATCAGAGCACGGCTATGAGG
>CAKQQK010000028.1:0-30713 GCA_934270935.1 uncultured Coprococcus sp. | reverse complement strand
TGCATGATGTTACAGCCGCGATAAGGGCGCTGCGGCTTTCACTTCAGCAGGTAAGCGCTGAAGATCGGTCGCTTTCATTACCGCTTGTACATATTGTTTTGCGTGTATATTGTCTAATAATGTCGGTGCCAATTTTATTATTAGGAGGCTTTTATGGCGGGATATCTTATCAAGGATACGACCAGACAGGAGCGGGAGCAGATAGTTGCCGATTCTCTGGGAAATATAGATGCTTATTGTGACGGATGCATGTGTGGTATCACAGAGATGTACCAGGATTATATTGATGGGAAGAAGGAGCTCCGTGATATCAATATGGAGTTCAATGCGAGATATGTCCGGGATGAGGATATGGATGGACGGAAGTGAGCATATGGTGACAACTTTAAAAATATGTATGTGACAGAGCTGGGAAAGCCATGTTAATATGAACATACAGTTAGCTGGCTTGAGATAACATCAATAAATAAGGGTTAAAAAGGAGAAAATTGTATGGGGATAAGAAAAGGAATATTTATAGGTGCTGCGGCGCTTTCGATTATGGCATGTGCTGCCTGCGGTAGTTCTGAGGGAAATGTTTCAGGAACAAATGGCGTGGAGACCTCGACCGGTGTGGAAAGCGGAATGATAGAGCAGCCACAGGTTATGTATGATGGGTATATCTATTATTACAATGCAACCGGAAGAGATGAGGATCTGCCGGAAGGATACGAGAGTGTGGGAGCAATAGAAAAGGTCGATAGTAAGGACTATCCTGCAGAGGATTTTGCGGCAGCAGGTGTGGATATTGAAATCGGGCAGGAAATATATGTCAGCACAACTGAGAAATATGTTATTTATCTGAAATACGACAGCGGATATGCACGGTTTGAGAGAAAACCTGAGGAAGCTGCGGAGAAAGAGCAGGATGATAAGAAAGCTGCAGAGAAAGAAAATGGGATAGATGAGAATAGTGAGATGGCTGATAATATGGATGATGCTATGGCAGAAAATTATGGAGAAGATGGAGAATTTGACTTTGACAGTATATTAGGAGTAGATCAGCTTGATCTGAACTACGAGGCACATGTTGCTGGATTTGACGGAGAGAGCTTTTTATATAGTGTGTACTTTGACGGCGGTGTGACAGATGAGAAAACTGAAGAGATCCAGCAGGTGATGTCGGATTATTCTTCACAAAATGGTGATGAGGAAAACTATATGGGGTATATTGATGTATATAAGGGTGAAGACCAGATAATGATATACCTTGATCTTGGCGGTGTATCAGAAGAAAATAGCAATGTGGCGGTAACGGGAGTGCTGAAGGCCCTAAACAGTGTCTCAGATATAAAGAGTGTTATCATCAATGAAGAGATGTAGAATACGGGTCTGATCGCACTGGTTATCGGCCATAGTTCAGTTAAAATATGTGGTACAGCCAACAAGATGGGCTATGGAAATATCACCACAGTTGACGAGGCGATAGATATGATAAAGGGAAGATATTATCATAGAATGTTGGCTGAATGGGGATTTACTAATGTGGAGGTGCAGAATGGACGGAAAGACGATATTGCTTGTTGAAGATGACAAGGCGCTTGCGATGGGGACAGTGTTTGTCCTTGAGGCCGAGGGGTATACGGTTAGGCATGCGGCAAATATCAGATCTGCGAACGAATTGCTTGATGACAAGGTTGACCTTATGCTACTTGATGTCATGCTGCCGGATGGCAGTGGATATGATTTTTGCAGAGAGGTGAGGGGAAAGGGCGTACAGATACCGATCATATTTCTGACAGCCATGTCTGAGGAGGTAAATATAGTGCAGGGACTGGAACTCGGAGCGGATGATTATGTGGCAAAACCATACAGGCTCAAGGAGCTTTTGTCCAGAATAGCAGCAAACCTCAGACGGTATGAAATGGCGAACAGATCATCACAGGAGATATATGTGTTTGGCAGCCATAGATTTGTGTTGCCTGAATTCAGACTGTATGAGGGAGAACGGCTTATAGAGTGTACACAGAATGAGTTGCGTCTGCTCAAAGAACTGGTTTTAAATGAGGGAATAGTATTGTCAAGAGGAACATTGCTTGACAGATTATATGATATGGATGGGGTTCTTATAGATGACAACACCCTGTCCGTATACATGAAAAGGCTCAGAACGAAGCTTGGAGATGATGCGGCTTGTATAGAGACTGTCCGTGGTGTTGGCTACAGATTCTGTAAAGAATGATGATGTATTAAGAAGGTATTAGATGAAGAGTTCATATGAGAGGAAAAAATATGTATACAGTTGTGTGCTGACAGGGCTTGCTTTTCTGTGTGTGTTAGCCGTGTGGTTTTATATCGCATTTGGCGGAAATGTGAAGAATACGGTGGTGTCGGTCGTTCTTGCTGCCGCATTCATAGCTGTGATCATATTGATAGGTTACAGACATATCACAAAGGTGTACAGCGGGATAGAGAATATTTCTGCCAAGATGATCTCTGTCGTAGATGATCCTGACAGCGTGACGGAAGAAGAATTCATGCAGGGATCGATGGGAATATTGTATACGAATTTTTATAAGATGGTTTCGTTTCTCAGGGAGAGCCGGGAGAAGGAACTTTCGGAGAAGATATTTCTCAGGGATATAATATCAGATATATCACATCAGCTTAAAACGCCGCTGGCATCGCTGAATGTATTTGTGGATATGTTGCTTGATGACAAGGTCACAGATCTTGATAGAAGGAGACAGGTACTTACGGAGGCTCAGAACCAGCTGTCAAGGATGGAATGGATGGTCCTGTCACTCCTTAAACTTGCGAGGATAGAAGCAGGAGCCATAGAATTTCAGAAGCAGAGCTGGAATATGGATGTCATATGTTCACAGGCTGCTGATGGCGTGAGATATCTCACAGAGAAGAGAGGACAGAAGGTTGTCATAGACTGTGACGGTGAGATGAAGCTTGAATGTGATGGAGACTGGCTCACAGAGGCCATACTCAATCTGCTCAAGAATGCATCGGATTATTCTGATCGTGATACGGAGATATCTATAAAAGTTGAACAGAATGATATGTTCACAAGGATATATGTGAGAGATCAGGGAATGGGAATACCGGAGAACGAACTTCCGAATATATTCAAGAGATTTTACAGAGTCAACCAGGAAGTCAATCCAAACAGCGTGGGCATAGGACTTTCTCTTACAAAATCCATTGTAGAGGGCATGGGAGGCCGTATAACAGTCAAGAGTGTTGTTCATGAATATACATGTTTTGAGATAACATTTGTGCATATATGAAATGATGTCAGAGTTATCTTTCTAAACTGTAAGAAAGAAAATATGTGCAGTCACCAGACAGTAAGAAAGAGATGGTACTATAGCATTACGGAAATGCTGAGTACCATTTTTTTATTATCATATAGAGGAGGCTTAGAATTGGGGGATTATAAGAAACTGGCAGTAAGGTATCTGAATGCGAACAGGGCGAGGAGCATAATAACGATAATAGGTGTGGCTATAACAGTTATGGTGCTTTATGGAGGCCTGAATTTTGCATATTCCTACCTTCTTAATGAGAGGGAGAAGATCAGGACGGAAAAGGATTACGAGTTCGTTGTCATGGCGGAAAGCAGGGCACAGGCGGAGCAGATCGCAACAGATGAGCTGATAGAAAAGGCGTACACAGGTAATTATGAGTATACAGACTGGCGGACCGGTGGACAGTCAGATACCGGTACACCAGCGAAGACATTTTATAAGAATGCGGTCTATGCTACGGGTGATAATCCGTTTCATATGGAGTCCAATATGGAAACTATCATGGAAAAATATGATGTCAGCGCAGAGCTGAATGAAGATCTTGCGATGCTCTATTTTCAGGATGGAACTACAGATGGATCACTGCTCATGGTGCTTGTGTGGGTAATCCTGCTGGTTGCTTATATATTTGCTATATTTGCGGTTGGGATTATAAGGAATACAGTGCAGATGTTCATGATGGAGCAGATAAAGGATTATGGAATACTGCGGTGTATTGGCTCTACAAAGGGGCAACTCAAGAAAATAGTTTACCTTATGGGGGCTATACTTGAGGGAACCGGAATTGTGATAGGCGTGGTTCTGGGCGGTCTCATAACATTGATAGTTGGGGCATTTACAGGTGTGAGTGCTGGATATCACCTGATAGTGATCGTTCCGATACTCATATGTTATCTGGGCGATCTGTACTTTGTGATGAGAGATAACTGCAAGATGATAGTCAGTATGTCTCCTATAAGTGCTGTGAGGGGGCAATTCAGGATTAAAACCGGACGTATACGTACCAGAGGAAAGGGACTGATGGGAAGAATGTTCGGAATTGAGGGAGAGTATGCAAGAAAGAGCGTTTTGAGAAATAGGGGAAGATATATCAAGACTATTGCATCACTCTCCGTCAGCATAGCAGCACTTGTGGCGGTTATGAGTGTGTCCGGTGCGGTGGACAGTGTGACCAAGTCTCTGGACAGTGAATATGGACCATATCAGATCCAGGTGTATGAGGCACCAAGTCAGCTTCAGGATATCGATTCAGTGGAGGCAGAACTTCCAGATTCCGGAAGTTTACAGAAAATCGCAGAAAACAGATATGTCCTTGCTGCAAGAAAAGTTTATGAGTCAAATGTATATGCGGCAGATATTGATGATCTCTGCTCCAGATACAATGATGATTATATTAAAACAACCATATATGGAAATATGATCGAAACCTATAAAAAAATGTATGACAATGACAGTTCTCCGGCAATTGGAAGGATGAGGCTGTCGGCGATCAGTTTACGGGGAATGGGTGCCTCGGCAATGGAGGAGCTTTCACAGTATCTTGTGGATGGCACTGTGGATGTGAGCGATCATGGAATAGTCGTGGTCACAGGTGGAAGCTCGGAGTGGAGCGATGGTGATGAGGATAGTCTGACTTACCAGACACTTAGACATATTCAGGTAAATGATTACAAAGTGGGGGATACGATAGACATTGTTGATACTGGCAAATTGTTTGCCGAGACACAGAAAGCCATAGAGCAGGCTGGCATAGTAAAAACCGGCGGAGACAAGGCTTATGATAACGGTGACGATCAGGATCATGAAAAAAGAATAGAGGCTGCAAACGAAGTGTATGACAGGCTTGTAGCTGAGGGGGATTACACAACATACACAGTTGAGGGCGTACTCGATCTTGGGGACAGGCTGACAGGTGAATATGGAATAATGGCATATACTTCGCTGGCTAATTATCTAGCTGAGACGGGATACACAGAGAGTCAGATATCCGGAATGGAATATCAGATCGATTCTTCAAAAGTAACAAACAGCGGCATAGATGATATTGTAAGTTATTTAAGTACAGAAAGCGGTGCATTTGATTTTTATATGTATATTGAAGGTATCAGGTTATTTCATACGTTCAAAAATTTTAATCAGATCATACTCATGATAGATGCACTCGTATTTGCGCTTGGGGCCGTAAATATTATAAATGCAACAGCGGGCAATCTGCACATGAGGCGCAAGGAATTTGCACAGCTCAGAGTCATAGGAATGTCGAGTAAGAGACTCATAAAGACCGTGATGCTTGAGGGAGTCATGACGGTATTGTGGTCAAATATAATAGGAATGGTGGTTGGCACCGCAGTGTATTTCGGCGAGTATTATTTCATAAGGATGGTGCTCCAGATGAAGTTTACACCTTCGGTTACTGCCATAGTAACAGGCATAGTGATGTCGTCGATACTTGTATTTGGAAGCATATTCGTACCGCTTAGAAGACTCCCGAAGAGCATGGCTGAGGACCTGACCCTTGAGGAGTAGGACTGCGTATCAGACAGGAGCAGAGAGAGTTATCTGCAATAAAAAGGAGGAAAGTTATGGAGATAGTAAAGTTGGAACATGTCACCAAGATATACGGTGAGGGTGATACCAGGGTGTGGGGACTTGACGATGTAAGCCTTACGGTTGAAAAAGGAGAGATAGTCGCTATAGTTGGGGCGTCGGGTTCGGGAAAATCAACGATGCTGCATGTCATGGGAGGAGTGGACACACCTAACAGCGGAAATGTGATCATAGATGGAAAGGATATAACCAGACTTTCAGATGAGGAAATGTCTGTGTTCAGAAGACGTAAGATAGGATTCGTATTTCAGGCATACCATCTTATACCGGTGCTGACAGTTGAGGAGAATATAAGAATGCCGATACTTCTGGATCACAGAAAACCGGACAGGGAATACATAGATCATATAATAGAGATGCTGGGGCTGAAGGATAGGAAAAAATATCTTCCAAATCAGCTCTCCGGTGGACAGCAGCAGAGAGCTGCCATAGCAAGAGCACTTGCAAACAGACCGGCACTTGTGCTGGCGGATGAGCCTACTGGAGCCCTGGATTCCAAAAACGGAAATGAAGTCCTGACATTGCTCCAGGATTCAGTGAAGAAGTTAAATCAGACTCTTGTGCTCATAACACATAACATAGATCTTGCCAGGGAGGCGGACAGGATAATAAAGATCGCTGATGGAAAGATTGTGGAGTAAAAGAACTGATATTTAGTGGGACGATGTTCAAGTATAAGGGGGACAGAAAAATGTACGTAAAAAGAAATTTGACCATGGTAAACAAAGGCATCGTATTGATGATTTCTGTGCTGGTTTGTATGTTTGTAATGCCATTTGACATGGCTGCCCAGGCATCGGAGCCTAAGGTCATGGTTGTGGATTACAAGATAGTGCAGAATGAAATAATAGCCGGTCAGACATTTGACCTTGAGATAACAATAAAGAACACAGGCAGCAGATATGTGGACAATCTCAAGATATCAGTCGCTTCGGATACCGGTGACATAGTTCCGGCAGAGGGTGCCGGCAATGGTTTTATGGATGAACTTCCAAACGGACAGGAGAACACATTTACATTTAAGCTGAAGGCTGCTGACGGTCTGGAGGAGAAGAGCTATAAGCTGACAGTTACAAATGAATATGATGACATATGGGGCAATCCTCATTCTGCAACAGATGTGATATACCTTCCGGTAAAGCTTGCCCAGAGGGCATCGATCACGGATCTGTATGTGGATGATGATGCGATTCTTGGAGATTCCGTTGAGGTCATAGGAAGCATCAACAATATGGGAGCAGGAACACTCTACAATGTCAGAGCAAGACTTGAGAGCAAGAACCTCGGGGAGAATGATACATTTATCGGCAATATAGAGGCTGGTAAGAGTGGAAGCATAGATATTCTGACAAATGCTGTATCGACTACAGGTTCATCTGGCGAGATATCCACAGTGGTGGTGGCGTATGAAGACAAAGAGGGAAACGAGACGGAGCTTACAGGTAAATTTAATATAGTGGTGGAATCCCCGGTATATGACAATGTGGAAAAGATAAAAGATAACACCAAAGACGGTAATAGTAAGGCTGTGTATGGGATATGTGCGGTGGCAATAGTCCTGGCATTGATAGTTATTTCAGTCGTTAGAAGAAGAAAAAAGAAGAAGGCCATTCTTAATGAGTTCTAAATTCGCAGGCTGAATTTGATATTTGAATTTTGGTGTGCAGTCCTGCAGTATGAAAGCAGATGCGGAGAATAGACAAGGAGAAGTAGTATATGGGGTGGATATGGTATTTGTGCCTTATGAATATGAAGAGAAGAAAAGTCAGGACATTTCTCACCGTTCTCGGCGTGATGATAGGTGTCATGTCGGTCGTGGCACTTCTGTCTGTTGGCATAGGCGTTAAAGAAGAGATGATCGATTCCATGGTGTCGAGCGGAAGTGTGAATCAGATTACGGTCTATAGTGAATCTGGCGGTAAGCACAAGGACCGCATGATCACGGACAGGACCATAGATACATTCAAGGGGTTTGCAGGCGTGTCTGACTGTTATTCTATGTATGAGGTGCCAGTGGCTATGACGTACGGAGTGTATGAATTTTACGGCAATATCGTGGGAGTGCCGGCAGACGAGCTTGAGAAGTGGGATCTGTCAAAGAAAGAGAGTGAAGATAAGACTGCCGGCAGCTCAGGTCTTGTGGCAGGCAGCAGTGTGGGCAAGCTTTTCTTTAATTCAAAGACATATGACAGTTATGAAAAAAGGGAGAAACAGAGCATTGCGTCACTTGTAGGAAAACGGTTTGACACAACAGTTGGCTGGGGAGATCCAAATGCAAAGATGGTCAAACTTAAGCTTGAAGGTATTCTTACGGATGGCAATGCTGACAGCAGCTCTGATAGTGATTCAGAGACAGATAAAAGTTGTGATACAACTGATACCGAAAATGATGAAGAGCTTAGTCTTTCTGAATCATACAGTGAGAAATCGCAGACAATCTACTGCAGCATGGACTATCTCAAAAGCCTGCTGAAGCGTGTCAGCAAGGATGGCAAGCTGGAGGGTCAGCCTGTGGATGGAAATGGCAACGCATACCGTGAATTTGTCTATACATCTGCTGTGGTCACAGTGGACAACATAAACAATGTGGACGCAATGGTGAAGAAGTTTCAGGACATGGGATATCAGACGGAGAATTCCAAGGAATACCTGGACACTATCCAGAGATATCTCAAGATGATACAGCTGCTTCTCGGTGGTATAGGAATGATAGCACTTGTGGTAGCAGTCATTGGAATAAGTAATACCATGACAACATCCGTATTTGACAGGGTAAATGAGATCGGTGTACTGAAGGTGCTTGGCTGCGATATAGACGAGCTCAGATTGCTTTTTCTTGTGGAAGCCGCAGTGATAGGTTTTGCAGGAGGCGTGTGCGGTGTAGGTTTGTCGTATGGAGTCAGGGTAGTGGTAAATAAAGCTGCTGTGTCCATCTTCCATCTGACTGCAGAAACCCAGGTTGCGGTCATTCCATGGTGGCTTGCACTGGCCGGAGTCTTCGGTTCAGTGATCCTCGGCGTGGCCGCAGGCTACTTCCCTGCAAGATGGGCCTCAAAGCTCAGACCAATAGACGCCGTGACGAAGAGATAGAATTAGAGTTTAATTATAAGTTTAATTATAATTAAACTTAGCCCGTATGCCGTAATGAAGTAATGCTGAGACCTGGTGGCAGTATATGCGGAGCGTAACATTGTCAGAATTTTATCTTTTTTCAATAAAAATTCAATGAAGTGCAGAAATTTTTATCTATTTTGAGTATTATTTTCTAAAAGAGAAAATTGGGTAAGATTTTATCACTTTAAGCCATTTTTTATTCGAAAAGAGAAAAAATTGTAGCTTTTTAAATGATCGGTACAATGTCAATTTGGCTATCTAAATAACTGTGAAAGACGGAAAATTAATTGATAAAATGCGTAAGAGATGAGAGCAAAAAAAGCAGAGACAAATCACACAAAGAATAGAGTGTGAGCAATCTCTGCTTTTTATATTTTATATTTCACCATGAACCGAAAAGTCCTATCAGAAAGTAAATTAGCCCGTACACTGTAAGGATGTGGAGCCATCGTTAGCGAAGACTCCTGAGCTTTGACGCTTCTTGCCGAGGCGCAGGCAGCAACGACCTTATCGCTGCCGAAGCCGAGTGCATATAGAAGCAAGTCAAAGTCCGGGAAGTCGAGCGTGATGGAGCCATGTCCTTACAGTGTACGGGCTTCACTACCTCAAAGGACTTTTCGTCCGTTCATCTATTACTTCCTGTTGGCTCTGTAGCGGAGAGTGTGGTCAAGAATCTTCTTACGGATTCTGAATGACTTTGGTGTGATCTCAAGGAGCTCATCAGTGTCGATGAAATCAAGAGCCTGCTCAAGACTCATCACCTTTGGAGGTGAAAGCTTAAGAGCGTCATCCGATCCTGAAGAACGTGTGTTGGTAAGCTGCTTCTTCTTGCAGACATTGACCTCCATGTCCTCAGCACGAGGATTCTCACCTACAACCATACCGGCGTAAACCTGCTCACCAGGTCCGATGAACAGTGTTCCACGCTCCTGTGCGTTGAACAGACCGTAGGTGATAGAAGTACCTGACTCAAATGCGATGAGTGAGCCCTTTGAACGGTAGCTCATGTCACCCTTGTATGGGAGATACTCATCGAATGTTGTGTTGATGATACCGGTACCCTTGGTAGCTGTCATGAAGTCACCACGGAATCCGATAAGTCCACGGGATGGAACAGAGAACTCAAGTCTTGTGGTTCCGTTTCCTGTAGGAGCCATTCCCTGAAGCTCACCCTTTCTCTGGTTCAGCATGTTGATTATTGTTCCGGCAAATTCATCCGGCACATCTATATAAGCAATCTCAAATGGCTCAAGCTTATGTCCGAGCTCATCTTCCTTGTAGATAACCTCAGCCTTACTTACTGCAAACTCGTAACCCTCACGTCTCATGTTCTCGATGAGGACTGACAGGTGGAGCTCACCACGGCCTGAAACCTTGAATGCCTCAGTTGTGTCTGTCTCCTCAACTCTGAGGCTGACATCTGTGTTCAGCTCTCTGAAAAGTCTCTCACGGAGATGTCTTGATGTAACGAACTTGCCTTCCTTGCCTGCGAGAGGAGAGTCATTTACCATGAATGTCATGGCGATTGTTGGCTCAGATATCTTCTGGAAAGGAATTGGATCAGGATTCTCAGGGGAGCAGAGGGTATCACCTATCTGTACATCTGCGATACCTGATACCGCAACGATAGAACCTATCTGTGCTTCCTTAACCTCTATTTTGTTAAGTCCTTCATACTCGAAAAGCTTTCCGATACGGACCTTCTCAAGCTTGTCAGGGTCGTGCTCATTTACGATGACGAGATCCTCGTTTATCTTGAGGACACCGTTGTCAACCTTGCCGACACCGATACGTCCAACGTACTCGTTGTAGTCGATGGTGCTGACAAGCATCTGTACACCTGCATCAGGATCACCTGTAGGGGCAGGAATGTAATCAATGATAGTGTCGAACAGAGGCTTCATGTCTGTACCCGGCTTGGATGAGTCAAGGGTTGCATAACCAGACTTTGCAGAAGCAAATACAAATGGACAGTCAAGCTGATCTTCATTTGCATCAAGCTCGATGAGAAGCTCAAGAACTTCGTCAACTACCTCGTCAGGACGAGCCTCAGGACGATCACATTTATTTACACATACGATAACTGCAAGATTAAGCTCGAGAGCCTTCTTCAGAACGAACTTGGTCTGTGGCATAGGTCCCTCAAATGCATCAACAACGAGGATTACGCCGTTTACCATCTTCAGAACTCGCTCGACCTCACCGCCGAAGTCGGCATGGCCCGGAGTATCAATGATGTTGATCTTGGTGCTGCCATATGTTACGGCAGTGTTCTTTGAGAGGATAGTGATACCTCTTTCACGTTCGATATCGTTGGAATCCATGACACGCTCAGCGACCTCCTGGTTGTCACGGAATACACCGCTCTGCTTTAAGAGCTCGTCTACAAGTGTTGTCTTACCATGGTCAACGTGGGCGATGATAGCCACATTTCTGATATCATCTCTTGTTATCTTCATAATTTTCACTCTTTCTTTCAAATTTAGTCTACTTTACAACGGTTAACATTCTAGCATAGTGAAAAAACCAATGCAATAATTATAATGTACAAAAATGTTGTAAAAATGAGGGCAAATGGCGGAAAAATGATTATTTCGCAGCCGCCTTGAGCAGCATCTCTTTGAGTTCGTCAGGTGAGAACTTGTAGTGAGAGTTGCAGAACTGGCAGTTGACCTCTATAGGCTCACCTTCCTCAAGAAGACTTGCGATCTCTTTTTTGCCGAGGCTGAGTACCGCATTGTAGTATCTCTCCTTGCTGCAGTTGCAGTGCCACTCGGTAGGTAATTCATCAGTCACTACAACGTCATATCCCTCAAATACATCCTTGATTATGTCAAGGGGAGTCTTGCCTGCATCGAGGAGACTGGTGATAGAAGAGAACTCGTTAAGTCTCTTTTCGAGAACGTCGATGAGCTCGTCCGATGCAAATGGCATGAGCTGGATGATGAATCCGCCCGCCTGCTTTACGGTGTTGTCCTTTTCCATGAGAACCCCCAGAGCAACTGATGTAGGGATCTGCTCTGATGTTGCAAAATAATATGTCAGATCCTCGGCAATCTCACCGGATACGAGCTGTGTCTGGCCGACATATGGCTCCTTGAGACCTATATCCTTGATAACTGACAGCACGCCTAGATCAAGCGCCTTGGCAACATCCAGCTTGCCCTTGTCATTGGCATGGAGGATCACATTTGGATTGTTGACATATCCCTTGACTCTTGAATGTGCATCGGCAGTTACGGTAAGTCCTCCGATCGGTCCGTTGCACTGTATCTGAAGAGTAAGAACGTCTGATTCGTTCTTGCACTGTGCTCCCATAAGTGCTCCTGCTGTGAGCAGTCTTCCAAGTGCTGCTGTAGCCACAGGGCTTGTGTTGTGGATAGATCTTGCAGTCTCCACGATATCTATTGTTGTTCCGGCAAAGAATCTTACCTGATTGTTCGCCGCCATACCTCTTATTATATGATCGCTCATGTTGTATACCTCGCTCTTCTATGTTGATTAGTTTTATTACATTTTAAATCTGTCCTGCTATATCTATATAGTTATATTCGCATTATAATAATGATATATTGGACAATCTTCACTATTTTATATTATGAATGAGGATAAGACAAGCCTATTCATAGTGTTTGTTATCCTGGTGTGTCTCCCTTGCAATCACGTATACACGTTCACTTGATTCTGTGGCGGGCTGCCATGTAAATGCATCGTACATGGCGATAAGTTCCATGCCTGAGTCAGCGACGCATTTTCTCATATCATCAAGGGTTAGACCGCGCTGATAATGGAATTCCTGGTATTTCCTGTATAGAGGACATTCGTCATCAGGTTCAATATTGGATTCTGGATATTCCGGGAGAAACAGGCTGAGAGCCAGTTCATTTATATCGGTTTCTGTATCGTAGTAGTTATCCCAGATAAAGCTCACATCCTCCCTGTCCTCGGCTATGGTGCTGTCAGCTACCACGTCCTTGAAGTAGTGGCGGGTCTTGAAGTCACAGACAAATATGCCCCTTGATTCAAGATAGTTATTTGCCAGCCTGAATACATGGGTGATATCGGAAAGTTCTGTCAGGTAATTGATGCTGTCGCACACGCACACGATGGCATTTACCGTGCCGAAGAGCTCAAACTCCCTCATGTCCTGCATGAGATATAAGATGGATTCATGTCCTGTATCCAGCTTTTTTTCATTTGCCAGCTCAAGCATCTCATATGAATTGTCGATACCGATCATGTCGTATCCGGCATCCGCAAGCCTTTCGGTTATCTCTCCGGTACCGCATCCAAGCTCACATATGAGCCCGTCGTCCACTCCGAATTTTTTCAAAACTTCTATTATATATGTGCACCAGTCATCATATGGAATGTTGTCCATCAGTTCGTCATAGACACTGGCAAATACCTCATAAGCGTTCATGCTTCCTCCTTCAGCCTGCGCTGATCAAATCTTTTGATAACATTTTGAATTGTACCACAGCTTAAGTTTTATAGTAAACTGCAATAAATAATTATGCATAAAATTCGAATGATTGTTGAAGAAACTTAAAATAGCATTTATTATGTTACTGGGCAGAACAAATATAAAAATCAGAAAGAGGACAAGCAGAGATGGAATACTGGGATATTTACGATGTGAACAAGCAGCCGACAGGACGCACTATGAAGAGAAATGACTGGAATATGCAGCCGGGGGACTATCACCTCACAGTGCTCGGTGTGCTCCAGAACAGAGAAGGGAAGTATCTGATAACCAAGCGTGTCATGACAAAGGCGTGGGCAGCTGGCTGGTGGGAGGTATCTGGCGGCGGAGTGCAGGCGGGAGAGTCATCTATAGAGGCGGTCAGGAGAGAAGTAATTGAGGAGACCGGTATAGATGTGAGCGATTTTGACGGAGGTCTGCAGTTTACATATAGAAGAGACAACCCGGAAGAGAAGGATAATTACTTTGTGGATGTGTACAAATTCACAGGGGATTTCACAGAAGATGATGTCAGACCGCAGGAGGCGGAGACTGATGGATTCAAGCTGGCAACGCTTGATGAGATAAAGGAGTATGCAGAACAGGGGATATTCCTCCACTATGACAGCATCAAGAAGGTATTTGAATAAGAGTTGCAGCTTATGATATGCAGAAAGTGAGATCAAAGCAAAAAACGACATATCAGGGCATGCAAAGAATATGCAGGGTATATACTAAAAAATAGTTTGAAAAACACAGCTTATATGCTAATATAGTTAAGATTAGAGAGAATAAGGCTGAAAATACGCTGCAGCCGAAACAGATAATGATCAAAGCATAAAGTATCAGAATTACTAAAAATTGATTGATATCAAAGATATCAAAGAATAATTTCAAGGAGGCATTTTCAAAAATGGCTGAGACATACAACCACAAAGTCGTTGAAGGGAAGTGGCAGAAGGTCTGGGATGACAACAAGGCATTTGCTGCTACAGATGATTATTCAAAACCAAAGTATTATGCGTTAGTTGAGTTCCCATACCCATCAGGACAGGGACTTCACGTAGGTCACCCAAGACCGTACACAGCGCTGGATATAGTAGCAAGAAAGAGAAGAATGCAGGGTTACAACGTTCTGTATCCAATGGGCTGGGATGCATTTGGTCTTCCTACAGAGAACTATGCGATCAAGAACAAGATCCATCCAAAGGAAGTAACCAAGACAAATGTTGCAAGATTTAAGAAACAGCTCCACTCACTTGGATACTCATTTGACTGGGACAGAGAGATCAACACAACGGATCCTGAATATTACAAGTGGACACAGTGGATATTCCTCAAGCTCTTCAAGGCTGGTCTCGCATACAAGAAGGAGATGCCTATCAACTGGTGTACATCATGTAAGGTTGGGCTTGCAAATGAGGAGGTTGTCAACGGCGTATGTGAGCGTTGCGGCAGCGAGGTTGTCCGCAAGGTTAAGTCAGAGTGGATGCTCAAGATCACAGATTACGCAGACAAGCTCATTGAGGGACTTGACGGCGTGGATTACATCGAGCGTGTAAAGGTTTCACAGAAGAACTGGATCGGACGTTCAACAGGAGCTGAGGTTGATTTCTCAGTAAAGGGCAAAGAGGACAAGCTCCGCATTTATACAACAAGATGCGACACACTGTTCGGAGTAACATATATGGTAGTTTCACCAGAGCATCCAATCCTTGACAAGTACAAGGATGAGATCGGCAACTGGTCAGACATCGAGGCATATCGTGAGCAGGCAGCGAAGAAGAGCGACTTTGAGCGTTCAGAGCTTGCAAAGGATAAGACTGGTGTATGTATAGACGGACTCACAGCCATCAACCCTGTAAATGGCAAGGAGATCCCAATATACGTTTCAGATTATGTACTTATGAGTTACGGAACAGGTGCTATCATGGCGGTTCCTGCACATGATGACAGAGACTGGGAATTTGCAAAGAAGTTCGGACTTCCGCTCATCCAGGTTGTCGCAAAGGATGGCGAGGAAGTAGATATAAATGAGGCTGCATTTACAGATGTGGCAACAGGCGTGCTCATCAATTCAGATTTCCTCAACGGACTTGAGGTAAAGGACGCAAAAGAGAAGATGATCAAGTTCCTTGAGGAGAAGGGCATCGGTCAGGCAAAGACAAACTACAAGCTCCGTGACTGGGTATTCTCACGTCAGAGATACTGGGGCGAGCCAATTCCTATCGTTCACTGCGATAAGTGTGGTTATGTACCTATCGACGAGAACCAGCTTCCGTTGCTTCTTCCAGAGGTAGACAGCTACATGCCGACAGACAACGGCGAGTCACCACTTGCAGCTATGACAGACTGGGTAAACACCACATGTCCATGCTGTGGCGGCCCTGCAAAGAGAGAGACGGATACTATGCCACAGTGGGCTGGATCATCATGGTATTTCCTCAGATATACAGATCCTCACAACACAGAGGCTCTTGCAAGCAAGGAGGCACTCAAGTACTGGCTTCCTGTTGATTGGTACAACGGAGGAATGGAGCATACAACACTCCACCTTCTGTATTCAAGATTCTGGCACAAGTTCCTGTACGATCAGGGCGTAGTTCCTACACCAGAGCCATACCAGAAGAGAACATCACATGGTATGATCCTCGGTGAGAACGGCGAGAAGATGAGTAAGTCAAGAGGCAACGTTGTAAATCCTGACGACATCGTAGATGTATACGGTGCAGATACACTTCGTACCTACGAGATGTTCATCGGAGCATTTGACCTTGCAGCTTCATGGTCAGAGGACGGTGTCAAGGGCTGTAGAAGATTCCTCGACAGAGTATGGAAGCTTCAGGACAGCGTGACAGATGAGAAAGGCTACTCCAAGGATATGGAGACCAAGATGCATCAGGTTATCAAGAAGGTTTCAAGTGACTTCGAAAACCTGAAGTACAACACAGCTATCGCAGCTATGATGGCACTTCTCAACGACTTCTACAAGAAGGGAAGCGTTACAGCAGATGAGTTTAAGACACTGCTCATCCTGTTAAACCCTGTTGCACCTCATATCACAGAGGAGCTGTGGTCAGTAAAGAACTACGGCGGATATGTATATCAGCAGACATGGCCAGAGTTCGATGAGACAAAGACAGTAGAGTCAACAGTAGAGATCGCTGTACAGATCAACGGTAAGACAAAGGCAACACTTGCAATCGGCAAGGAGGATCCAAAGGATGAGGTTATCGCAAAGGCTAAGGAAGTGATCGCCGACAAGCTCACCGGTAACGTTATCAAAGAGATCTATGTTCCTGGACGTATTGTGAATATTGTTATGAAATAGGAATATATGCTTATCCGGGAGACCGGGTAAATAATTGAGGAAAAGGTTAAGTGGGATATCTGAAATAGAATTCTGCGAAAGTCTTTTCCTCTTTATTTTTTTGTTACACAAGTTAAAATATTATGTATCAATATTCAAATGAGAGGAGAGAAGATTATGGAAGGAAATAATACATTTGACCGTGCTGGCAGTGGTAAAGGTGAGTATATAAAGATACTTGAGAAATTCAAGAATCTTGATTATATCCAGAATAGTTGTGATTTTATAAATATAAATGGAAGCTGTTTAAGGCGGGTAAAAAATATTAAAGGCAATTGCCTGGCAGATATACTGGCAGATAAATACAACGAGGATTCATCGGATGTGGACGAACCGTATGGCTTGGACTGGGACACTGCCAGCAAAATATTCAGAGATGTCGCATATGCGCTGATGCAGTTTCACAACAATGGCTTACTATTTACCGGGCTCAATCTTAGAAATATATATGCGGGACAAAAGATGAACTGTGCAAAGCTTGTATATGATATAGGTACAGACTTAGAGATTATGAAGGACAAATCAGATGCTGCTGACGATGTGTACAGACTTGGAATGATAATGTGTACGGCACTTGATTCTGGATTTTCAGATGCCAGTGAAGATTCGGAACTGCTCAGTAAGCATCTGAGATTTCTTGGCACAAAGTGTCCTGACTATGTTATGTGGGCGCTTCAAAGAGCTATCTGGCCGGATACAGAGTATCGTACGCAGACGGTATACAAATTTATGCAGGATATGAAGTGGGATATTGAAGAACCTCAGTGGAAGGATGAGGATAAAACGCGGAGATTGTATGATACTGATAAGGATGAAGTTACAGTATCAATTGATGAGGATCTGACATCAACGGATCAGAATACAGTGTCAATTGATGATGTGATATCTCCGCAAGGTGATGATACGGTGTGGGTTGATGATGATAAACCGACAGAGAGTTCAGATGATGATGAGACGATCAGGTGGTTTCCACTGGGTAAGGTTATAAAAAGGTAAGATAAAAGCACGCATGAATTCATGCGTGCTTTTATCTATTAACTATGATTGGTTCAAATATATGCAGCCGTTTAATATATCCAAATCCTCATGTCAAAGTTATGAAATTATCAATTAAGCCATCTTGTTTACAGCAACTGCGAGACGTGATACCTTACGAGCAGCGTTGTTCTTGTGGTAGATGCCCTTTGAAGCAGCCTTGTTGATTTCTGATGTAGCAACTACAAGTGCCTGCTGTGCAGCAGCCTTGTCGCCAGCAGCGATAGCAGCCTCAACCCTCTTGATAACTGTCTTAACCTTAGACTTGATCATCTTGTTTCTAAGTGTCTTCTTCTCGATAACATTGATTCTCTTCTTTGCAGATTTGATATTAGCCAAAATTCTTACCTCCATAAATTCTAAAAAAATATAATAAGGTTTTACATTAAAACCGGACACGGACAATTCAATGTAAACATACTCACATATAATAGATGAAAGTATTTGCAATGTCAAGGGAAAATAACAAAAAAAACCTGTAAAAACAAGGAGAAAGTAATTGATATTTGTAGTGCAAAATTGATGAAAAGAGAGTGCTACTTTGCTTTACATCAAAAGCTAATTCGTGTATCATTATAGATGGTGTATTCGTGTATATGTTGCTTATTTACGGATGCATTACATATTCTATTAGTAAAGCAGAGAATTGACAGATGGCAAAATATAGATTTTTTCAGATAATAATGGCATTGTCGTTGGTTTCACTTATCATCTCGTCCGCGATAATGTGTGCGTTTATGGCTAGAAAGGTACCTGAGGGTCCATATAAGCCGAATAAAAGCGGGACGATAACATCGGTTATGAATAATGGCCAGACAGAGGAACTTACTGATTTTTCAGCCTGGCTTGAATATAGTATTGTGAGCGATGGACTTGAAGACGATACGGGCGATAGTTACAGAAAAGGCAGTATATATCTTTCAACAGAGAATATTGTGAGATTGGAACAATTAAGCGATGTGAGATCAAAGGCAAGCAATGGAGTGTTTATATCTGTTGTGATCCTTGTGGCGTGTTTTGTGGTCATCAGGAGAAGAAGATTATACGAATGTGTTGTATGGGGCGGTGCAGCAGGCGTTATCGTAGGTATTGTAAGCATGGTGGCAGTTTTGCTTTCCAGATCCGGAATATCCTATGGAATAAACAGAATGGTATTATCCGGGGATAACACGGCGCTTTTCCCGGGACATGATGTATTGCCAGATATAATTCCATCAGATATGGGAATTCGTGTAATCTGTGTGTATTCAGGAGTGATATTTGTGGGACTCGTTGTGACTATAGTTGTCAGGGTTATCAGCTATAAAAAGTCGCGTCCACACAAATTCAGATAATAAAGTCAAGTTACTTTTATGGGAGGTAGTCATGAGGAAAAGAATTGAAGAGTGGATAAACTGGGTGCTCTATGATGAGCTGATAGCCAGCAAGATAAACGCACCAAAACATCTGCTTGGCATTCACGATTATGGGGAAGGACAGATAATCGTGGTTTACAAACCGAACGCTATAAGGGTTGAGGTTACATCGCCTACAGGCAAGAAAGTTCATACAATGGAGAAGATGACGAACGAAGGTCTGTTTGCAATATACTTCAGTGGCAAGGAATACGACGGAACCAAGTACAGGGTTGTTACAACTTATCCTGATGGAACTGTTGTGAATGGGGCAGATCCGTATGCATTTCAGTCACTTATCACATCATTTGATACATATCTGTTTGCAGAGGGAAGACATTACAATATTTATGAAAAGCTCGGAGCTCATCCGATGACTATCGATGGCGTGAAGGGAACTTATTTTGCAGTTTGGGCTCCACACGCAAGACGTGTGAGCGTCGTGGGAGATTTCAATCTCTGGGATGGCAATGTAAACCCTATGCAGATAACTGAGAATGGCGGAATATATGAGCTGTTTCTTCCGGATGTTCTTCCTGGAGCAGTGTACAAATATCAGATAATGACCAGATATGGAGAGATATTATATAAGTCAGATCCATACGGTAACCAGTGTCAGATGAGGCCGGAGAATGCATCGGTAGTTGCAGATATAGGCAGCTACAAATGGAAGGATACCTCCTGGATGAATGAAAGAAAAAAGGTAAGCCGTACAGACAGAATGCGTATGCCAATGTCTATATACGAGATGCATCTTGGCTCATGGAAGAAGAAGGTAGAGGACGACGACGCAGGATTCTATTCGTACAGAGAACTTGCACCTATGGTCGCTGACTATGTTAAGGACATGGGCTATACACATATTGAGCTTATGGGAATATCTGAGTATCCATTTGATGGTTCCTGGGGATATCAGGTTACGAATTATTATGCCCCAACCAGCAGATACGGTGATGCAGTAGACTTTATGTATTTTGTAGATTATATGCACAGCAAGGGAATTAGTGTCATCCTTGACTGGGTACCTGCACATTTCCCTAGAGATGCCCATGGCCTTGGAAGATTTGACGGCATGCCGCTCTATGAGCATCCGGATCCAAGACGTGGAGAGCATCCTGATTGGGGAACCTATATATTTGATTATGGCCGCAATGAGGTTGCCAATTTCCTCACTGCAAATGCACTGTTCTGGGTAGAAAAGTTCCATATTGATGGGCTGAGAGTCGATGCGGTGGCATCCATGTTATACCTTGACTATGGTAAGCAGGATGGACAGTGGCTTCCAAATGAACACGGTGGAAATGAGAATCTTGAGGCGATAGCGCTCATGCAGAAGATAAACAATGTGATGGAGGAACGCAATCCTGGAGCATATCTGATAGCAGAGGAATCTACAGCCTGGGCGGGGGTTACTGCTCCTGCATCTATGGACGGCCTTGGTTTCCTGTTTAAGTGGAATATGGGCTGGATGAACGATTTCCTTGAGTATATGAAGATGGATCCATACTTCAGACAGAACAACCAGAATATGCTGACATTCAGTCTGTCGTATGCATATGCAGAGAATTATGTCCTTGTGATT
Organism: uncultured Coprococcus sp.; assembly: GCA_934270935.1. Taxonomy (GTDB): domain Bacteria; phylum Bacillota; class Clostridia; order Lachnospirales; family Lachnospiraceae; genus Coprococcus. Next base: position 9,847 of record CAKQQK010000028.1, on the reverse strand, counting down.
TCGCATGATGAGGTTGTGCATCTCAAGTGTTCCATGATAGGCAAGATGCCTGGATCAGAGGAGGATAAGTTTGCAAATCTCAGAACAGCCTATGGATTTATGTATGGACATCCGGGCAAGAAGCTCCTTTTCATGGGACAGGAATTTGCCCAGCCTAGGGAGTGGAGCGAAGCTAGAAGTCTTGATTGGTTTGTGCTGGATAACCCACTCAATCAGGGGATGGAGAGATATGTCAAGGCGCTGAATAAGCTTTACAATACAAATGACGCACTGTATGCGAATGACACAGATCCTATGGGATTTGAATGGACGGACTGTGATCATCCGGATATGAGCATTCTTTCATTTGTGAGACGTGGCTCAACACCGAAAAAGCAGCTGCTGTTCGTTTGTAATTTCACTCCGGTTGAGAGAGATAACTACAGTATACCTGTTCCTTGTTACACGACATACAAGGAGATACTGAACTCAGATGATGTACAGTTCGGCGGAAAGGGAAGACTGAACAGCAAGACTGTCAAAGCTGTAGAGAGAAAGAACAATAGAACCCCGTACTGTATAGATATAACGGTACCGCCTCTTTCAACAGTCGTATTTGAGTATGATTATACTGATATGACACCGGAACTTGAAAAGGAGGAAGCTGAGGCAAAGGCCGCTGCAAAGAAGCGTGCTGATGCAGCAAAAAAGAAGGCGATGGCAGCTCAGAAAAAAGCTGAGGAGATAAAGAAAGAAGCTGAGAAGAAGGCATCAGAGCTGAAAAAAGATGCTGAAGAAAAGGCAAAAGAGATAAAGAAGGATGTCGAAAAAGTATCAGCAGAATTAAAAAAGGCGGAGACTCGTTTGAAGAAAAAATAAATCTTGCAATATGTCGTAACAGGACATATAATGACAGAGTAAGTGCAAAGGGGCACAGAACGATATCGTTCTGTGTCCTTTTTTATATGTCACAAACGCAGTTTGATGACCTGCGCACGCATCAGCGTGCTACCGCTTATATTTATCAGGCGGGTGTATATTGCCGCAGGATTATAAGAATCCATGTAGTTTAAGGAGGAAGTAATATGAAGACAGGAAAAGTAAAATGGTTCAATGCAAAAAAAGGTTACGGTTTTATATGTGACGAGGATGGCGTAGATGTATTTGTACATTTTTCCGCACTGAATATGGAAGGTTTCAAGGTGCTTGAAGAGGGCGACACAGTTGAGTATGAGGTTGTGGAAGGCGAGAAAGGTCCACAGGCTGCAAATGTGACAAAGCTTTAACAGCCAGACATATTTTGATTTTACATAACATATATTGCATTAGCAAGAGCATCAACAGCTGCTGTTTTAGGCAGCTGTTGATGCTCTTTTTGGCAGTTGGTGAGGTTCTTTTTGTTATAAATGCAACAATATTATAGATATAGCCATATGAAAATATTGTATAGTTGATAAAATAAAAATAACAGATATAAAAATAATTCTTGACGTATTGTGGTGATAAAATGTAGAATACCTATATAGTATGAAACATGTTTCATGGAGCGCTGGCAGTTTGTTGAGAAACATATCATATATACGGCGCATTAAACGTCAAAGAAGAGGATTTTAGATATTATTACAGTAAGGGGGATATGGACTATGAAGAGATTTGATGTTGTGGCACTTGGAGAACTGCTCATAGACTTTACACAGAACGGGCTCAGCGGTCAGGGCAATATGATGATGGAGGCCAATCCGGGCGGAGCACCATGCAATGTTCTCGCTATGCTGCAGAAGCTTGGCAAGAAGACTGCATTTGTTGGAAAAGTAGGGGATGATTTCCTTGGAAAAATGCTTGCCGGCGTTGTGGCTGATGCCGGGATCAATACTGACAATCTGAAGTTTGACAGGGATGTACATACAACACTTGCATTTGTGCATACCTACGAGGACGGAGACAGAGACTTTTCATTTTACAGGAATCCGGGAGCGGATATCATGTTAAGCGCAGATGAGGTGGATGAGAGTATTATAAAGGATGCCAGGCTGTTCCATTTCGGATCACTCTCACTGACATATGAAGTGTCACGTGCTGCAACACAGAAGGCTGTGGCTGCTGCAAAGGAGGCTGGATGCATCGTCACATTTGACCCGAACCTCAGGGAGCCTCTGTGGAAGACTCTGGACGAGGCCCATGATCAGATCGATTGGGGTATGAGACAGTGTGATGTGCTCAAGATATCGGACAATGAGATACAGTGGTTCACAGGAAGAGAGGATTTTGATGAGGGTATAAAGATACTTCAGGACACATACAATATACCTTTGATACTTCTCTCCATGGGAAGAGATGGAAGCCGTGCATACTACGGGGATGTAGTCGCTGAGGCAAAGCCGTTTATCCAGGAGAACACTATAGAGACCACGGGTGCCGGGGACACTTTCTGTGCATGCGTGCTGAATTATGTACTTGATAATGGACTTGAAGATCTTGACACTGATAAGCTTACAGAGATGCTTGTATTCGCAAATGCTGCTGCATCGATCATCACAACACGCAAGGGAGCACTCAAGGTTATGCCGGAGAGATCCGAGGTTGAGAAGCTCATTGCCGAGAGACAGTAATAGATAAAAAGACAGCAACAGATTAAACTGGTTATGTACGGTAATGATACAGATTATGTAAATAAAATGAGAATGATAAGTTAATTGACTATAGTCAGAAAAGGAGAAGATAAATGGCAGGTTCAAAGACAGTGAAAAAGACTGCAGAATATACTAAGAGATTTGATGAGAGATATGACGAGCTCAAGTGGCTCTACTGCGAGCTCTATAACAACAATATGGAGGCATTTGACTGGCTGTGTGATTCTCTGTATGGTTATTATCAGGAGAGGAATGCTGATCTCAAGAAGCTGGACAGAAGCCGTGTCAAGAATCCGGACTGGTATAAGCAGAATGATCTGCTGGGTATGATGATGTACACAAATGCATTCGCGGGAACGCTGAAGGGGGTAAAAGAAAAGCTTCCATATGTGAAGTCATGTGGTGTGAATTATCTTCATTTTATGCCGCTGCTGGAAAGCCCTAAGGGCAGAGATGACGGCGGATATGCTGTTGCGGATTTCAGAAAGGTAAAGCCTGAGCTTGGAACCATGGAGGATCTGGAGGACCTCACTGCAGAGTGTCACAGACAGGGTATAAGCTGCTGTCTGGATTTCGTAATGAACCATACAAGCGAGGATCATGAGTGGGCAAGGGCAGCGAGACAGGGGGATCCTGTCGCGAGATCCAGATATTTCTTCTATGATGACTGGTTTGTTCCAAATATTTACGAGGAGACTGTGCCTGAGGTATTCCCAACTACGGCGCCTGGTAACTTCACATGGATAAATGACTGCAATCAGGTGGTCATGACCACATTTTACCCATACCAGTGGGATTTGAACTATGCAAATCCTATGGTGTTCAACGACATGGTCGGCAACATGCTCTATATGGCAAACCGAGGTATAGATGTCATCAGACTCGACGCTGTTCCGTATATATGGAAGCAGATAGGCACAAACTGCCGTAACCTTCCACAGGTTCACACGCTGGTGCGTATGATGAGGATAATCAGTGAGATAGTATGTCCGGGAGTTCTTCTTCTTGGAGAGGTCGTTATGGAGCCTTCCAAGGTAGTTCCATACTTTGGAACAGTTGACAAGCCAGAGTGCCATATGCTCTACAACGTGACAACCATGGCATCCACATGGAACACGATAGCCACAAAGAATGTGGGACTCTTAAAGCGCCAGATGGATCAGGTGTGTGCACTTCCAAAGGATTATGTGTTCCTGAATTACCTCAGATGCCACGATGATATCGGCTGGGGACTTGACTATGACTGGCTGGCACAGTTCGGCATAGATGAGGTGGCACACAAGAAGTTCTTGAATGACTATTTCACAGGAAAGGGATACAACAGTGATTCCAGAGGTGAGCTCTACAACGATGATCCTAGACTCGGAGATGCCCGTCTGTGTGGAACAACAGCATCCCTGTCAGGCCTTGAGGCCGGCCAGTACGAGGCAAATGCAGACAAGATCGACCAGGCCGTCGCCTGTGATCTCATGCTTCATGGATACCTGCTGGCACAGAGCGGAATCCCGGTTCTGTACAGCGGTGATGAGATAGGACAGACAAATGATTATACTTATAAGAATGATCCGGACAAATGTGCGGACAGCAGATATCTGCACAGAGGAAACTTCCCATGGGATAAGGTTGAGAAGAAGGATGCTGTAGCCATGAGGATATTTGACGCGCTGCGCCACATGGAGGATATCAGAGCATCGCATGATGTATTTTCATGTAATGCAAATGTCTACACCATAGAGACAGGATGTGCAAGCGTCCTCGGAATAGTGAGGGAATATGCAGGACATGAGCTGAGGGCATTCTTCAACTTCAGCAATATGGATCAGCTCATCTGGACTATGCCTGAGGATCAGGCTGACATATATACAGATCTCATATCAGGCAAGACACTCCGTGAGCTTGGAGCTGTCATGCCTAGATATGGATGCTGGTGGTTCTACAGATAGTTATTCGGAATCTTTTTTATAGAACATAAGAAGAGTATTTTTGATAGAAGGCTTAAAGACTGTGTTATGGTCATAGCCTTCTATTTTTTCGTAGGTTAGATTTAATCCAGAATAATTCCTCTCTTGTAAATCGTTGTAGAAATCCTCGATAGAAGATATGAAGTTTTTATCCTCATCTGCACCTACGGTTACATAGACATTAGCATTCAGAGTCTGTGTTCTGCTGTAATATTCATCTTCGTACGTAGACATAAATTTACCGTCAGTATTTGCCCACATGGAAGGACTGCCAATATAATAATTTGCAAATGTATTTTTCCCTATAGTGTCATTATGGAACAGAGCGTAGTAAGCCCAGTATCCGCCAAGGGAATGTCCTGTGAGAGTCATATTTTCAGGGTTTACAGAGTATATTTCTTCCAGATAAGGAATCAGGTTATCTACAATAAAATGTAGGAAAGAATCAGGGTTAGTCTGAAGATCTCTTTTCCTGATGACATCATAATTGTAAGTGTTTGGATATCCTATGCTGACAAGGATAACGTCCTGTATCTGGCCAGAAGTCATGAGAGGCCTGAGTTCAGGGTGATCACTGAGTCTCCATACGCCATCGGTCATAACAACCATTGGATATGAGCTTGCTTCGTTATAATCAGGTGGAAGAGATATATGGACAACAAAAGTGTCATCTATCTCAGCATCATAAATTGATAATTCGTTGATATAGTCTGCACAGGCGGGATCAAGTGTTGTCACCTCGTTATAATACATGTGCTCGGGAGAGAGTTTTCCCATGGTTATGCTGGCACGTTCCTCTGGAAGTAAACCTGTTGGAGTTGGAGCCTCTGTAGTAATCTCCTCAGTAGTAATTTCTTCTGTAGTAATTTTCTCAGTCGTGATCTCTTTGACAGATGTTTCGTTTGTTGTTGCTTCTTCGATTGACGTATCTTCGGATGAAGAATAGCTGGTGACCGATTGGGTGACAGTAGAGTCATTCTTAGATGCTGACGAGTGTTGACACCCGGTGACAACTAATATAATGGCTATGCTGAATGTGGTCAAAATTGTTAATTCCTTTTTCATAAAAGGCCTCCTTTGATTGTATTTAGTAATTGTCATATAAATGAGAAATACTATAAAAACAATATCACAGGAGTTGCATTATGACCTGTCAGCAATGGTTAAACTTTGTCGGGACGGATTTGTAGGAGAAGGTAATTTTTTTCCTTTTCTAATGATACATTGCTACATTCTAAGGTTACGTCAGGCACTATGTTATAATGAGAAAATGGTAGAAATTCTGTGTAAATTTTATACCAAAGTGACTGCTGTCCGGCAGGAGTAGTATCTGGACAGTCAAAACAGATCCATTCACCGTCAGGAATGTTTGTTATCGAATAATCTGATATATTCAATCCGGAAATCTCTTGCTTTGTGATCATTCGTCCAAATGTGTAATGAAAGCATAAAATTTCATTATCGAACTTATCAATATTTATAAAATCATTTGATCTGTAACCGAATAAGCAGTTATTTGGTTTTTCATCAGTGGATTTAATTTCCACTAGTTTATCCCAGCTTTGACTGCAGCATTCTCTTGTAAATTTAGGAATCAGAACATTATTTTTCGCGGTATCGAGGCTTGTGAAAACCCTGGAATAACCGGCAATACACATGCTGTTGATCTTAATGATTCTGTAATTGAGCATAGACCCCCCGTCTGCTGTGACCCTTAATACAATCCGGGTGAAATTACGGAGGCCTGATTTGTTATTTCGAACATAAGATGGAGAGTTCCCGTGAAAGCGAGTGAAAGCCTTCGTGAAGCTTTCGGGTGTGTCATATCCATATTCAAATGCAATATCAGTCACCGTGCGGTTGGAGGAAATGAGGTCTTCTCCAGCCAGGGAAAGCCGGCGGTTTCTGATATATTCCCCTATAGTATATCCTGTAATTAGATGAAATACTTTCCTGAAGTTGTCGGGAGAAGAGTACGCCTGCCTGGCTATTGTATTTTGGTCTAATAATTCACCGTCAATAAGGTGAGTCTCAATATAATCAATTGCGTTAATAAGTCCTTCGGTCCAATTCAAATGGTTTTCTACCTCCATGTAATGTATGTATATCACTATAGCACATATTTGTAGTAAATTGTTATAATGGACATATGAAAGTCATATCGGTTTGTTAATATGCAGGTCAAGGAGGTGATGATGTGGAGAGAAACGACATAGAGGCGTCAATAAATGCCGCATATGCAGAAAATAATTCGGAGACTTCAAGAAAGGAAATGTTCGCTCTGAACAAGATATTGTTGGTGGAGGATGATATACACATAAGTGAGGTCATACATGACTACTTTGTCAGAGAGAGTGGAGGTCAGATGTATGTCGAGGTGGCGTATAATGGCGATGACGGATTGGACAGTTTCAGGATGGAGACATTTGATCTTGTGCTGCTTGATATCATGCTGCCGGGGCTGGATGGTTTTGCGGTGTGTCGTGAGATGCGCAGACACAGTATGGTTCCGATATTATTTCTGACGGCCAGAGATTCCGAACGGGATATTATGCTGGGTTATGATCTTGGCTGTGATGACTACATAGTGAAACCATTTTCACTTGCAACTCTGTATGCCAAGTGCAAGGCGCTTATCAAGAGATCCAAGGGGGCTGACAGCAATGGAGAACTGGTATGTGGAGCGATAAGCATGAATCCGTCAAGGTATATGACGAAGGTAAATGGCGTGGAGGTCGATCTTGCACCAAAGGAGTTTGCTCTTCTGAAGATACTTCTTGAGAATAAGGGAAAGGTTATCACAAGAGAAAGACTGCTCGTTGATATCTGGGGCTATGATTATGAGGGAAGCGACAGATGCGTGGATAATCATGTAAGAAAGCTCCGGGCATGTATAGGCAGTGCAGGAAAGCAGATAAAGACTGTGATAGGCAAGGGGTATCAGGTGAAAGAAAGATAATCTATATCAGGTAAGAAATGTTTATAAAAATGTCTGTATTAGAAAGCCTGGATTAGAATGCAAAAAGGGAGAAAAACGATATGACTGATAAAAAGAATAAAAATAAGAAATATACACCGGCAGTAAGACGCGAGCTTAAGCGAATAGTGAGGCGAAAACTTTGGCAGGGTCTTCTGGTTGCTGTAGTTATGGTTATGCTGATGACTATAGCAGCACTAGGATTATTGATTATAGTAAATTATAATCAGAGGTCAGAATTTGACAGCAATGTGAGTTCTGTGTGTAATGGAATGTACCGATTGATAAAAAGTGGTGAGGGTGATCAGCAAATACGTGAAGACATAGAAGATATACTTGCCAAGTGTAATACACCGGGTTTCGTATCGAAGGTGTACAGATACGACAATGGTGTGGAGTTGTCGGGCTATGATGCAAAGTTTGAGGATGAAACAGATTTTGAAGATGAAGAGCAGGCGGATGATATGTCTGGAGCTGATGGTGAAATGACGGAAAATGTGCCAGAATCAGAGGTGGCACAGGATAGCTCATTGACAGACCGGGAGAAAGATATAAAGCCTGGTGATACATTTGTGGAAAATGGAATAACCTACGAATGGGCATCCACGGATGAAGGAATAACCGCTGTGAAAGTGAAGTCAGATGAATATATATATGAGGATGTAAGATCTGCTGAGGAGGTATATCGTGACTATGTTGCGATGGGATATGACGATGTAGACTATGCGAATATTGACAAACAGTATGAGTGTTCCAGAGAGTATCTTGACAGCGTATTTGAACGGGAGGGTATGAATAATGCCACCGATCACGAAGAAAGTATCTTGTGGAGAGGCTACTTCTACAGAGGGAGAACGCTGACAGTAGGAGAAAATGATTATTACGTTGTATCAGCAATGTATGAGAATCCGTTTACAGATCCGGATATGAAGTTGCTAAAAATTCTTATGTATGTATCTCCAATGTTTTTTATCTGCTGTGTGGTAGTACTTATGATATCATACAGAAAAAAGAAAAAAGAGATAATAGCTGACGAGAGCCGCAGAAACCTGATAGCAGCCATTGCTCATGATGTCAGAGGTCCGGTCACAGCTATATCGGGATATGCGGAAAATCTGCAGCAGATAGCAAAGGATTCCGAGTCCAGACATTACACAGATTCCATTTTGGACAATGTAGCATATATAAATGAGATGATAACAGGAATGCTGTCGTATATGAGACTTGAAAACACCATGACTATAAAAAAAGAAAACGTGGAATTGGATAAGTTAGTAAGTCAGGTGACAGATAGATATATGGTGGATTTTGAAAACAGAAATATAGAGTGTGAGGTAAAAGGACATGCAGTAATTCAGGCGGATTTACGACTTATTGAGCTGCTTATTGATAATCTTGTGATGAATATGGCAAAATATGCCGCTGATGACAGCCATGCGAGCATTGAGATAGACGATGACCGGATCGTATTTTCAAATAAAATGGTTTGTGCTATAGACTGTGAGCCGTCAGAACTCTGGGAACCGTTAAAGAAAGGAAACACAGCGAGAACAGGACACACTGGAAATGGACTTGGACTTTCGATAGTCAGAAAGATAATGGGGTTGTCAGACCTTACAGGAGAGATAACTATCCAAGATGGGAACTTTATAGTCGAGATTGTTTTTAAAAAGTGAAAGACTATAATATAATGTATATTATCTGTGATAAAGTTATGGGGCTATTCAATGAAGACTGGATAGCCCTTATTTGTGCAAAAAAATAATATATTATGAAACCGTTTTTGACAGTAATCCCACTACTTTAGTGAAAGGAGGTAAGAGATTTGACCGGTCAGCATAGCAGCAATGTAAAAGAGCATTTTGAAGAAATCTATGAAAAAACCAAACGCAGTGTGACACTGTTCCTGATTTCAAGATGTAAAAGTTTCGATGATGTAAACGATGTACTGCAGGAAGTGTATATGGAGTATTTTAGAATATTACAGAAGAAAGGGATAGCTTATGTCAGGGATGAGGAACCATTTCTGATCTCGCTTTGCAAAAAGAAACTTTCATCATATTATTCATTCTGGGACAGAATAGCAAACCGGACATAATTAAAGAAAAAGATTAGGTACACTAAGAATTAAAATATCGAAAAGCATAGAGCATTTATAAACAAATATAGTGAGATGTGACGAAACACAGAAAAAATAACATAGCAATATGCAGACAAATAAAAGTAAGAGAATTAGTTGTATAAAGAATTATTTTATATTAAAACAAGAACAGAAAGAAAGCCCACCCGGGGTATATATA
>CAKQQK010000027.1:0-32212 GCA_934270935.1 uncultured Coprococcus sp. | reverse complement strand
GCATCTGTCTTTGCATCTATTATTCTGTCATATACTGTTCTGCCTGATGCTGCAATAATCTCCTCATCCTTTGGAAGTTCATCCTCCGCAGCCCATGTCTCAACAGGATCATAACACTTGATAGTTGGCATATCAGGTACCGCTGTAGCACTGTTTACAATTACATTGATGAAGAGCTTTCTCTCATCGTTGTTTCTTGTACGTCTACCCGTTACTGATGAATGACCAGATCCACAATATGTTATTGCACCACTGCCATAAGCTGTAGTGTAGATGTAATATGCTTCCATTCCATCTCCAGGATCCGCTGCATACTTTGATGAACGCATCTTACTATTAGATGAATTGTTTGAACCAGCAAGTGTATACCAAACTGTTATGTTGTCACTCTCAAGATCAAGTGCGTAAGCCTGCTGATGTGTACCTGAAATATTCAGTGAAGAACTGATATTGTATGGGTACAGTGTTACAAGACCTGAGTTAAGCTGTGTAGCCTTAACTGTCTCAGCACAAGCTGACTGATCCTGGTTTGATGCCTGTGACCATGCTGTAGCTGCCTTAAATGACTCCTGAGCATATACATAAGGAAGTGTAGTCGTTGCACCAGCCATATTACCATTGTAGTAAAGTGCTGTCATGGCAAGTGCACTTACATATACCTTTGTATCCTTACCCTTGAGTGCCCACTCAGCCTGCTTAACATCCATGATATTTGAGTTGATACTGTTAAGTAATCCGCTACCGGCCTTATCATTGTTTGCATAAGGTGTCAGATAATACAGACTTGTGTCTGGCGAATTGTACTTAACATCCTCAAATGTTCCATCAGGTGTATATGATGTCTTACCGTAAGTATCATCTTTGCTGCTTAAGTAGTAAATCGTTGTATCCTTTGTAAGTGTTGCATCCTTAAACTCTTCTACACCGAAGTCAGTGTATGCTTCTGAAAGTGGAACAAGTCCTGAAGCAACAGTTTCATTCTGTGTCTTGAAGTTGTTGAGAAGAACATATGCATCTCCATACTTGCTATCGCCATTCTTATATCCTGCGCTCTCCTGAACACTGAATACTGCTGTATCTCCCTGAGTCCAATACTTATGATAAATCTTAAGAGTCTCTGTTGTGTCCTCGTGAGCCTTACCACCGTTTGCACTGTAAGAAATCTTCTTGAATGTCTCATTAGTTACCGAGTAATCTCCAAGGTTCAGATCACTTGCATATGATACAACATTGTTTGTTATATCAACATGGAATCTGTTCATTCCTACAACTGACAAAAGCGATCTTGTAAGATTAACCGCACCTGCATTTGCATATGGCGACATAGAATCATGGAAGAAGAACAGATCTCCGCCAGCAGATACATAATCAAGTATGTACTGACATGTCTTCTTCTGGAAATCAACCTTGAATCCACCGAATGAATCTGATGGTCCAAGTACAAGTATTGAATACATCTTAGTCATGAACTTATTGCCATATGATCTTCTAAGATATGTATTGTACTTATCCTTTGCATCAAGCTCTGCATTCTTAGCTGTTACAAACGCAGAATACAGATCTGCAAACTTCTGACCGAAATCAGTTGACATCTTATTATTCTTAAACGCTGCCTCACAGTGGTTCATAGTGTTGTACTTAGGCCAGAATATAATGTAATAATCATTTGTATCCATAATATACTGGAGGACCTGTTTCTTTTCATCGACACTTCCCTTGAGGTTAGTCATAAAATCAGAATAATCAACGTTTCCTGTATATGTTCCATCAAGATATGCAATAGCATTTGTCAGGTATGTATCAAGCTCCTTCTTTGGTGCAACAACATCTGATGATGCCTTGTTGTATGCTGCAAGTGCAACTGTTACCTGGTTTGCATACTGTTCCTGAGTCATGTTGTCAACCTTACCGCCTGCTGCAAGTGTTTCAGCTTCCTCAACCATAGTGTCAAGGCAGTCATAACTTGACTGTACACCATCACCAGTGGTAAATGATGCCTTATCCTTTGATGCAACAACCAGATCAAGATTGATGTCATAATCATCTGATATCTCATCTGCAAGATTTGAATAATAATCATCTGCATCTGTATCTGTATCAAACTCATATATACCGAATCTGTTCTCATGACGTCCGAGTACTGCATACTGTGTTGTTGATGCATTATCAAGCTCTGTCATGTTTGCAAATATATTATACTTTGCTATCTTATGAGCCGTCTGTGACTCAATATCGAAGTACAGTGTATCAGTTGCGCCCCATGATGTTGCGCCCTGTCCCTCAGACATTGTCTGAACCTGAAGAACATTGATCTCATTCTTTGCAAGCTGTGTCTTGTTGTTGACTATCTTGCTGAGACCGTTTGCTGTGGCAATTACGTCACCGCTTCTGTTGGTAATCTCCAGATACCATGCGGCAGATCCGAAGAACTCTGTGTCAAGTGTTACTGTAACTGACTTGTCAGTTCCCGCTGTAACTGTTCCTGGAAGGCATACATCCTGACCTGAGCTCTCAAACTTGGTATTCTTATCTACATCGACATACAGCTTATAACTATATGTTGGATCATCACCATCAACTCTGAATGTAAACGACATTCTGTTCGATTTGATGTATGTAGACTCTATACCCTGCTGATATGTCACAGGCTTTTCTGTAACTGTGAGCCTCGTTCTATGTGAACTGCCTGATACAAGCTTGTTGATGGATGCTGATGTTAGATCATCCCATACAACCTTGTAGTTATAATATACAGTTCCACCGTTTGTACCCTTGTACCAGCTCTTCTTCTGAGCATCGCTGTCCAGAATATTCTGTATTCCGCTTCCGTTCTGGCTGTTTGCAGGAACGTACATCGTCCATAAGCTGTTGCCAAACTTACCATCTACATCGCTTATATACTGTGTAGCATTGTTGTTGAATCCCCAGAGAACATTTGAACCATTTGCTCCGTTATGTCTTGCATATAATGTGCCTACAAGCTCGTACATTCTGGAAGATGGATCAAGATAATAGTTCTTTCTCTCAAGATTTCCATTGTTGTACCAATATCCCTGAAGAAGCTCATTCATTGATAAGCCCTCTCCATTTGCATTTGTTCCCTGCATCTTCTCATATACGCTTGTCAGTTCATCGCTGACCATAACCGGTCTGCCGGATGCCATATATGATACAAGCTCATCATACTTTGTCTTTGTGAGATCGTTACCATTCTCTGCAAGGTATGTTGTCTTATAATACTTGCTTCCAACATATGGTGAAGCCATCATCTCTGTACTTCCTGATATAGGTGCCGTATCCGGACTATATGTTGAAGCACTCTGTAACTGACTAAGTGTACCTGTGTGATAGTACATAATGAATGTTGGGAATATCTGATATGTATATCCTGAAGTTGCATTACCTATATCACACTGTCCCTTGTACATCTCGACAGGATTTCTGTCCATCGCACTTATGTCACCGCCGATATATACAAGATCATAAGTTGCTGCGATATTCTCCTTCATACCGATGAGCTGCTCAGTTGAAACCTGTGTCAGACTTATATCACCGTATGAAATTCCATCTACCGCATAAGCTATCTTTGCCTTTGTAAGGTCAAAATCATAATACTCCGTCTTTGCTGCAAGCTCTTCCTTAGACTTGCCATTTACAACATCTGAAGGGACTGTGTAATAGTCTCCTGTGATAGGTGTTGTTCCATCACTTCTAGTTGAATATGCTGTTGAAACAGACTGATTGAGTGCTGCCACATCCAGGTCAATAGGATAATCCGGCTGTATCTCCAAAACCTTGAACTTATTGTCTGCTCCATCACGATATACACTTGCATTGATCACATCCGCAACAGCCTTAGCCGATGGACTTGTGATAACTGGAATACCAGGTGTAGTATCATCGTCACCATTACCGGAGCCTGATCCCTTGCCATCTCCTGCCTTAGATGAAACTATAAAATACTGACCACTCTCAACGCCATTCACAAGCGCCTTGAACACATCCTGACCGATCTCTTTGTTGTATGTACCCTTATCAATGAAGATAAAGTCAAACTGTGTGAGATCCACCTTATCTGGATTGTCACTTACCAATCCTGTCTGTGTCTGAGTGTACGCATCGTGAAGCTTCTTTACATACTCAGCAACCTTTGATGCGTCTGAAAGATCGAATCCTTCATAGAGCAGATCGTTCTTGTAAGCATAACCAAGACCGTCAACTCCAACATTAGCCATGAAATCATTATATGTGACAACTACTGTTGCATTTTCATTGCCATCTGCATCTGTTCTATATACATATCCGGCTACATTGTCCTCCTCAGCAGCCTTGATGCTGAAGTCATATACACATTCGTTCTCATTATCCTCAAGAACCTTACCAGCATCCTGTGATATTCCAACTGTGAAGTCGTCAGAACTAAATCCATCATCTCCTCCTATAACTACTCTGTAGTTGTAGTTAGGATTGAGCTTTGGAAAACTGTATGTATACACAACCTCTGTTACTGTGTTGCCATCCTGGTCCTTAACCTCGTTGCCATCAGCATCGAGCTTTGGAATCTCCTTTTCCTCAAGTGGACACATGATCATCTCATCTGCAGAACTTCCCGCAATATGAAGATCTGTTCCATCCTCGATAATAAGATATGCGCAAAGGTTTACATCGCCTACCACCAGACCATAATCATCCAGTGCCATATCTGTACACCTTACAGTACCACTTACTGTCTTTGTCTGGACATCCATATAAGCTGAACTTGCAAGAGACATATTGCTGTATGCTACCCCGCCATTTGTAAGAGCATCTACTATATCATTGCTGTCAAGCACGTATATGTCAGCTCCACTAGGCACATATTTTGATATACCGGTACCACTTGATGATGTACCGTTTGCATACATATGACCTGTGAGTTCACTGTTTGGTGCTTTCTCAACAGACTTCCAGGTCTGTGTAGCATCATCAAACTTGTAATCTCCGGCAGAAGTCTCTGCACTGTTACCACTATTACTATCCTTAATTTCTGAGAACATCGCACTGCCTGTACCATCCTCTGAAATTATAAGTATCTTTGCATTATCAAAATTCCAGACTTTCTTGTCACCCGTAAGTCCTGATCTTGATCCGGCCTTATCATAGGTGGAATCTGTAATATTATCCGGGACATTGCCGTCCAGGAAGTCTGTGATAGATACCCCATCATACCACTTGTAGTATGTTCCGAAGTTGAGGTAATCACTTCCACCCTGACTGGCTGTTCTCTCAGCCTTCAATATGAAATCTGAAATTGTATACTTTGTCTTCTCTATATCCGGTGTCGGCTCATTATTATCATCAGCCTCTTCATATAATGTCTTGAAGAAATCTGCGTCAGTTACAAGTACATTGTCATATCTTGCAACCGCACCCTTTGTAATGAGCTTATATGCCAGAGCACCCATTCTGAAATCATCATTGTTTCCTGTTATATTTCCAGGCTCACTTGTACACAAGGTTCCTGTACACATAGCAATTGGATGCGAATTGGCAGTCGCATATGCATCCAGCCAATTATACAGATCCTCACACAGATCATTGCTCTTGCTCGCATAATCCGATGCACTGTTTGCCCATATATAGATGAAATCTGCCTGATTAAGAATTGTCTGTGCACTCTTATCCATCTTGTTGAGCTGACTGATGGTACATGTAGTAAGAGTTACAGCTCCCTCTGCCATATTTGCATCTATCGTCTTATATCCATTGAATACCGCTTTTCTGAAATACTCACCAGCATACACGTATCTCCACAGATATGTGGTTGAGTCATATCCTGTAAGTTTCTTTGCATCACCAGTAAAGGCAGAATCTGTAACTGTCTCTGTGAGCTGAGTATCCATGGCAGCATTGGCTGCATAATCATCAGATACGATCTGAACAATTCGATACTTATCCTCACCCGTTGCTTTCTTTCCGGCATTATTGGAATTCTCTATTGCCAGATCGATATTGGAGAGACCTGTCAGTCCTGTCGTGGTGCCACTTCCAGTTGCATCGCTCACAGAAGCCTGAGAATCGGAATTAGCCAGTGTATAATTCACAAATATAGAGCTGACTACAAGTGCGAATATAATAGCTATAGATGATAAGACTATCTTTTTATTCTTAAACACTGTATTATCCTCCTCTATTAGTTCCACTCATGCTTCTTCAGCACAAATGAATTTCTAAGACCTACAACACTTGTTACTTCGTACTTCTCATCTGTCTTTGAATCCTTTAAGCCTATTGTGACTGCTATACTACCATCATCAGGATTTACCTGAAGCCTAAAACTCTCAACATTGTTAGCAAGAACTGTACCCTTCTCTGTCTTCACATCAACGAACTTGGTACAAGGATCAAGAACTGCCTTCGCTGCTCTAACCTTTCCGTCATCGCCGCTCTTAAGATATACCTCAGCCTGTTCGCGGGCTGTATCAGCTAACTGAGTTCTGTATATATACAGTTTTTTATTAGTCTCATCATATCCGATAGTACAGTATGCCGTCTCGTTAAGTGAAGATGAATACTGTATCCACAGATATTTTGTGTCTATAAATGTCTCTGGATCCTTTGAAGATCCCTCATTGGCAAAAGGTTTCACATCAGAAATATCATAGCATGTAGTACTGCCTGTAACTGCAACACCAGCACCACTTTTAACAGCAATATCCTGTGTCACATCACCAGCAGGTCCCTTCTTATATGTAAGTTTGCCTGCCGCCACTGCTTTTTCCATAGTATCATCAGGCACTATGAAGCTTGCTGTGACCTTAGAATATGAAGTACCTGATCCGACATAACCATCTCCATTGATTCTGACATCACTAGCCCCCATAAGCATATCACTTATAGTATCATAAGCCTCACTGGCCTGTGTCTCGAGCTTCTGTCTGGATTTCAGTTTCTTATGTGACGCAACTGTCGATCCAACAAGTGTCATAACTGCTACCATGAATATACCAAGTATAGCCATGTAAAGTATCAGTTCTATGAATGTGAAGCCTTTGTTTTTATTCTTATACATATTCTTCACACCCCCTAATTCTTTCCATAAGTATGTCCGCCGGTATACCTGTTAAGTGTTACTCTGCCGACTGTACTTGTTGTGTTGTATTTGCAGAATCTGTACTCTCCATAACCTGAAATCACTTCTCCATCAGATTTTCTGACAAGTACAACAGCAGATGTGAGAGGTGTTGATACCCCATCTGAGTTGTAGTCTTCTGCATAATAAATTGTGACTCTCTCAAGTATTGCATCAGCCTTTGTGGAATCAGCAGTAAATGTGCTGGCATTGCCATCAGTGCATGTTCCGTAGTAGATCTCGTAGTTTGCACCATTCTGAACAATCTTCATAGCCTTTCCCACTTCAAGTGATTTTGTTCTCATCTCAAGTGCGGCTATCTCATCATCAAATCTCTGCATAGAGGATGTCGCCTGTGATGTTCTTATGGCTGATACCGTAAGCATCGCTCCACCGGACATGATGAGTATTATTGCGATAACCAGGATCATCTCAACAAGAGTGTAACCACTGTTATTCTTTAATCTATCTCTCATTCACTGCACCCCCTATTCGACATTTCTCTTCCAGTTCTGGAACTCAAGAATATCTTCATAAGAGATATCAGATATGGATACTCCTGTAACCTCTGTGTTGCCTGAATTCTTTGTAGAATCATAATTCTTAAGTACATCTGTTGTGATGAGCTTTACATTTGCATCTGAGCTCTCTGAGCAAAGCTCAAGAAGGTTTGCCACAAATGCTGCATCAGCAGATATCGTCATATTGTGATCAACTATAAGTTTTGCACCTGTTATGATCATACCTCTGAATGACTTAACTGACTGATCAAATCTTACATCTCCACCGGCAATTATTATTCCCTGGAATGAACTGTCAGAATTATTGGCACTTACGACAACATCACCTGAATTGATGATAATCGTCTTGGCATCATTCTTATCTGCTGCACCCATCGTCTCATCAACAGAAAGATTTTTGCTGAATATATAGCCATAATCAACATATGTATTGAGCGGTGTTATACTGTAATCATATGAATATGTATCTTTGTCCTTATCATATGAACTTGAATAACCTGATGATGAGGAAGTATATTTAACTATATCCCATGCATTCTCTGAAAGTTTTGTTGCTTCATCCACTTTGTTAAGTACTGACAGATGGTCCTTCATATTGATATACATATATGAAAGGAATGTACTTGTCTGTTCTTCATCACTTGAAGTTGCAGAACCGGCAAGCTTAAGTGCATCTGCCTTGAGATCGTTAAGTGTCTGCTTGTTCACATCAGTGCCCTTATTTCCAAGTATTCCTGAAAATACCTTGCTTGTAGATGCATTCTCGAAAGATTTTGATACATCCATTGTCGTGTCTGTTGACTTTCTAAGGAACAATGTATCATCTCTATTCTGATCAGTCACAGCGCCACTGGCATTGATCTTATCCACTGTTGGAAGAACAAGCTTAACCTGGAAATTCTCATAATTTCTCACATTATAGTTAAGGGTGTCTGTGTAATAATCACCATTTAAAGCATCGCCAAGAAGATCATAGTATGTATCTACAAATTTTTCTGCATTGCTTATTCCATTTGAATCCTCACCTGGCTCAATGTAGAGATAATAGTAGTCATGACCCGAAACAGTCTGCTTGATAGCTGACACCCGGAGTTCTTTCTGTTCAGGATCTTCAAACACTTTATACATCTCTTCTATCTTGAGATTTCTATCTGTTACGTCCGTTGTGCTTGCTGATAATGTCTTAGGGAATCTAAGCTGAACTGTTGTGATTCCTGTATCATCATCTGTCTTCTCGGAATTTGGCACTACTGCCCACTGTGTAAGGAACATCAACTGGTTTGTCTTTACATCGAGAGACTGACCTGTTGAATAATCTGTAAGAGATGTGAATGCATAATCTGCATTGTCATCAACAGTGATCTCTGTCTGATTCTCTGCAAGACTTGATGTTGCAACCTTTGAGAACTCGATATATGACTTACCTGCTATATACAGGGAGTTAAGTTTCTCAAGATCAAGTGTTGAATCCTTACCATTTACTATGATCGCACTGTCACTAAAGTGTGATCTAAGTTTATATCCTGTTGCAAGCCATCCATTTTTTCTGAGATAATTAAGACTTCTTGTATCATTGGCATTGTAGCTGTAGCCGAAGTAATTACCCTGTGTAAACATAAGGCTTGAATTCTCAGCGTTGAGCTCGGTATCATCAAATACATATGCATTTGCAGCTGCCTTGATCGTTCCGTTCTCCTTGCCGCCGATAACAATATTGTCTGTCCAGAGTTCTGACAAAGTACCAGAACGTCCTGACACGCTTACCTGCGCTCCGTTGTATGCTGCGAGTGATCCAGGGCAGATAACAACATCTGAGTTAAGTGTAAGCTTTGTGTTCTTACCATTTGCAAAGATTCCTGAATAAGTACTGTCGATGGTGCTTCCCCACTTTGTAGCGCCTGTTCTGTCATACTTTCCAGTTACCTTTGTAGCCGCAGCGTCATTGTAATCCTTGTTATAGTAATCACTGGCTGCATATATGTTTCCCTTTATCTGAAGATCTGTTGCCATTGTATCATCATCATCGCCTACCTCAAGACCCATATCTGCAAGGATTGCATACTCATACAGAGAATTGGTTGTTGTACTGCTTGAATCAAACGATACATTATACTCCGGCTCAGAGAGAACTATATCTGTTGTGATAGACTGCTCATATGTGCCGGATGTCGTTGCAGCCTCGGCACCTGACAGAGCTATCGATCTCTTCAGACATACATTCTTGAATGTTACATTCTTAACCTTATCATTTGAGAATCCCGGTTCTCTCTCTATCTTCGATGTTCCCTTCGCAGTGTAATACTGTGTTGACTTCTTTCCAGCCTCATCTGTATATATGAGTTTCAGGTTGGAAGTATCAAGCTTTACACCGTTAGGATTTAATGAGGCATCATACTCATTAGATATAAATGATTGGAACGTATCTGTCACATTCCTGATGTTCTTATAGTTTACGTCTGCTATGAAACCTGTCATAAAAAGCTTCTTGAACAGTTCATTGGCCTCGTCATTGTCTATTGTTGTATACTCATTCTTCTTTGTATCGTATACAACAACAAGCTCTGCGGTGGTCGTATATGCTGAGTAAAGGTGCTCATTTGTCGCAGCACCTACACCTGCATATATCTCATCAAGAGCGGTCTCAACCTCATAGAAGTTGTTCAGACTGTTCAGCTTATAATACTTCAGCTTGTATGTCATGTAGGCACCCATAAGGAGTGCTGCTGCAAGTATACACATGAAGGTTGTAGCAATGATTACAAGGACGAAACTTGATCCATGATCATCAGTATGCTTAAGCTTGCGTTTTAATCTCTTAATCATCTGCTATTTCCCCCTTGTTCCCGTAACTACTGTCTTTTTACCCTCACTGTCTGTGAGTGTGACTTTTATCTCATACATATATATATTGCCACTCTCATCAGCATCCAGGTTCTTTACATTGAAATCTGAATTATCGTTGTCAAAGTCAAAGTTTGCAAAAATATCAAGTCCCGTTGTATCAGTTCCAGCTGCAAGTTTCATTCTGACCTTTACATCCTTCATCTTTGTGTTTTTAGATGCATTTGTATATGTGAGATCCCCCACCTTGCTGACACCGAACTGCTCACAGATAATCTTTCTGTATGTGCTGCTCAGCTCTGCTGTTGACTCAAATACATATACCTTTGCGTCGTCTGAGATTCCAGCCTTATCTACTGTGATGTTGTCTGTTGTACAGTACGCACCATTATATATCGCAGGTACATACAGCAGATATATAGGAGGTATCTCGTTCTCAAACTCTTTCTTATATACTACGCCATCTCCATATGTAGTCGATGGTTTATATACATTCTTTCCTGAATTGACATATTTTGATCTGATAACAGATACACTCGTGTAATCTGTATAATCTACTATACACTCAACTGTATATGTCTTTCCAAGCTTTGTAATCTTTATAGTCGTGTTCTTCTGGAAGTGATCCTCATCAAAGGTTCCACCACCTGAAAGATAATGGTTGTACTGAACGTCATAATCCTTGAGAATTGCAAGCTTCTCGTCAAGGAAATACTGATATGCCAGGTTGTCAAGGTTATGCCCAGCTGCTGTGGTGTTGTATGTCGCACCAACAATGATCGCTGACTGCTTGCTGTCAAGATTTCTGATAGTTCCTGACTCAGTTATATTTGTCTGAAGTGCAGAACCACCTTCACCAGTCTTGAATGTAGCATTGCTGCCGTCATGACTTGTAAGCACATAACCATTCTTCAAAACCTGATATCCAGCATCATTTACTTCTACAGTACATGTATATTTCTCGTAGTTCTTTCCTATGGAAATATCGTTGCATGTGTACGCTGTATTTGTATATGATATGGCTTTCGAGTCAGGAAGTGTAATGGTGTCTGATGATGATGTTCCCTTTGTAAAAGTATATGTCTTGGTTCCATTATCATCAGGAAGTGCTACCTTATCTCCAAGATCAGCGGTCTTGAAATTCTCCATTATCTCCTCGGCCTTCTCAACAGCATACTGCTTCTTTGTGGAAGTAGTAGTTGTTTTCGTGGCCGCTATAAGAGCATTCGTTATAGGGTAAACCAGAATGGCAAACACGGCTGCGGCGATTATTAACTCTACCAAACTAAAGCCTTTGTTATTTGATTTTACCATTTAATTTATTCACTCCATTCAGTGTTCTAACATCTACTCAGCGCTTGTTGTTGTAGTCGTTGTAGTTGACTTAACTGTTGGGTTTCCGAAGATGTTATTTGTACCAATCTGTACATTTACATCAGCATGATCTGTAGTTCTGTCCTCACCATTTACAGCGTATGAAGTGATAGTCATATCTCCTTCGTACTTACCTGTCTGATCATTGAATGATATACTAACCTCATCAAGTGTCATTCTGTTCTCACCATTCTTGATGTAATCAATCACATCCTTGATATCCTTGTAATCACCTTCATATGATACAGGGAATGATGCTGAATAGCAGTTATAACCTGATGAAGCTGTTGCTGTATCACCAAGAGTCGCATCGCCTGTAGTTGCAGCAGCATCCGCAGCTGTATTGTCAACTGTTACATCACCTACCGCACCTGATCCAAGTGTGTAGAACAGTGTCTCCTCGCCCATGGTTACTGTCGGGAAGTTGAACTTATACTTATCCTTTACGTTCTGTAAGTACATGATTGTGTTATCCTGATACAGCTCTGATGGGAACTGGGCAATGACTGCCTCATAGTCACTCTTATACTTCTCTGTATCATCTACATATTTCTGTCTGTCTGCATTCTTTGCAAGCAGATCATTGTAATAATTCTGTCTCTCATTTGCCTCGCTGTCTATTGACTTCTTCTCACTGAAATTGTCCATTGCGAAGAATCTGATTGGTACAACGAGAATAGCTATACCAAGTATGAATAATAATAGATTTCTCTGTCCCTTTGTAATTGAGTCCATAATCGTCCCTCCTTAATTGACTGATACTTCTGCGTCAGCTGTCTCTGTAGTATCAGCATTCGCATCCTTGTATACACATGTAACTGTGAAGTCGTATGTAACATCTTTTGACTGCTCATCACTGTTCTCAGTAACTGACTGGATGAATGTGTTGTCTATACAATCGATCTCCTTGAGGTTAATTGCAAACGCTGCTATATCCTCATATGTCTTTGTGTTGCCTGTGAAATCAACGCTTGAAGCTGAAGAATTAAAAGCTGTTATGCTGATTCCCTTTGGCATCTTGTCTTCGAGCTCTGTGATAAGAGTTCCAACGTTCTCGTTGAGATTCTCTGTATAGCTGTACATGTTCTGTGCATCCATGTAGATGTTCTGTGCATCATTGTAAGCCTGAACGATCTGCTCAATATCCTGTATAGAAGCGATATCTCTGTTTACCTGGTCGAGCTTGGACTGAGCTTTATTCTTCGCTATGAATGAATAAGCTGTAACTCCGCCGGCAACAAGAACTGCGATGATAAGGAATGCTATAACAAGCGGGGTTGTATCCACACTGCTTGCACCAGCTTTTGCTCCAGCCTCGTTAAGCTCAAATCCCATAGGTGCAAAAGCAGCACCGATCGGAACCATGAGGTATACAGGGTTATAAATCTTAAGATCAATCTTTGGATCAAACTTGATATTGTACAATGTATCCATTACTCTTGTCGATACATTGAGCTGAACCTTGAACAAGCCATCGATTCCCTTTATAAGGGCTCCATCACCTGTGAGGAATACATCGTCTATAGGCTTATCAGGATTCTTTGATGTGAAGAAGTCCATCACACGGCCGATGTTGTTGATAAGATATCTGAATGCTCCTGTTATGGCATTGTCATCAAAATCAACTGTGAGAAGTCTCTCGTTCTGGAGAAGAGTCATAGCTGTAGTTGCATCTACGCCCTTTGCATCCATCACTTCGTTTACCACCACGTTGGTACCGTATGGAACTGTTCTCTGAAGAAGGAGTGTATCTCCTTTTACGATGTTGAGTACGGTTGATTCGCTACCCAACTGGATTACCATAGTTGTCATAGCTTCTGTTGTCTGAGTCTTGATCAACTGAAGCATTGCATTACCAATATAGTCAAGCGCTACTACTTTCAGTCCTGCGAGAGCTGCAAGATCATAGTATGATCTAACCATATTCTCAGGTGCAGCAACTGCAAGGACTCTGAGCTGCTTGTTATTCTCTTCATCAGTAACTGTCTCAAGAACTGAGTGAGACACCACGTAATCCTCTATATTAACAGGGAAATACTCTGATGAGTTCGCATTAATAATTCCTTTGATTTTGTTCTCCTTAACGAAAGGTACAAGGACCTCTCTGTTAACGATCTTTGTAGAGGTAAGAACGAATATTGCGTTCTTGTTTGTTATTCCATTTGCTGAGAGCTGAGACTTGATTGCCTCTGCTATTCTCTCTTTGTCTCTGATCACTCCATCCTCATAGGCGTCTTCCGGTGTCTCGAAGATGATAGCGTTGTGGATCGTTGACTGTTTTTTGTTTGAAGGTGTAACTTCAACGATTGTAATACTTTCATTTGTAATGTCGATTGTTAAAACTTTGTTATTACTCGCCATTTTAATAGCCTCCCTCGCTAATCAGTAGTTTTGTATTTGCTTGAGTACCAGCTTACCGCTGTTCACCCCATTCACATAAATTGTCACAACACATTCCGCTGCCGCAGAATCTGCTGAATAAAGGTCAACATTCTGTCACCCTTTTAATAGTTCATCTCTTCCACATAATGACCCTTTTATATAGAAGAAACTCACCGAAAAAAATAAGTACCAGCTCTACTTAAGTAAGCCAGTTGCCGCCATAAGTTACGTTGCCGCGAGCTTTGCACCGCTTGTCTGGTAGCGTCATCGCAAGCATATCACTCCTGACTGCAAAAGCTTAATTATGCAACAGGCACCCATGGCACCTGTTGCGTAACAAGCTTTATTATGTGTGAATACTATCCTGTCAAACACCATCACATCCATATTCTTACGAGGTGAATGAAATTGTTGTGATAAGTATCAACTCACACGATATATCCACTTTTTGTTTACTCGAGATAGTGTTTACTATCGCCAGCTATTACTTAGACCATGCTGTACATGTTGATGGTGAAAGCTCATATGTACCAGCTGTATCGGCAAAAACCTTAACCTCGTTTGTTGCCTGATCTACTGAGAAACCAAATGTCTGTCCAGCGTTAGGACCACCCTTAGGAGCGTACTTTGTCTTAAGTGAAGCGCTACCAACGATGCTGTAAACTTCCTTTAAGAAAGCATCTGTTGCTGAGCTTGTGATTGTACTTGCTGACTGAACTGCGTTGTTGTTAGCTGCGTTAGCATCTGCTGCATCTGGATCTGAAAGTGCTGTCTGAAGAGCTGTTCTAAGTGAATCAGCATTCTGTACATCTGTTGATCTTCTTGACTTGTTGATGTACTTGATAAGTGCTGGAGCAAGAGCTCCTGCAAGGATTGCCATGATAGCAATAACGATAATTAACTCTACGAGTGAGAAACCTTTGTTGTTTTTCTTCATAATTTTACTCTCCTTTTTAGTTGTTTGTTGTTTGTTGTTGTATGTTGTGCTCTCGCACTATATTAAACCGGCATCCTCGTACTACCGGACTTAATCATAATCTGTCTTTCCCAGACTCCGGGTCAGGACTTCCAGGAAAGCCTTGCTCTATAGTAACATATAGTTTCTATATGATACCTTCTAGTACTGATCCATGGCATCGTACATACTCATGATAGGACCATATACGGCTGCAACTATCATTCCGACGATACATGCCAGAACAACCATGATCATAGGCTCCATGGCTGATGTCAGTGCGTTGGTTGCCGCCTCTACCTCTTCATCGTAGTAATCTGCAACCTTGCTGAGCATCTCCTCTATATCTCCTGTCTCCTCACCGATCTTAGTCATGGCTGAGAGCATCGGTGGAAGCATCTCCATATCCTTGAGTGGCTTTGAAAGCGGTACGCCCTTGGATACCTGAACCTTAGCATCAAGAAGTCCGTCTCTGATGATCTTGTTGTCCATCATCTTTGCAACCTGCTCAACAGCATCTATCATCGATATACCTGATGCCATGAGTGTACTCATGGTTCTGGCGAATCTCGAACATGCTGTCTTGACATTCAAAGGTCCAAATATAGGAGCTTTAAGTCCCATATTAGCAAAGAGCTGTTCGCCAAACGGTGTCTTCTTGAAGAACTTGACTCCGAACACAACCGCTGCAACTATGATGATGAGCAGCCACCACTTATACTTCACAAAGTCTGCGGCAGCCATCATGGCTCTCGTCGCAAACGGAAGCTGTGTTCCCATATCCTCAAACATGCTGGCAAAGTTAGGAATAACGGCCACCAGCACTACTATAATAACTATAACCATAACACAGAGAACTACGATAGGATATGTCATGGCACCCTTGATCTTGGATGTAAGTGCGTTATCCTTCTCGAAATGTTCCACAAGTCTGTCAAGACAGATCTCCAGATTACCTGACATCTCACCTGCGGCAACCATGTTGATCATGATAGGAGGGAATACATCAGGATTCACTCTGAACGCATCCGCAAGTGTTCCACCCTTCTCAACATATGTACGTGCATCTGCTATAGCTTTTCTGAGAGTTTTGTTCTCAATCTGATCTCCCATCAGCTCAAGTGCTGATATGATCGTAACACCGGCTTTGATAACCGCTGAAAACTGTTTACAGAATACACCCAAATCTCTGGATTTAACCTTTTTCTTAAATCCTATGTTCCCCAACGGACTGCTCTGCTCTGTGAGGCTCATGATGGAATATCCTTCCGACTTGAGCTTCTTCTCCGCACCGTCTCTGTTTGGGGCCTCGATGGTACCTTTTTTGTTCTTACCATCTCTGTCAACAACCTTGTAATTAAATACTGCCATTGTCTCTCCTCCGACCCAATCTTAATATTCTTACGTTTTCCTGCATTTACACTTTAAAAGCATAATATTGCAACATAAATTATATGTAAAATATCTTACTATACTATGTAAACTTTATCAACATTTAATTATTGGTGCATTAACTTTTGGAACAAATGCACAATGCTTCTTGTCAATAATTCTACATATCACCATATTGCAATACATTATACCATATCTTACTGGCCATTCATCTTCTTTCTCAGATACTGCTGATCCTGAGCATATGTCATGGCCATCTCTCTTGTAACTGTGCCTGATGCATACAATTCATAAAGTGCATCATCCATCGTTATCATTCCGAGTGCACGGCTTGTCTGAATAGTGGACTGGATCTGGTGAGTCTTAGCTTCTCGGATAAGGCTTCGAATAGCCGGTGAAGCAAGCATAACCTCGAATGCTGCCACTCGGCCGTTGCCGCTTGCTATTGGAAGCAGTGACTGTGATATAACTCCCTCAAGAACCATCGCAAGCTGAACTCTTACCTGCTGCTGCTGGTTTGTAGGGAAGATATCAATGATACGGTCGATCGTACTTGCCGCTCCTATTGTATGCAGTGTCGAGAATACCAGATGTCCGGTCTCGGCTGCGGTGATAGCTGTGGAGATTGTCTCAAGGTCTCGCATCTCTCCTACGAGGATGATATCCGGATCCTCTCGAAGTGCAGCTCTAAGTGCATTCGCATAACTGAGGGTATCCATTCCAACCTCTCTCTGGTTTACTATCGCCTTATTGTGATGGTGAATGTACTCTATAGGATCCTCAAGTGTGATGATATGATCTGTCAGATTTTCATTCGCCTTATTAATAATAGAAGCAAGTGTAGTTGATTTTCCCGATCCTGTAGGTCCTGTTACAAGTACAAGTCCTCTCTTTCTCTTGTAAAGTTCAACAACTTCTCTTGGAATTCCAAGCTGATCAGGTCTTGGAATCTGGGTCTCAACTCGTCTGTATGCGGCTGCCATGTTTCCCCTGTCCATGAATACGTTTACTCGGAAACGTCCAGTCTCTGGCGAGTCAAATGAGAAGTCAACCTCTCCTCTGTCCTGGAGTATTGCTTTGTGTCTGTCCTTCATGGTAGACGCTATAGCTTCTGCCGCATCTGATGGTGAAAGAGGTGGAACTTCAACCTCCGTAAGTTTACCATTGATCCTGAGCTTCGGCGGGATGCCTACAGCTATATGAACATCCGATGCTTTAGCTTCCACAGAGAAGGCAAGCAATTCCTTCATGTCTAACATATCTTTGTCCCTTCCTTTCCCTTTTGCATTAATAATTTCATATATATATAATTTCGATTATTATATATCTTTTAAAGTTCTCCCATATCCACACCTTCGGCAATTGTCACCGTGCTGTGAACTATCTTGTTCATCTCTGCTATAGATGTGATTCCGTCAAGCACATGCTTTGCAGCTCCCATCTTCAGTGTGAGCATTCCTTCCTTGAGCGCCTGTTTCTCTATAACATCTGCGGTTGCACCTGATGCTATGACCGCCTGCAGTTCTCTCGAAACCGGCATCATCTCATACACACCGATACGTCCTGCATATCCGGTCTCATTGCAGAGTGGACAACCCTGAGGCTCATAGATGATTACATCCTCTTCGTCCGCTGAAACACCGAGCTGTACTCTCTCTTCATCCTCCACAAGTCTAGGCTGTTTACATGTAGTACACAGTCTTCGCACAAGTCTCTGTGCGATAACTCCAACTACGGCATCACCAGCGATATAAGACTCAATTCCCATATCTATAAGACGGGTGATGGTTGAGGCAGCTGAGTTCGTATGCAGTGTCGACACAACCAAGTGTCCCGTGATAGCGGCCTGTACTGCTATTCCCGCAGTCTCACCATCTCGAATCTCTCCTATCATGATGATATCCGGATCCTGACGGAGGATAGATCTAAGAGCTGCTGCAAATGTCATATCTGCCTTGTTGTTAACCTGAACCTGATTGATACCGTTTATATTCGCCTCGACAGGGTCCTCAACAGTGATGATGTTAACATCCTCTGTGTTCAGCTCACTGAGCGACGTGTAAAGGGTTGTTGATTTTCCTGATCCTGTCGGACCTGTTACAAGGATAATTCCATGTGGGTTGCTGAGGATATTGTCAAATACCTTCTCCTGTTCAGCATCGAAACCAAGGGCACTCTTAGGTTTGGTAAGACCATCCTTGGATGTAAGTCTCATAACCGTCTTCTCTCCGAAAACTGTAGGGAGGATAGAAACACGGACATCAAACTCTCTTCTGTCAACCATGATGGTGATACGACCGTCCTGAGGTTTTCTCTTCTCTGCTATATCCATTCCGCCGATGATCTTGATACGGGCTGTTATACCAGGCAGAATACTCAGATCATACGACATAACCTGTTTAAGCGCACCATCTATTCTATATCTGACTCTTACGCTGTTCTCCAGAGCTTCAATATGGATATCAGATGCTCTCTGTCTTACTCCACCTTCTATTATCTGTTTAACCAGGAGAACGATAGGCGAATTATCAATCTCATCGTTGCCATCCTCTTCGTCACCATCTCCCAGAGAATTCTGCTGTTCCTGTCTGTAAGCTTCTGCAGCCTCCATAGCCTGTGCACTTCCATAGTACTTGTCTATAGCTGCCCTTATAGCCTCCTCGGAAGCCAGCATAGGCTCAACCTGAAGATTCGTCACAAGTCCTATATCATCCATAGCCATGATATCCATAGGATCTGCCATGGCAACCTTGAGGATATTCGGGTTGTCAGGATCGACCTCTATAGGAATAGCCTGATATTTCGTGACCATACTCTCCGGCACCATATGTATGACTTTATCCTCAATCTTTGCACCCTTGAGTTCTATATAATCTATTCCCAACTGGGTTGTAAGCACGGTGATCAGCATATCGTTACTTATAAACCCAAGATCAACAAGCGCATTACCCAGCTTTCTGCCAGTCTCTTTCTGCTTTGCAAGTCCTTCCTGAAGCTGTTCCTCCGTTATCGCTCCTGCCGCTACAAGAACATCTCCAATTCTGATCTTCTTACGTCCCACGCTTAATCGCATTCTCTGTATAACCTCCTCTTATCTCTCCTTTTTTATGCACAATCTACCTATTTTTTCAAAATACCAAAAGTATTATATCACAGTATTTTCACATTTTAAACATTTTGTACATATTTTGGCACATTTTTTTATAATTTTATCAGAAAAATGATACTTTATCATATGGACTTGCACTATTTCTGCACAATGAACATAAAATATTATCAGGTTGAGTATACATTTTTCAGGTATTTCGACTCTTTTCGACTACAAGCGGGAGCATATGATCATCATGGAAGCATTCAAAAATCCCTTAACTCCCGATGAAGAAAAAAAGTATATAGCGCTCTGTGCAGAGGGTGACAACCGCGCACGTCAGGTTCTGATTGAATACAATCTGCGTCTGGTTGCCCATATTGCCAGGAAATACAATTCTGCCGTGAGAGATCCAGAGGATCTTATATCAATTGGTACCATCGGGCTCATCAAAGCCATCGATACTTTCAAACCTGACAAAGGCTGCAAGCTCTCAGGCTACGCAGCCAAATGTATTGAAAATGAACTTCTCATGGCTCTGCGTCAGGAAAAAAAGAAATCCCGGGAAGTGTCCATGTACGAGCCAATCGGCACTGACAAAGAGGGAAACGAGATCGTCATAATGGACATCATAAGTGAGGGCAGCGCAAGCCCGCTGGACAATATGATCCACTCCGACCATCTCACGGCCCTCCCATCCTGTATAACAAAACTTCTGACCGAAAGAGAACAGAAGATCATAAACCTGAGATATGGTCTGGGCAGCATCCCACCAATGACTCAGAAAGAGACAGCCATGCTTCTTGGCATATCCAGATCATACGTGTCAAGGATTGAAAAGAAAGCT
The DNA here is from genome assembly GCA_934270935.1 of uncultured Coprococcus sp. Lineage (GTDB taxonomy): Bacteria > Bacillota > Clostridia > Lachnospirales > Lachnospiraceae > Coprococcus. Next base: position 11,701 of record CAKQQK010000027.1, on the reverse strand, counting down.
TTAAAAAAACTGCAGGGATGCCTGGATCAATAATCCAGACACCCCTTTAAGTCACTCTTTTCTTCTAATTATCATTCCTGCATCAAGCGGCTTATCCAGCTTTACACGGAGCTGCTGTTTAGGATGCGGCGCCGACTCCATGCTCTCACCGTCTTCATTATATATCGCCTCGACTCTACATTCTATGTTCTCTCCGTCAAATCCCATCGCCTCAACAAGTTCTCCCACAGTGAACTTGTTCTTTTGTTCAAAGAACACGAATCCGTTTTCCGCAGTCTGCCTTACAGTTCCAATATAGGTGTAGTTCTTAACATATGTGTTACTGTCATATATCTGTGAATCCGAGTCGGTCTTTCCAAAATAAAAACCTGTCGTAAACTGCCTGTAAGTACATTTGGCTATCTCGCTCTTGTAATAGTCCATGTTCGCCCTATACTTCTCCTCAGATTCAAAGTAGTCATCTATCGCCTTCCTATATGTCCTTGCCACAGTGGCGACATACAAAGCAGTCTTCATCCGGCCCTCTATCTTCAGGCTGTCTATGCCAGCATCAACCATCTCCGGCACATACTCTATCATACAAAGGTCTTTGGAATTGAATATATATGTTCCACGGTCATCCTCATTCACAGTCATATATTCGCCAGGTCTGGTCTCCTCAACAATCGAATACTTCCATCTGCACGGATGTGTGCAGGCACCATGATTCGCATCCCTGCCTGTGAAATAATTACTAAGCAGGCATCTTCCGGAATAAGATATACACATTGCACCATGGATGAAAGACTCTATCTCCATGTCATCCGGAATATTTGCTCTTATCTCTTTTATCTCAGCAAGTGAAAGTTCTCTGGCCGACACTACCCTCTTCGCACCGTGTTCATACCAGAACTTGTATGTCATGTAGTTGGTATTGTTCGCCTGGGTACTTATGTGTATCTCCATATCAGGCATGATCTCCCTTGCAAGCATAAATACACCCGGATCAGACACAAGCACAGCGTCCACGCCTGTGGATCCAAGCTCGCCAAAATACTTTTTCATGCCATCAAGGTCATAGTTATGTGCAAATATATTCGCAGTGACATAGACTTTTGTCCCATGTGCATGTGCATACTCCACACCTTTTCTCATCTCTTCTATAGAGAAATTATCAGCTTTGGCGCGAAGTCCAAATGACCGTCCGCCAATATATACCGCATCCGCACCATAGTCCACTGCAACCTTAAGTGTATCTAATCCTCCTGCCGGAACAAGCAGTTCTGGTTTCTTATCTATCATCTTCTTCTCCTCCAACACATCAGTCAGTTTTTTTCATACTGAGGCTCATGCCATCACCTACATTGAGAATTGCAGTATCCAGCAGCGGATCATGCGTCAGATCATGCAGGTACTCTCTCATTCTCGAGTGTATCGTCCTGTTTCTTCTGGTCACAGCAAAACGACTCTCAAGCACATCTCCATCCTGAAGCACATTGTCACACAGCAATATGCCATTTGGTTTCAGAAGTCTCACCGATTCGCTAAAGAAACAACCATATTGTCCTTTAGCTGCATCCATAAATACAAAATCATATTGCTCATCAAGCCCCGGAAGTATCTCCTGAGCATCGCCTTCCATAAGAGTTATCCTGCTCTCAACCCCCGCTCTTACAAAATTCTTCTTTGCTTCTGCTATTCTGGGAGGATAATTCTCAATTGTAGTTATATGTGCATCGTCATCCAAAAACCGACTCATAAAAATGGCAGAAAAGCCTACCGCCGTACCTATCTCCAGAATCTTCTTCGGCTTGTTCATCAAGATAAGCAACTTGATAAACTCGCCCGCCTCCTGTCTGATTATAGGTACTCTGTTCTCTTCTGCCTCTTTTCTGATGGACGTTATAACGTCATCATAGTCTGTATTGAAGGAATTGATAAACGATGCCAGTCTCTCATCCGTTATCATACACCTATTCCTCACTGCTCTCTTCTGAGCTGTCATCTCCACCGGAGCTAGAACTATTATCCGTTGTCCCGGTTATTATGTCGATAATCTCCTTATTCGTATCACTCGGTGCAAGCTGATATGTGCCAGCTTTTATCTGGCTGGCATAACCCCCTATTCTCACCTTGAGTATAAACGCATATTTATTGTCTATGACCTCTGCCTTTTTAAGTGAATCTGCGACATCTAGAAGCGGCTCATCCTGAACAATCTGTACCGCAACCTTTCTGTTGCTACCCGGGTCCATCGCTTTCGTCGCAAATACCTGGTACGCAAAATCGTATGAATATGAAAATGCTTTGATCAGCACGAACAATATACATACATTTATGAGAAGTCCAGTGAGAAACCTCAGCACCTTCTTCATACTTCTTGCACTATCAATAGCCATAACATTTATTCTCCTTGTTCACAAATACATTCCAGCAAATGTGCTTACTACTGAATGTCCTCCTCTATGATGTCAAAATCCAGATCGTCAGCAATCTGTTCATACACGAGCTTCATCATCATCACAAGTTTCTGTTCAGCCCTTATAAAATCGTTGACTATAGTATCATGGACTATAGAATCATATTCCATGAATAGATTATTCACTTCATCATATGGATTGTCAAGCATTTCATTGTTCTGGATTTCATAATTTTTCTTACGAAATTCCATGAGCTGCTGCAATTTGTCCGGTTTCTGCCTCAACTTGTCTTTGCAATACTGATAGTTTTTGTACACATCAGAATCCTTTATGCACGCGTTCAATTGTCTGCTCAGTTCCAATGTATCTGTCATATTCTCACCCTTCTACACTTCTGTGATTATAGGGAGGATCATAGGACTTCTCTTAGTCCTCTTCCACAGAAACTCTCCCATATCATCTTTGATAACCGACTTAATTTTTCCCCAGTCAGTCACGCCGCGGCTCAGGCATCTGTCAAGAGCCTCCTGACACGTTATCCTGCAATCCTCCATCAAAGTCTCAGACTCTCTCACATAGACAAAGCCTCTCGAAACTATATCCGGTCCTGCGACGAGCTGGTTACTGTATCTGTCTAAAGTGACAACTATTATGATCAAACCATTCTGAGACAGAAGCTGTCTGTCCCTAAGCACGATATTACCCACATCGCCAACTCCAAGGCCATCTACAAACACACCCTGGGCAGGCACTTTGCCAACCACATTGAATACATCCTCGCCGATCTCCAGCACATCTCCCGTCGTCATGATCTTGACATTTTCCTTTGGAATACCCATCTCGACTGCCAGTTCCGCGTGACGTTTAAGGTGTCTGTACTCTCCATGCACAGGTATGGCATACTTCGGTTTTGTAAGCGCATATATAAGTTTCAGTTCCTCACGGCATGCGTGACCGGACACATGAGTATCCTCAAATATAACGTGTGCACCTTTCGCCTCAAGCTCATTTATAACCTTGAAAACAGCCTTCTCATTTCCCGGTATAGGATGTGAGCTGAATATGACAACATCTCCAGGTTTAATCGCCACCTTGTTGTGTATGGAGGCTGCGATTCTTGAGAGCGCCGCCATATTCTCACCCTGGCTTCCGGTTGTTATGAGAACAACCTTCTCATCAGGATAATTCTTTATCTGACTTATGTCTATAAGTGTGTTGTCTGGTATATTTATATAGCCAAGCTCGGAGGCAGTTGTGATGATATTCACCATACTTCTGCCCTCAATTATGACTTTTCTGTCATACTTATATGCAGAATTGATTATCTGCTGTACTCTGTCCACATTCGATGCAAATGTGGCAATGATGATTCTGTGATCCTTGTTGTCGTTGAACAGGTTGTCAAATGTTCTTCCAACCGTCTTCTCAGACTGTGTGAAACCTTCCTTCTCTGCATTTGTTGAGTCGGCCATAAGTGCAAGTACACCCTTCTTGCCAAGCTCTGCAAATCTCTGGAGATCTATGGTTCCTCCAAATACAGGTGTATAATCTATCTTGAAATCTCCCGTGTGTACGAGAAGTCCTGCAGGTGTGTATATTGCAAGTGCCGCAGAATCGGCTATCGAGTGGTTTGTTCTTATGAATTCTACTCTGAATGCACCAAGATTAATGTTCTGTCCATACTTCACAACCTTCCTTCTAGTGTTGTTCATCAGGTTGTGCTCTTTCAGTTTGTTCTCTATCAGGCCCATCGTAAGCTTTGTCGCATAGATAGGCATATTAAGCTCTTTTTCAATGTAAGGAATAGCTCCTATGTGATCCTCATGTCCATGGGTAACTACAAGTCCTCTGACTTTGTCCGCGTTTTCCTTAAGATATGTCACATCCGGAATCACCAGATCTATACCAAGCATATCATCCTCAGGGAATGCCAGTCCGCAGTCAATGACTATGATAGAGTCCTCATACTCTATCGCAGTGATATTCATTCCAATCTGTTCCAGACCGCCCAAAGGAATGATCTTCACTGACTCTTTCTTGTTCTTATTCAATTTTATACCTCCAAATCAACGTCCTCCAGCAGCTCATCAAAAATCCTGATAACTGCCTCCAATTCTTTTTCATCTTCCACAATATCGTACGCCGCCATCTCATCCGTATCAGCTCCGCCGTTCTCCCGGAGGATCAGAAAAGATTCGTCATCCGACTTGTCAATTACAAACAGATAGTTCACGCCGCCAAGAGTGGTCTGTTCAACCACATAGAATTCTGCTTCTGTACCATCTTCCGTCTCAAATATAATGCTGTTTTTTCTGTCTTCTGCCATGCTTACCTCATATTCCAGTGCTGTATGCACCATATTCGTTCACAGTCAGCCGCCACACCGGGAATCCAGATAACTTTGAAGTATTACCGCAGCAGCCATCTTGTCTATATAAGTTTTCCTGTTCTCTCTTCTGACACCACTCTCAATAAGTATGCGTTCTGCCTCAACCGTCGTAAGTCTTTCATCCCATAAGACCACTTCAAGCCCGGTTCTTCTCTCGAGATCCTCCTTGAATGCCTGTGTTGCCTCACAGCGGTCTCCCTCAGTATTGTTCATATTCTTCGGATATCCCAGAACAATCTTCCCTACTGTCTCCTGCGCTCCCTGCTCGCTGTACGCCTGTATGAGTGCTTCAATACGCGCCAGTGTCTGTCTGAGCTTGTTTGCCGATTTTCTCTCTATCGTCTCAACCGGCTGCGCCGTTATCTCCAGTGGATCACTCACCGCCACTCCAACTGTCTTGGTTCCATAATCTAAGCCTAGTATCCTCATGTTTTTCCTCTATCCCGATCACTTGAAATTGTTCTCAATATAGTCCTCAAACAAAACCTCAATGATCTCGTCTCTCTCGACCTTCATTATGAGGCTTCTTGCATTCTTGTAGCTTGTGATATACGTCGGATCACCGCTCATCACATAACCGACCACCTGACTTACAGGATTATATCCCTTCTCAGCAAGTGCTTCATATACCTTTCCTATGATCTCACGCACATCCACTATGGTATCTTTCACAGGGGCAATATTCTGTGTACTTTCATTATTCATCAAATCACGTCCTCATCTTGTTATTATCTCGCGAACCATCTATATAACATTCCCATTCTAATATAATTTCTTATAAATGTAAAGGAACATATACCGATCAGATAAGATATAATTCGCCATCCTGAGTATACCTTGTATATACAAAGCTGTTGACAAAACTCTCCGGAATATCAGCCGCACCGACATTTATAAGCACATCCATGTATCTCTCCGTATGTCCTCTCAGGTATACGCTGCCGTCTTTCCTGACAACTTCCTCAACTAATACCTCAAGCTCCTGCCCCTCAAATCCAGCCTCATACGCTTTTTTATTTTTTTCAGAAAGATCCAGCAGAACATCACTTCTGGCATTTTTGACCTCAGGCTGCACCTGGTTATCCATGGCCGCAGCCACAGTTCCCTTTCTCGGTGAATACTTGAAGATATGCATCTCATAGAGATTTAACCGGGTCAGATACTTTACTGTCTCCTCAAACTCTGCATCACTTTCTCCCGGAAATCCCACTATCACATCCGTGGTCAGCGCAGGATCTTTGTATACGCTTCTTAACATATCACATTTTTCCAAGTATTGCTCACAGGTGTACTTCCTGTTCATTCGTTTTAGCACAGAATCACAGCCACTTTGCAGGCTCAGATGGAAGTGCGGACACACCTTTGGATTTGCTGAAATACGCTGTGCAAATTCCTCTGTGATAATCCCCGGTTCCAGGGATCCGAGACGTATCCTCTTGATTCCTTTGATTTTTGAGATAGCATCGATGAGATCTATAAGTGCCCCCTCATAATTCTTATCCTTGCCATACGAGGATATATGAATACCCGTAAGCACCACTTCTTTTATTCCTGATGCTGCCAGGGAGGTTATCTCTTCAACTATCGCTGACTCCTCACGGCTCCTTATCCTTCCTCTGACATAAGGAATGATACAGTATGTACAGAACTGATTGCATCCATCCTGTATCTTGACATAAGCCCGGGTATGTTCCGCAGGCGTATGTCCTCCCATCTCTTCATACTCAGATTCCTTTGATATATCGACAAAACACTCTACAGCACTATTGCCAGCATGTACTGGTCTGTCTGATTTCTCTTTCACATTAATGTAATCAATCACTATCTGGGTGATATCTTTCTTCTTATTGTTGCTGATCACTATATCAACAGCTTCATCCTGTTCAAGGAGCTCCTTTGCCGACTGCACATAACATCCGGCGGCTATAACAATTCCATCCGGGTTTCTCTTCTTCGCCCTATGCAGCATCTGGCGGGATTTTTTGTCCGCAATATTCGTCACAGAGCAGGTGTTGATTATATATATGTCAGCTTTTTCGTCAAAATCAACGATCTCTGCCCCGGCATTTTTCAGCATATCCAGCATGCTGTCTGTCTCATATTGATTCACCTTGCAGCCCAGTGTCATGGCAGCTACTGATCTTCCTTTTAACATCAAATTTACACTCCTTATATTGACTTTTGCAATCTATAAAAATATAATGGTTACAGTACATTAATAACAAGGGTTAGGAGGACTAAATATGAAAGCTGTTAAGATTTCTTTGAACTCAATCGATAAGGTTAAAAGCTTCTGCAACGACATAGCTAAGTTTGATGCAGAATTTGATCTTGTATCAGGTCGTTACGTAATCGACGCAAAGTCGATCATGGGTATATTCAGTCTTGATATATCAAAGCCAATCGAGCTCAACATCCACGCTGAGAGCGGATTAGATGAGATCATGGCTACTCTCAAGCCATACATCGCAGAGTAGGTCATCGATTAAGTTACACATTTATCGAATCAGAGCAATTATAAAGAGATGCTGTATGTGCAGCACCTCTTTTTTTGTTTCACTGCTTTTTCTTCTACTATCACAGTCTCTTAACACATGTCATAACCGCAGATATTATTTTGCCCTGCACATGATAACCTCTGCCGTATCCACAGCCTTTCTGTATAAAGGCTCTATTATACCCGTGAGTTTCTCTTCAGACTTCTCTATGGCAGACAGGATTGGTTTTGTGACAGGATGCTTTGCGACAAACGTAGTACAACAGTCCTCATACGGAAGAATTGACGTCTCATAAGTTCCTATCTTCTCAGATATATCAACAATCTCCTGTTTATCCATACCGATACACGGTCTGAACACAGGCATAGTGCTGACCTGATTGATTACATTCAGACTGAATACAGTCTGACTTGATACCTGTCCTATGCTCTCACCGGTTATGGTACACTGACAATCATTATTTTCTGCAAGTTCTTCAGCAATCTTGATCATATAACGTTTCATGATAATCGTGAGTTCCTCGTGAGGGCAGTTGTCATATATCGCCATCTGTACATCAGCGAAATTGACAACATGAAGTCTGATGGCTCCTGCGTAATCAGCTACAAGACATGCAAGATCTATAACCTTCTGCTTTGCTCTCTCGCTTGTAAAAGGAGGTGCATGGAAATATACTGCTTCAACAACTACTCCTCTCTTTGCGATCATATATGCAGCAACCGGGCTGTCTATTCCACCTGACAAGAGCGCCATACCCTTACCGTTTGTACCGACAGGAAGGCCTCCAGGACCAGGTATAGTTATCGAGTATATATAAGCAACCTTTCTTATCTCCACATTTATTATCTCCTGTGGAGAATGCACATCAACCGCAAGGTCAGGATAAGCCTCAAGAAGAAAATGTCCAAGTTCTGCGCTGACCTCCATGGAAGTCATAGGATATGTCTTATCATTTCTCCTTGTAAACACTTTGAACGTGAAATTCTTTCTATTATAGGCTCTGTCCACATAGTCTATAACCCTCTGTCTGAGGTTTTCAAACTCAGTATTTTCCTCCACAACAACAGGACATATTCCAACTATACCAAATACTTTGCCAAGAGCATTCACTACGTCTTCATAATCATAATCTGACTTACACTCCACAAATATTCTTCCCTGCTCTTTGCGAATGAAAAAATCACCATACGGCTTGAGCTTTCTGTTAATATTCTTACAGAGTATATCCTCAAATATATATCTGTTTTTTCCCTTTGTGCCTATTTCAGCATATTTTATCATAAATGCCTTGTACTGCATATGTCCTCCTTATTTAGATATTGCGATATATCTTATAACTTAATGCCATCTTATACCGCAATTAACTCTTATATAGCATCTGTCTCTTTAGCATCTATTTCTTTCTCACATATCGTCTGAGCACTGGCAGAAGCTGTCTGCAGCACTCAACTGTATAATCAACCTGCTCCATAGTATTCTCAGGCGAAAAGCTGAATCTCAGCGTTGATTCCAGCTTATCCTGTGGCAGCCCTATAGCCTTCAGTGTGCCGCTGGCATGCTGCTTGTTTGATGAACATGCAGAACCTGAAGACACATATACTTCCCTCTCTTCAAGAGCATGAAGCATAACTTCGCTCCTCACGCCCTTAAACGTGATACTGGCGATATGAGGAGCATCGCCTGAATTGCTATACACATCATCTATCTGCGTCAGTTCAGAGATAAGATGCTCTTTGAGCTGTCTCAGATGCTCCATCTTCTCTTCAAGTCCATTGTACGTAATCTCAGCTGCAAGAGCCATTCCAGCTATACCTGGAACGTTCTCCGTTCCGGAACGCATCCCACTTTGCTGCCCTCCGCCATATATAATCGGTTTCACCTTTACCCTGTCCCTGATAAACAGTGCCCCTACACCCTTTGGGCCATGGAATTTGTGACCGCTTATAGACATCATATCTATACCCATTCGCTTTGGATAGATCCTGTATTTTCCAAATGCCTGGATAGCATCCACATGGAACAGCACATTCGGATTCTTCTCTTTGATCAATCTGGCGATATCAGCGATTGGCATAACTGTTCCTATCTCGTTGTTCACATACATAACCGAGACAATAATAGTATCATCGTCAACTTCCGACATAAGCTGATCCATATCAATCTGTCCGCTGCTGTCAACACCTATCCTTACAACATCAAATCCCATGCCAGCCAGAAATTCCATCGGGCTTCCAACAGATGCATGTTCAACTGATGTTGTTATGATCTTGTTTCCTGCGCGTCTGTTTGCAAGTGCTCCGCCTATGAGAGCCATATTGTTGGACTCTGTTCCGCCAGAAGTGAACACGATCTCCTTAGGCATAACTTTCATCTCTCCTGCAAGAGACTCCCTGGCTTCCTTTATATACCTTGCAGTTGTTACGCCTTTCATATGAAGTGAAGACGGATTGCCATAATCCTCCTCCATTATCTTCACCATAAGATCTCTGACCTCCGGATATACGGGAGTCGTAGCCGAATTATCAAAATATGCTTCCATTTTCCCTCGCTCTATAATACTCTAAATATCTCTGTCAATCTCAAACATAACTATAGACATAACTGCAAGTCCTGCAGTCTCAGTGCGCAGTATCCTGTGGCCAAGTGTGATGCTCTTTGCACCGGCCGCCATAGCCTGCTCCACCTCATCCCTTGAAAATCCACCCTCAGGGCCAATAAATATGCCAAGGCTTTTCTTCCCATGTATCTCCGATAAAACCTTCCTGGAGTATTCAAGTCCCTCAGCCTCCTCGTACGGGATTATACTCATATCCAGCTCTGACGCCATCTTTATCGCATGTGCGAATGTAACCGGCGTAAGCACCTCTGGAATAAGTCCCCTTCCAGACTGCTTTGCTGCGGACTCTGCGATCAGATTATATCTCTCCGTCTTCTTCGCAGCCTTCTTTGCATCAAGTTTAACCACAGTTCTGGCTGTGAAAACCGGGACTATACGGTGTACACCAAGTTCCACCATCTTCTGTACTATCAGATCCATCTTGTCCGATTTCGGATAGCCCTGGAACAGCGTCACCTCAACCGGAAGCTCGGCAAAATTATCACATACATCCTCTATATCTGCGACAACATGTTCACCGTCAATATCCGAGATCCTGCAATAATAGTCCCGTCCTCGTCCATCACTTATCAGAATCTGTTCTCCCGGCTTAATGCGCAGGACATTCCTGATATGATTTACATCTCCGCCTGTCAGGGTGATACTTGTGCCGGCTTCTCTGCCGTCCATATCCACAAAAAATCTATTCATACTTTTTGCATAGTCCTCTCATATCAATATATCCATTCAGTATAGCACAGCCATGTAATGGATACTTCGATATCCTTTATACAATATTCTTCGCAAACAATCAAACATTTATTTATGTTTTTTTGCTACAAAGCTCACCCAGTCATTCATATACACTGTGTCAACTATATCAAAATTGTTTGCAAGAAGGGCCTGTCTGACCTCTTCTTCCTTGATATTTATGATTCCTGATGATATGAAGATACCATCATCCTTCATGAATTTCTGTACTACAGCGGACATGGGTATGATGACATCTGCAAGAATATTTGCGACAACTATATCATAATTTGCCCCTATTGAATCCACCAGCTTGTCATCCTCAAGGACGTTTCCGCAGATAAAACTTACCTTATCTGCAGGAATCTCATTGATGTCCCGGTTCTCTCCGGCCACATCAACTGCGATCGGGTCTATATCTATTCCAAGCACATGATCTGCTCCCAGCTTCTCACATACAAATGAAAGTATTCCACTTCCGCTTCCCGCATCCAGTATCGTATCTCCGCCCTTCATATATTTTTTGAGTTGTCCGATACACAGTCTTGTAGTCTCGTGGGAGCCCGTGCCAAATGCTGTTCCAGGATCTATCTCTATCACTATATCATCATCAGATGCATCCTCAGGAGTGTTCTCCCAGGTCGGCTTGATAATAATGTTGTCATACAGTCTGAACGGTTTGAAATACGCTTTCCAGTTATCTCTCCAATCCTCTTCCCTGCTTTCCTCCTCAGTCATCTCACCTGAGCCAACCGGCAGAAATTCTGACAGTCTCTTAAGTTCCGCAGAGACCTTGCTCTTCATCTCGTCCACATCAAATGTGTCATCAAGGAAGCAGGAAACCTTTGCCGTTCCATCATTTGGCGCCATGTCATCCGGCAGAAGATCCACAAACATGGTCTTCATCTCGTCCTCAGTGAGGGGAATATTGTCTTCTATCTGAACACCCAAAACGCCTTCCTCTTCGAGGAAGGCGCTAATGAGGTCTTCAGCTTCACATGTCGTACTAATTGTGAGCTTCGTCCATTTCATATATTTTTACCTACTTTTTCTTTCTTCTCTTGTGATC
>CAKQQK010000026.1:0-32408 GCA_934270935.1 uncultured Coprococcus sp. | reverse complement strand
AATAGTTGACAAAATATTCAATGTGGTTTAACATAACGGTGTTACGTTGCGTAACACTGTTATGTTATTTTATTATAATTAAATGGGTGAAGGTTATGACTAAGAAAATGCAGCATGACAGCGAGACGAGAAAGGTACTTCTAAAGTGTGCCAAGGAAGAGTTCATGGATAAGGGATTTATGGGTGCGTCACTCAGAAACATATGTCAGAAGGCAGGAGTGACAACCGGAGCTCTATATTTCTTTTTTAAGGATAAGGACGATCTGTTCTGCAATGTTGTGGGACACATGATGGACAGACTCAATGCTGTGTTAACTGAGCATTTCTCCATTGAGGTGGACGAGATGAACAACGGCATGGCATCAGACCACAATGAGGACAGTGATTTTGAGTCGGCCAGGAACATAGTGCATGAGATTTATATGCATAGAGAAGAAGTGCTTCTTGTTCTTACGAAGTCACAGGGATCCAGCATGGAGAGCATGCCGGACAACATGGTGGATCAGATGGATGCACACAACGCATTTATATGTGAGGCGATGTGCAGGGCTTATGGAACACCGATGGTTGACAGGAATGTGGTACATTGGATGTCTCATTCACAGATTGATATGTTTATATTCATGGTGACACATATTGACAATGAGGAGGATGCCCAGAAGTTCGTTCAGACTGGTATGAAATATCTGATCTCTGGCTGGTATGGCCTGGTTAAGCCGTGGCAGGATCCAGAATAAAACAGATGGAGTTAGCAAAATAGGAAACATTAAATAAAATGAAAAATAGAGATACATGACTATTTATTTTTAAAGGTCAGTAGATTACAGGTCTTCCGAATTATAGGGAAGACCTAAAAAAAGGCTTGAACCATAACAGTGTTATGTATGCAAATGAACATTTGAATAGCTACTAAAGTGTGATGGATGGCTATAAAAAATAAAGTAAATGAAAAAGAGAACAACGAGGATATCATAAAGGAGGACAAATTATGTATTTGGAAGTGTCAGAAGTAAAGAAGAGCTATGGAGAGGGTGGAAGCTATGTGCAGGTGCTTAAAGGTATAAACACAGGTGTTGAAAAAGGACAGATGTGTGTTATACAGGGAACGTCAGGTTCAGGTAAGTCAACACTTCTCAACTGTATAGGTGGTCTTGACAACATGGATTCGGGATCGATAAAGGTTGACGGAACAGAGATATTCGGTATGACAAGCGACCAGCTTTCGGACTACAGACGTGATAATCTGGGATTCATATTCCAGTTCTACAATCTGGTTCCAAACCTCACAGTGAGGGAGAACATACAGGTGTGCGAGTATCTGACTGATGATCCGCTTCCTATGGATGATCTGATCGAGACACTGGGACTTACGGAGCATCAGAACAAGTTCCCATCACAGCTCTCAGGTGGACAGCAGCAGAGATGTGCTATAGCGAGAGCTCTTGTGAAGAATCCAAAGCTTCTCCTCTGTGATGAACCGACAGGAGCTCTTGACTCCAAGACATCCAGAGATATTCTTGTTCTTCTCGAGGAGATAAATGCGAAGTATGGAACGACCATGCTGATAGTAACACATAACAATTCCATCAAGAACATGGTGCACAAGGTCATCTTCATCAAGGATGGTCTTATAAGCAAAGAGTATGAGAACGAAGTGAGAGTTCCAGCGTCAGAATTGGAGGATTTGTAATATGCAGAAGGTTTTGAGAAAAAGGGTTCTGAGGGATCTGAAGGAGAATCTGTTCAGATACATAGCACTTGCATTTCTTATCATTATAGGTATGTATGTTGTTGTCTCACTCATAGGTGCAGGAGCAACTATCATTGATAACGGTGAGGCACATGACAAGGCAAATAAGATAGAGGACGGACAGTTCTCAGTGTTTGTTCCGCTGAGTGATGATGAGATATCACAGCTTGAGGATGCTGGCGCAGAGGTCGAGAAGATGTTCTACGAGGACTATGATGTCATGGGTGGAAAGACTCTCAGGGTATTTGCCAACAGGGAGAACATAGACCTTGTTGAATGTGATGAGGGAAGACTTGCAGAAAATGATGACGAGATAGTTGTTGAGAAGAGATTCAGCCAGGTAAATGATGTGTCGGTTGGAGATACGATACAGATAGCAGGAAATGACTTCAAGGTAACAGGAATAGGAACATCCCCTGATTATAATGCGCTTTTCAAGGAGATGTCAGATACTGTAGTTGACAGCAAGGTGTTCGGAACAGTATTTGTCACAGAGAACGCATATGAGAAACTCCATGCGACAGGCGAAAGTGTCAAGACGGAGACTTATCTGTATGCGTTCAGGCTTAAGGGCAAGACCATATGTGATGATGTGAAGGACACTCTTGAGGACATTAAGGTTGACATAGACAGAATAGATGATGAGTATTTCCAGGAATACTGGGATAGAACTGGCGCAGCCATAAATGATTTCAAGGATGGCATAAAGGAACTTAAGTCAGGTGCAAATGAGCTTGCGGATGGACTTGGAGAACTCACTGACAACAACAGGAAGCTGAACAATGCGGCACAGGAGCTGTTTGATGCATATCTTGAGCAGGCGGCTTCGTCTTTGTCAGCGTTCGGACTGGACACTGAGCTCACAGAGGATAATTACAGTGGCGAGATGAAGAAGATCGCCGATAGCCAGGGCGGAGTAGTGGCGATGAGTATCGAAAGTGCTCTGAGTGACATCGACAGCATCAAGGCATTCAAGGACGGTATTAAGGAGTATACCGATGGAGCTGCAGAGGCAAAGGATGGCTCAGATGAACTTGCAGATGGAATGGCAGAACTCAAGAAGGAGACTGATTCATTCCTCAAGGATTATGACACAGACCTTGCCAACATCACATCATTTGTGACAAGCGACGACAACCCGAGAACAGGGGGAGCCGCTGATGACCAGCAGATCAATGTACAGGCGGGATATTTCTTCGGAGTGCTTCTCATGCTCCTGTTCACATATGTCATATCGGTATTCGTTGTACATGGAATAGAGAGGGAGAGCAGCGTCATAGGTGCACTATATGCCCTGGGTGTCAAGAGGAGAGATCTCATGATGCACTACCTGACACTCCCTGTCATAGTTACCACAGTTGCAGGAATAATAGGTTTTTTGATAGGGGTAAGCAATATAGGAATACCTGTGCAGATGGCAGATGCATATGCGTATTATTCAATTCCTGCTATGGATGTGAAGATTCCGCCAATTCTTATAGTGTATGGTATCGTGATGCCTCCACTGGCAGCGATAGTTGTGAACTACTTTGTAATAAGAAAGAAACTTTCACAGACAGCTCTTTCACTCATAAAAAATGAGGTTAAGCAGCCAAAGGGTAGCGATGTTAATCTCGGAGACATGGGATTTGTTGGAAGATTCAGAATCAGACAGATGCTCAGAGAGATGAGGACTGGATTGACCGTTGTGATGGGAATGTTCATAGCCCTCATATGCCTGATGTTAAGTCTTAACACTGCAACTTTTTGTTCAAAGATCAAGAAGGAAAACGTGGAGGATACCCACTATGAATATATGTATACATACAAGTATCCTACAGAAAATCCTCCAGAGGGCGGTGAAGCAGCGTATGCTAAGACTTTGAAGAAAGAGGTATATGGTTACAACTGGGATGTGACAGTCCTTGGACTTTCAAAGAATACGAAGTATTTCGATGTTGACCTTAAGGATGGCAAGAACAGAGTTGCCATATCATCATCATTTGCTGAGAAATATGGCTATGGTGTGGGTGACGAAATCGTGCTCCACGACGAGGAGAATGATATAGACTATGGTTTTACAGTGGACAGTGTGACACAGTATACTCCGGCGTTCTATGTTTTTATGACTATAGATGATGCAAGGGAGCTGTTCGGAGCTGGAAGTGATGAGTACAATGTAGTATTTGCAGACAAGGACCTGGGGGTTGAGCCTGCAAGACTTTACGCAACCACAACTAAGGCTGATATCGAGTCAGCTGCCGGAATATTTGCTGATCAGATGAGGAGCATGGTTGTTATGATAGTTGTTATCTCGACACTTATATTCGTAGTGGTAATGTATCTGATGATGAAGGTCATGATAGACAGATCATCATTCTCTATCTCTCTTATAAAGGTGTTCGGATACAGGACAAAGGAAATCAGGAAGCTTTATCTGGATGGCAATTTCTTTATAATAGCAATCGGGGCGGCTATATGTCTGCCACTTGCAAAGCTCATAATGAATGCGGTATATCCTTCATTGGTGTCAAATGTAAATTGTGGCACCAAACTGGCATATGCCCCATGGCTTTGGGCTGTGCTCTACGGCGGAATAATCGCTCTGTACTTGATAATCAACAGAGTTCTGGTTGGCAGGCTGAACAAGATCGTGCCGGCTGAGGTGCTGAAGAACAGAGAGTAAGGAAAGTGGAAATATGATATAAAAGTATCATAAAATAACATATGATTGCGGAGGCGGTATAAATAATCGCCTCCGTTATTTTGTGTGCAAAATTAGTCTGAAAAGCAGATAGGTATTGTGATTGCTGTCGGGACTATACGGGATATATATGCGGTTTTTCTTGCACAATGTGCAGTTTATATTGTAAAATCATATATGGTATGCAAAAAAGTAACAGGAAAAGAGAATTACAGATATGGAGAAATTACTTAAGATCATTACTGATGTCAATTCATCGGTGAATAATTTTATATGGGGAGTGCCGTCCATGATATGTATCGTGGGTGTAGGACTGTGGCTTCTCATAAGAAACCGTGGAGTTCAGTTTACAAAGTTCGGTTATGCGTTCAAGCACACATTCGGAAAGATATTCAATAAGAAAGAGACATCGGACGGTGCTATAAGTCCGTTTCAGGCTGTGTGTACTGCGCTGGCGGGAACGGTTGGAACCGGTAATATAGCGGGGGTTGCGGGAGCGATTGCTATAGGAGGCCCTGGCGCCGTGTTCTGGATGTGGATATCAGCACTCCTTGGAATGGGAACAAAGTTTGCTGAGGTTGTACTGGCAGTTTTCTACAGAGAGAAAGATTCAAATGGAGACTGGGTCGGCGGACCTATGTACTATATCAAGAACGGTCTTGGCAAGAAAGCATATTTCCTTGCCATAGCATATTCTGTTCTCGGAATACTCACCGTTTTTGGAACTGGAAATGCGACACAGGTAAATACCATAACGACGGCTATAGACTCAGCACTTTTTAATTACAAACTGGCTGACAAGAGCAATACATTTACCATTAATCTTGTGATAGGTATCATTATAGCCATATTGGTTGCACTTATCCTGATAGGGGGAATCAAAAGAATTGGAAGCGTGACAGAGAAGCTGGTCCCTTTCATGGCGGCTATGTACATCATCATGGCGGTGATCCTTGTGTTTATAAATATCAAGAGCGTTCCTGGCGTATTTGCATCTATATTTGAGGGTGCATTCAATCCGAAGTCAGTGACAGGAGGAGTGGTTGGAAGCCTTTTTCTCAGCATGAGAAAGGGTGTTTCTAGAGGAATCTTTTCAAATGAGGCCGGTCTAGGAACAGGATCAATTGCACATGCGTGTTCTGATGTAAAGCATCCTGTACAGCAGGGACTCTGGGGAATATTCGAGGTGTTCATTGATACGATAGTTATCTGTACACTTACAGCGCTTGTTATACTCTGCAGCGGAACAGATATAGTATATGGCCAGGCTGCAGGCGCAGATCTGACGATCAACGGATTTGTCGCTACATATGGAGGCTGGATTTCTATATTCACAGCTGTTGCACTCTGTTGTTTTGCTTTCTCAACCATACTTGGATGGGGACTGTACGGATCAAGATGCGTGGGATTTTTGTTTGGGGATAGGCTTATCAAACCATTTATGGTGGTATATGCACTTGTTGCAGTAATTGGTGCAACGATGGATCTGGGGCTTCTCTGGGATATCGCAGATACCTTCAATGGTCTCATGATCATACCAAACCTGATAGGAGTTCTCCTTCTCTCAGGTACTGTGGTCAAACTCACGAAGGAGTATTTCGAGGATGGAGCTGCTAAATTTGGTGTTGTAAGAGATGAGAACGTGTAGGGGATGAATAAGTTATAAATAGAAGGAAGGCGGATTATATGACCGAGGAAGTAGTGTCAAATGAGATTACAAGCCGGTATGCTATACTTATCGATTCTGAGAATGTGTCGGCAAAATATGTAGAGAGTATATTCGATGAGCTTTCAAGGCTTGGCTCGATAACTGTCAGAAAGATATATGGTGACTGGTCAAAGAATAACAATGGATGGGATAAGGATTGTCTTTTGTCTTATTCCATACAGCCGGTGCAGCAGTTTTCTTATACTACTGGGAAAAACTCAACAGATTCAGCTATGATCATAGATGCGATGGATCTGCTATATACGAGCAACATAGATGGATTTTGTCTGGTGACAAGTGACAGTGATTTTACAAGGCTTGCATCGAGACTCCGCGAGGCGGGAAAACAGGTCATCGGAATGGGGGAGAACAAGACCCCTAAGGCATTTGTCAGTGCGTGTACAAGCTTTAAGATTCTCGACTCTCTTGTCACAGAGGATTTAAACAGGGTTTCTTCAAAGGGAGGATATACGGATGCAGGTATAGCTGACGAGTCAAATATCACAAGCATAAGAGACATAAAAAAGACAGTCTATAATATAATAGATGAGAACGATGATAAAGATAAAAAGACACATATGGGCGAGATAGGAAGCCGCCTTGTCAATAAATATCCTGACTTTGATGTGAGAAATTATGGGTATTCCAAGCTTTCAACGTTTCTAAGCGAAGAGTTTGATGATCTAGATATAGACAAGGGCAGGCAGAAGTTCGTTTCCATAAAGAATCATATGGATCCAAAGAGTGAAGTGAAGGGCAAGATAATAAAGCTCATCACACAAAGTTCGGATACTATGTACAATATGGGAAAACTGAATACTGATCTTAAGAGCATTATTCCCGGTTTCAGTATAAAGAAATATGGTTACAGCAAATTCTCAAGCTTTTTAAAGAGCTTTGGCTGTTTTTCAGTTGTTGGTGATAAGGTGAAAGTTATAGAAAAGTAGTATTTGTCTATGTTGTTCGTGATGTTATGTGAAATTATGTAAATTATTACAAAAAGATTGTCGCGTTTTGTTGAATATCAATAGAAATAGTGTTACATTGAGTGTGTGGATTCTTGTGTACAGGGAATCCGTTTGTGGGGAGTTGTGTACGTGTATATTTAAGGAGAGGCAATTATGATACTTATTGATACTCAGAAAGAGGAGTTTAGTAAATTAAAGGACATTCGTGTTTTTGGTAAAATAAGTCATGATGGCAGATTCAATGGAAATCTTCTTGTTATTGGACTGGGTGGATTGGGCAGCAGGGCTGTATGTGCTCTGAAAGGAATGTTGGCAGACAACATAACACCTGAGGATAATATCAATTTTCTTATGATTGATTCTGATATTTCAGAGATGGAAGCTACCATAGAGGATAGCAAGGAGGGCGTGGGGTTTAATGCTCTTGAGGTTATCAGTATATATAGACCTGATATTGAGAATGTGCTTGAGAATGGAATTGCAAAGAATCCGATACATGAGAATCTTGCAAACTGGATGGATCCGGAATTTCCGGCGGTTACTATAGGAAGAGATGGAGCAAAGAGCAACAGACAGATAGGAAGACTTATGTTTTCCAATGCTTATACTGATGTCAGGATGCTTCTGTTTGATAAACTGCAGGATGTATATGACAGGACAGAAAGCGGAACTGTCGATGTCATCATTGTGACTGGTGTTTCAGGTGGAACAGGCAGTGGTATATTGTCTGATGTGACATACAATATACGTGCTTATGGCAAGGCAAAGAAATGGAACAACCTCAGGGTGGGTGGATGCCTGCTCATGCCGGATGTATTGTTTGGCCACAAGGCTGTGTATGATGACACGGAGCTGGTATCACGTCTGAATGCCAACGGATGTGCGACCATGAAGGAAGTGGATTATTATATGAAGCTTTCTGAGAAGGACGACAATTATACTTTTATCAGCAAGAACAACAAGATGGTTATCAGGGATAACCTGTTTGATGCTTGTATGCTTGTATCTGGCAGGAAGGATGCCCAGGGATACATACCGGAGGGATTTATCCTGAAGGATGTGGCAAATTTCTTATACAGACTTGCCAGCAATAAATACGTCGGCAATAACGAGGTGGACAATGACCGCAAGCTTCTCAGAGATATGTTCTTTGAGAATGAGGGGTACTCCATCACAAGCTGGAAGATGGAGCACGACGATGATCTTATAAAGAATTCAAATTGTTATTACAAAGTAGTAAGTGAAGCTGATTACCATATTCCGATTCGTGAGATAGAGAACATGTGTGAGAATGATCTGTTCTCACAGGCTTACAAGGGGCTGTATCGCTCACCATTCAAGGAGGGAAATGCGGAGACTGATATAAAGACTGTTCTTTCTGAACTTGAAGAATTTCTCAAGGAAGAGCCAGGGGTGGATATCAAGCTTGGCGTCAATGGTCTTATACAGTATGGTCAGATCACAAAGCCGACATATAAGATGATAAAGAAGAATACTGATGGTGTGAGAGAAGCATTTGCAAAGAAGATGGAGAGTTTTGAAAAGGAACTCCCAGTCATCATCAAATCTCTCAAGAACAGGCTCTGGGGTTCACTTGATGAGGTCATCAGCAAGTATTTGAAGGAATTTGGCCCATATGGTGCCATAGATATAATAGGTGCTCCTAGTGCCGGAGTAACAGATTCTACAAAGGGTATGATGGCCGAGGTTAAGAGGCTTGAGAAGGTGATGAAGGATTACACTCCATCTGGAGAATATACCAGAATCATAGATTCCATCAAGGCTATAGTCGCAAAGAGATTTTTTACATTTCCTTCTGCAAAGAGAGAGACTGAGAGTGGATATTTTGACGCTTGTATAAAGGAGGCTCTTGCTGCTGAGAGAACAAAGATCATCGATGAACTTGATGCGCAGGATCTGTTCGGCGATACACTCAGATGGCTTCAGCAGAGAGCAGAAAGACTCGATGAGATATATTCACAGTTTGGAGAGGATTTGAAGAGTTCCATAGAGGATCTGTCACTTCAGGGAAGTCAGACTGTTGTCAATATTCTGAAGAAGGCAAAGAGACATGAGTTTCTTCCTACGGATTATGTGACATCAAGAAGAATAGATGAGATGAGATCTGGAATAATCAAGTTTATGCTTGACAATGAGGCCAACATTGACAACGGACGTGTTGTTCCTGTCAAGGATGAGATGGAGAAACTTTACAGAGAACTTTTTTCCGGTGTGGGTGCGTATGGCCCTGAGAAGATGTTTACGGTTGCGTTTGCAGACAAGAAACTTACAGAACAGGATCTCAATGTCATGTTCGGCTCTCCTATAAATGACAGAAGAACAGTCATTATGGAAGAGGCTGCAAAGGCATTTGTAAGTGATATTGCAGAGGAACAGCCGCTGTGCGTTCTGAGAGATGATTACAAAGAGAAACTTCTGGCTAAGAAGTATATATCTGTACCTAACGTTATGCCGTATTTTAGCAAGGCAGTTAAGGCCATACTGATGGCGAGTCCTTATAATGAGAAAGAAGATTCCATAACACTTAACCCTGGTGAGATTGAGATTTCCATCGATGATTTCTTTGTAGGAGTTCCAATCTCTATGATGAAATGCGCTATGGAGATGCAGATGGCATACAATGCAGTATATGATTATAAGGGACTTCATATAGATGAAGTGAACAAGGATATGAAGAGCTTTCCTGATTTTGTAGTTATATAGAATCCAAAATAATTATATTCTGGCGGATATCCATAGAAGAAACTGTGAATATCCGCCAGTTTTATGTTACATAGGAGTGGTTATGGCTGATTTTTATGCTTATATAATGAATGCGGATTTTTTTTCGGATGCTTCAGTTTTTGATGCCTGTTTGAATAGTGTATCTGAGTACCGGCGAAATAAGGTGAACAGACTTGCACGTATAGATGATAAAAGGATGAGCCTTGCTGCGGGAGTGCTTCTTGCATATGCTCTTGATAAGAGATTTGGCATAAAAGAAAAAACTATGAATTATATATGCGGCAAGGGTGGAAAACCATACCTTGAAGGCAGGTCAGATGTGTTTTTTTCCATAAGTCACACATCGGGTTTTGTTGCTGTGATAGTTGGAACTGCACCGTGTGGTATAGATATTGAATGTGTCAGGAAATTTCCTGCAAGTATAGTGAGCCGGCTTTTTTCTGCCAGAGATAGAGAGATATATAATTCGGATGATCTGTCAGGAGAAGAGAAGGACCGCTATGCAGTATCGGTTTGGACCAGACGCGAGGCGTATGTGAAGTTTACAGGTATGGGAATACTGATGAATGACGATGCCCAGAAGCATGTGATGGAGAGGAATTACATGAAAAGTATGGGATGCGATATAAGTAACTTGTATGGTGAGCTGAAGTTATGTGATAATAATGAGTATGGAGATTTTGATTTTAAAACAGCGGGTAAAAGCATAGCAGCAGTATGTGTACCATCAAATGCTTCTGTCACAATTGGTTATATGTCATCAAAGGATATATTTTACTTCACCAAATGATGCTTCTATGTTATTATGTTTAATTAGTTAATTATGATCTTTTACACAAGGAGAAAAAAATGAGTAAAAAAGCAACAAAAGCACTTAATAATAAATATTATGTTGCGCGTTACAATGCGTCAAAGGTTAATGATAGTTTTACAAGCAGGGAGAAAAGTGCTGAGGTTTTGAATATAGACAGGACAAGACTTTCAAGAATAGAGCTTGGAACTGTTGTTCCTTATCCTGAGGAAGTATTAGCTATGTCAAAGGCATATGGCATTCCTGAACTCTGTAATGGATACTGTTCTGGTGACTGCCCTATAGGTAAGGAAACAGTACGACCTATCAATGCGGACAGTCTTGACAGACTTATACTGCAGTTTCTTGGTTCCTCTAAGAAGATGGAAGATATTTCTGAACAGCTTATAGAGATAACAGCAGATGGTGTAGTTGATGAGACTGAGGCAGCTACATTTGATGCACTCCTTGAAGAACTGGAGAAGATGTCTGTGAATATCCAGTCGCTTATGCTGTGGGCACAGAAAAACAAGGATTACATGCAGAATAAAGATGACATGAGAATTGACAGTGCTGTAAATATTAAAGAGAAATAATTACATTGATTAAAATAATATTGTATATGAGGAAAAGATAATGGATGACAATTTAAGAGAAGAGATCAACAGAAGAAGGACATTTGCAATCATATCCCACCCTGATGCGGGTAAGACAACTCTTACTGAGAAGTTTTTGCTTTTCGGTGGCGCGATCAATACTGCGGGATCAGTAAAAGGAAAAGCCAATTCAAAATATGCTGTGTCCGATTGGATGGATATAGAGAAGGAAAGAGGTATTTCGGTTACTTCATCTGTATTGCAGTTCAACTATGATGGGTATTGTATCAATATCCTTGATACTCCTGGACATCAGGATTTCTCAGAGGATACTTACAGAACACTTATGGCGGCCGATTCAGCGGTCATGGTCATAGATGCATCAAAGGGTGTCGAGGCACAGACCATAAAACTTTTTAAGGTCTGCGTTATGAGACATATTCCTATATTTACATTTATAAATAAGATGGATAGAGATGCCAGAGACACATTTGAGCTGCTTGATGATATTGAGACGGTGCTTGGCATCAAGACCTGTCCGGTCAATTGGCCTATTGGATCAGGTAAGGAATTTAAGGGTGTATATGATAGAAATACCCAGATAGTCTCAACATTCCAAGCTATATCCACAGGTGGCGCAAAGAAGGCTGCGGAGACGGATTATCACGTTGGCGATGAAAAACTCAAAGAACTTGTAGGGCCATATTTGTATGATCAGTTCAATGAAGAGATAGAGCTGATAGATGGAGCAACAGAAGAGATGGATATTGAAAAGGTCAGAGCTGGAGAGCTCTCACCTGTATTTTTCGGCTCTGCGCTCAACACATTTGGTATAGAGCAGTTCCTGAACTATTTCCTCAAGATGACCACACCACCTCTTGGACGGAATTCATCTGAGGGCATAATCGACCCTGCGTCAGAGTCGTTTTCTGCTTTTGTATTCAAGATACAGGCTAATATGAACAAGGCACACAGAGACAGGATAGCTTTTATGAGAATTTGTTCAGGCAAATTCGAGGCGGGAATGGAAGTGTATCATGTTCCGAGCAAGAGAAAGATCAAACTTTCGCAGCCGCAGCAGATCATGGCACAGGACAGAAAGATAGTGGATGAGGCGTATGCAGGTGACGTTATAGGTGTGTTTGATCCGGATCTGTTTTCTATAGGCGATACACTTACAACCGGGGGAAAGAAATTCGAATACGAGGGTATTCCTACATTTGCACCAGAACATTTCTGCAGGGTTGTGCAGCTGAACAGTATGAAGCGTAAGCAGTTTGTAAAGGGTGTCACTCAGATAGCACAGGAGGGTGCAATCCAGATATTCCAGGAATATACTGCGGGACTTTCAGAGATAATAGTGGGTGTTGTCGGTGTTCTTCAGTTCGATGTTCTCAAATACAGACTGGAGAATGAGTATGGATGCGAGATAAGGCTTGAGCCTATTCCATATAATTATATCAGATGGGTGAAGGATCCAACCATAGATGTCACAAAATTAAAACGTGTAAGTGATGTCAAGAAGGTGAAGGACATGAAAGGAAATCCTCTTCTCCTGTTTGCGAATGAATGGGTTATCAATCAGGTCCTTCAGCACAATGAAGGCCTTGAACTTGAGGAGTTCAGAAAAAATTAGCATTGCTGTATGCTGTATAGATTTATGTGAAAACTGTGACAGGCAAATTTTGCCCGTCACAGTTTTTTTCGTCTTAAATACTCATGAATAAAATACCATATATGTGCGCATCATAGTGATATAGAGATAACACTGTGGAGGTTGGAGCACTATGGCACTTAACAGAGTGGTAATATGTGGTGTTAATACAGCAAAACTGCCAAACCTTACAGAAGATGAGAAGAATGCTCTGTTTGACAGAATAGAGCTTGGAGATATGAATGCAAGGAAAGAGTTTATTGAGGGAAATCTGCGGCTTGTTCTCAGCGTAATTCAGAGATTTGGAAGTTCAAATGAGAATCCGGACGATCTGTTTCAGGTAGGTTGTATAGGGCTTATAAAGGCTCTTGATAATTTTGACAGAACTCTAAATGTAAAATTCTCAACATATGCAGTTCCGATGATAATTGGAGAGTGCAGAAGATATCTGCGTGATAATAATGCAATTAGGGTTTCACGTTCGCTCAGGGATATAGCATATAAAGCGATATATGCAAAGGAGAATCTTCAGAAGACTAGGGACAAGGAACCGACAATTGATGAGATCGCTCAGGAGATCAGTATTCCGAAGGAGGATATCGTGATGTCTCTTGATGCGATATCGGCGCCTCTTTCGCTATATGAGCCTGTATATCAGGAGGGTGGAGATACTCTGTACATTATGGACCAGATAAAGGATCGAAAAAATAAAGAAGAGATGTGGGTGGAAAATCTGGATCTTAGGGAGGCGATGGACAGGCTTGATGACAGGGAAAAGAATATCGTAAAACTAAGATTTTTTGAAGGTAAGACGCAGACTGAGGTGGCAGAGGAGATAAGTATATCACAGGCACAGGTGAGCCGTCTGGAAAAAAATGCCATCAAAAGCCTGAGGAGATATCTTGATGACAAATAATGTTTAATATTTTCTTGTACAGTATAAGAACCCATTTTCGCGTTGCCGCAAAATGGGTTCCTGACTGTTTGTATTCTATATCAGATAGCCTGAGTCCAGATCGACATCTTTGACGTCATGTCTTGTGAC
This sequence comes from uncultured Coprococcus sp., assembly GCA_934270935.1. GTDB lineage: Bacteria > Bacillota > Clostridia > Lachnospirales > Lachnospiraceae > Coprococcus. The sequence goes on along the minus strand of CAKQQK010000026.1, from coordinate 18,469 downwards.
AAGCCCGTCTTTCTGAATATCCTTTTCAATTTGTCTGAGGGTCTCAACTGGAAGCTCAGTCATAAGAGCAACCTCTTCAATGGAGATATTTACCTTGAGCATCTTCTCAGCCATGTCATATTTGGCTTTTGTGGTCTTATTCATTGTCTATCACTCCTTAGTGTGTCTGGCTGTGTCTTTTGCAGCCCATTCAAGAAACTTTTCATTTGTATCTATAACCTTCTGCATAGCAGCGTGACCTGGCGCACCGATAGTGTTACGCTTCTGGACGCATTCCTCCATACTGATGGCTTTGTATATGTCATCTTCGAATACAGGACATATAGACTTGTACTCGTCAAGGCTGAGCTGATCGAGAGAAATGTTTTCAGCGATACATTTGAGCACAAGCTGACCGACTATGCCGTGGGCATCACGGAAAGGTATTCCATGGTTTACGAGATAGTCAGCGGCATCTGTAGCATTTGTGAAGCCGTTCTTTGCTGATGCTTCCATGCGAGGTTTGTTTACAGTCATACTAGAGATCATTCCAGTGAACAGTGCAAGGCATCCTTTGACTGTGTCTATAGCATCAAATGTAAGCTCCTTGTCCTCCTGCATATCTTTGTTGTATGCGAGAGGGATTCCTTTCATAGTCGTGAGAAGAGACGTGAGAGCACCATAGACTCTTCCTGTCTTTCCTCTTACAAGCTCTGCTATATCAGGGTTCTTTTTCTGCGGCATAATAGAGCTTCCTGTGCTGTAAGAGTCATCCAGTTCGACGAACTGATATTCATTTGAATTCCAGATGATGATCTCTTCGGAAAATCTTGAGAGGTGCATCATGATAGTAGCCATGGCTGAGAGCAGCTCTATACAGTAATCTCTGTCGGCTACAGAATCCATGCTGTTGAGAGTTGGTCCGTAAAAATCAAGAAGACTTGCTGTGAGCTCACGGTCAAGAGGATAGGTTGTTCCTGCGAGTGCTCCTGATCCGAGAGGGCAGTAGTTCATTCTGTCATATATATCGTTCATCCTGTCATAATCACGCTTGAACATCTCCATATAAGCCCCGAAGTGATGGGCGAGTGTTATAGGCTGGGCCTTCTGCAAATGTGTAAATCCAGGCATATAGGTGTCTATATGGGCTTTCATGAGTGCGTGGAGCTCGGTTAAAAGCTTGAAGATAAGTTCCTTCAGTTCGACTATCTCATCTCTTACGTAAAGCTTCATGTCAAGTGCAACCTGATCATTTCTGCTCCTTCCGGTGTGAAGCTTCTTGCCGACATCACCTATTCTGTCTATGAGATTGGCCTCAACGAAACTGTGGATATCCTCGTACTCGGATGTGATCTCAAGACTTCCGTTTTCTACATCGCTCAGTATTCCGTTAAGCCCTGCGATTATCTGATCTCGTTCATCATCTGTAAGGATGCCTGAAGCGGCGAGCATTGTCACGTGTGCGATGCTCCCTCTTATATCCTGTCTGTAGAATTTCTGGTCGAATGAAATTGATGCGTTGAAATTATATACTAACTTGTCTGTTTCCTTGGTGAAACGTCCTCCCCAAAGCTGAGCCATAATTTGTTCCTCTTTTCTTTTAGTAATTGTTTGTGGTTATATACTGCCTGAAATCTGTTTCACTCAGACAATGTGTCTATTTTACAACATTAAAAGTGCATTATCAACATATAAGAGATTTATTTGCTTTTGTAAATTGATCATGAGATATTGTAAATGTGTAATTGAATTTAATTAATTTTTAACATGGCTAAACTGCAGGTCGGTCTTGCCGCGGCTATTTTCAGATGATAAAATAGATTAGAAATTTTTGTTTTGGATAAATACTGGAGGTATAAGTGGAATTTCGTAAAAGGCTTCTGTTGTTTATTATTATAGCAGGTTCACTTTCTGTATTGCTTGTCGGGGTCAGATGGCTCTTTTTTAATGTCATAAAAAGTGATGACATGCTGGACGGACTTGTGGAGTTTCGTGCGGCAGTTGTGTCTGATATGGAAAGTGGAATGGATGATGGTATATATTACGTTAAGAATGTAAAGAAATCAGATGTACACAATATAAATAAATATATCGACTCGGCATACGGAAATGTAGATACCTACCGGATTATTATAGAATCGGGTGAATATCTGGCCATACAATTAAATTATGAGCTATCTGATAATTATTTTGCTGTTAGAAAGTATATAGAGGGTACACCAATACCAGCAGAAAATAGCAGAGCTGAACAGATATATGATGCTATTGCCGGCTTTATTAAAAGAAACATATCTGATGATATGAGTGATTATGATAAGGAATTGGCGGCGCATGACTATATTATCAGAAACTGTGTATATGGATATCCTGATAATGAGGATGATGCATATACAGCGTATGGCGCGCTTGTGCTTGGAGAGAGTGTATGTGATGGTTATGCAGAGGCGTTTTTTTTGATCATGTCATGTCTGGATATAAAATGTGATATAGTTGTCGGAAGTACTGATGAGGGACTACACGCCTGGAATCAGGTTGAGATAGACTCAGAGTGGTATAATATAGATCTCACCTGGGATGATTCTCTTCCTGATATGGGGGATTATATAAAGCATACCTATGTAAATATCAGCGATGAGCTGCTGGCGCCAACTCATGACTGGGAGAGACAGTTTTACAGGGTATGCAGCTCTGATAATTATAATTATTATAAAAAGAGCTTTTTTATGTATGATTCCATAGAAGAATATGAGGACAGGATAGGCATACAGTTTGGAAATCACAAATTGATAGAGGCGGCTGTTCGAACAGATGAATCAACATTTGACTTGTCTTTTTTATATAATTATGGCAATATTAGTTCAATAAATTATGTGGTAGAGGATTTGGGACAATACAAGGTTATAGTGGTATATCTCAATTTACATTAAAATAATACACTTTGATGTGGAGGCAGATTATGAAGAAAAGAGAATTTATGAATGAGTTGACAGAAGCCCTCAAGGGGAATGTTTCTTCTCAGACATTAAATGAGACTGTAGAGTATTATGAGGATTATTTCAGACAGCAGAAAGATCTTGGCAGGACGGAAGATGAGATATGCGCTTCTCTTGGTTCGGCAAGGCTGATTGCCAAGACGATTATCGACACTGAGGGCAAAGGAGCCAGTGGAAGATATTATGATGAAGGAAGCAACAGATATGATGAGTATGTCTCCTCGGGAAGCGGAAGCAATAAGAAGGGGTGGCATATAAATGTTGATGAGTACGGTAATACAAGTTTTGCGTATGGCAAACTTGATTTTGGGTCTACACTTGGCAAGATAATCCTGGCTGTAATAGCTATACTTGTGCTTGCTCTTGTTATCGGTATAATTGCAGGTGCCCTTGTTCTTGGATTTAAAATTATGTGGTATATTATCGTCCCTGTTGTGATTATTTTGTTTATTGTAAACCTTCTGATATATCTCTTTGGCGGAGACAGGTGATCAAGATTCAATAGATGATATTGTTATATGCTGTTTTTTGTTTAAATATAAATAAAAAAGTATATAAATAAAAAAATAAAAAAAGTTGTTGACAAAACATGGACACTTGAGTATACTAACAAAGGTGTCAGCGATGACACGAAGTAATATGGGATCTTAGCTCAGCTGGGAGAGCATCTGCCTTACAAGCAGAGGGTCATAGGTTCGAGCCCTATAGGTCCCATTTACAAACATGGCGAGATAGCTCAGTTGGCTAGAGCATGCGGTTCATACCCGCAGTGTCGAGGGTTCGAATCCCCCTCTCGCTACTCTAGTGTGAGGCGAAAGGATATTGTTCCTTTCGCCTTTTTTCTTGAATAAAAGAAATGGCAAAGGAGATATGTATGAGAGTTGGGATGGGATATGATGTCCACAGATTGGTTTTGGATCGCAAATTGATACTTGGAGGGGTAGAGATTCCTTATGAGAAGGGATTGCTCGGACACAGTGACGCTGATGTTCTACTTCACGCCATTATGGATGCTTTGCTTGGTGCAGCGGCGCTTGGAGATATAGGAAGACATTTCCCTGACACTGATGAGAGATATAAAGATGCCGACAGCATGGTCCTTCTATCTGAGGTGAAGAGACTTCTGGAGGAAAAGCTGTATGTTATAGAGAATATTGATGCCACGGTTGTAGCTCAAAAGCCAAAGCTTGCTCCATATATCGACCAGATGAGAGAGAATATAGCGAATTGCCTGTGTATCGAGAAAGATCGTGTAAATATCAAAGCAACGACAGAGGAAAAGCTGGGATTTACAGGAGAGGGCCTTGGTATCAGTTCTCAGGCGATCTGTTTGATAGAGTCGGCCTACAACTATTCAAATGATGTCATGAACGTAGGAATTCAGGGATGTGCAGGCTGCGGGGGATGTTCAGTAAAATAGATGGCATCATAGATATTTCGATAATAATTATACATTTGGCTATGGCAAACAGATGATAATGTGTTAGAATTATGTTATTATATTGAAGATTAAGGAGAGTACATTATGTTAAATGATGGATATGCAGAGCATATAGTAAAGACAAAGACCCCGGCGAGTGTTATGGCTGGTATTGCATTGGGAGTTATATTGATACTTGCAGGGTTTGTTGCGGCAGGTTTTGTACAAGGCCTTGGGAGTATCGGTCTTGGTGTTGTTATAATTGGTGCAGTTATATTTGGAATATTCGTATCCAGAAAAGATACAGAGTATGAGTATATTATGGTCAATGAAGATATTGATGTTGCAAGGATCATAGCGAAGAAGAGCAGAAAAAAGATTATGAGTTTTAGCAATGCTGATGTAAAGTTTATTGCCAAAGATGGTTCTATCTATCTTGATAATGAACTTCAGCAGGATTCGTCTATAAGGACCAGAGACTTTACATCAAAAGATAAAGGACATACAGATGCTATGTATGTATTCGCTCTTAACAGAAGTGGAAAAACTGAGTTCGTTAAACTTGAGTTGTCAGACAGGACCGTAGAACATGTACACAATTTCTTTAAGGGAAAATACAAAGAGTGATGAATAATATTGACCTTTACAGCGGATACTAACAAAGTCGGGAGGTATTGCTGTGAGGGTCTTTGTTTTTAAGTGGTTTACAATATTCATGACGGGAGGAATGATCTATTATTTTATGGAAATAACCACCCGTGGATACTCACATTATTCTATGATTGTATGCGGGGGTTTTGCGACACTGCTATGCGGCGGGTTAAATCAGGTGTTTAATGAGTTGAGTATTTTGGCACAGATGATCCTGTCGTCGGTTATTATCTCAGAGTTGGAATTTGTTACGGGATATGTTGTTAATATCATACTAAGATATGATGTTTGGGATTACTCAGATCTGCCATTTAATCTGATGGGACAGATTTGTGTACAGTATTCGGTGTTGTGGATGTTTTTGTCTGTGTTTATAATATTTGTAGACGATTATATAAGATGTAGATTATTTGGAGAAGAGAGACCTGTATATCATCTGATATAAAAAGTTATATATATGAAAAAAACCGGTTGTGACTCATGCTTGAGTGACAACAGGTTTTTTTCATGTTATATGTGTGTGATATATTATATACAGTTATGATTCCAAAGGAGTTATCTTAAGACCTTTGTAGAGCTTGGTATATAAATTACGCTCGTCAGAGTATAACATAGTTCCACGGGAATCGCGTACAATATATGCATATTTATTTTTCTGGACATTCATATACAGAACCTCATCAACGTTGAGTTCTTTGGCCTTTACTTTAGCTGCACTGACACTTAGCGGTTCAAGTTTATACTTTTTTATTGCTTGCTGAACTGTCATAATCTACACCTCCATTAATAATTGATTATTGCCGTGCTTTAGTAACTATTTATAGTATATTGTAAAGATATAACAAAGTCAACTAGCAATTTTGCACAAATGCATATAAAATAACAAAAAAACAATAAAAACAATGTGTAATACTACCAAAAAAGGAGATAGCAATAATGCAGAATGCAAATTATTATAAAAAAATGGAAGAACAAATAAGAAATTTTGATATAAAATATGAACAAAATGCTAAACCAAGGCTTTTGCTTCATTGTTGCTGTGCACCTTGCTCCAGCCATTGCCTTTCGGTTTTGAATGAACATTTTTCTATAACTGCTTATTTTTACAATCCAAACATAACCGATTATGATGAGTACATAAAAAGATTTGATGAGCTTTCCAGATTTGTGCATGAGGTATATGTTGATGGTGTAGATGTGAAGCTTGCCGAGTATGATCCACAGGTTTTCCTTGATATGGCAAAGGGGAAGGAAGAACTCCCCGAGAGAGGGGCTAGATGTTATGACTGTTATAAGCTCAGACTGGAAAAGAGTGCTTTTTATGCCAAAGAGAGTGGATATGATGTGTTTACCACAACTCTGTCCATAAGTCCTCATAAGAATGCGGACTGGCTAAATGAGATTGGCGCTGAGATGAGCAAAAAATATGACATAGATTATCTGTTCAGTGATTTCAAGAAGAAGGATGGTTACAGACATTCTATACAATTGTCAAAAGAGTATGGACTTTACAGACAAAATTTTTGTGGATGCGAATTCAGCAGGAAAGCTGCAGAAAACAGATCCGGCAAACAATAGGTTTGACAATTTGAATAAAAATCAATGATAAAAATAAAGTTTTTTGTCATGAACACAAAAATAAAAAATATATCGAAAAAAATATTGTGCCACCTTGTCAAATGTGGTAGTATTTATTAAATTAAGAAAGAAGAGGCCAATAAATGTGGGTTATCTTAAGCGTTTCCCCGTTTTCACTCTTTTTTTTTGAGCAAAAATAGAAAAAACGAAAGGAATACGATTATGAAAGCTTTTTTGATACTTGAAGACGGACACGTATTTGAAGGTAAAAGTATTGGATCAACTGATGAGATAATCAGTGAGATCGTGTTCAATACTTCGATGACCGGCTATCTGGAAATTCTTACAGATCCATCATATGCAGGGCAGTCAGTATGTATGACATATCCGCTTATAGGCAACTATGGTGTATGCAGAGAGGATATGGAGGCTGGCAGACCATGGCAGTCAGGATTCATTGTTAGAGAGCTCTGCAAGACGCCTAGCAATTTCAGAAGCGAGATGACCATAAACGAATTTCTTGTTGAGAATAATATAACTGGTATAGAGGGAATAGACACCAGAACGCTTACCAAGATCCTCAGAAAAAATGGAACCATGAGAGGCATGATCACTACTGATGAGAATTATGATCTTGATGAGTGCATGAAGCGTATTAAAGCATGGAAGATGGGACATGTTGTTCTCGATGTAACATGTAAGGAGAAAATGTTCTATCCTGGTGACGGATTCAAAGTTGCGGTCATCGATCTCGGTGTTAAAAAGAACATCGTCAAGTCACTCCTTGCAAGAGGTTGTCAGGTTACTGTATATCCTGCAGAGACACCTGCAGAGGAGATCATCGCAGACGCTCCGGACGGAATCATGCTTACCAATGGTCCTGGAGATCCAAAAGAGTGTAAGGTCACAATAGCTCAGGTAAAGAAGCTTTTCGATACAGATATTCCAATTTTTGCAATATGTCTTGGACATCAGCTCATGGCGCTTGCCAACGGCGGAGATACAGAGAAGATGAAGTACGGCCACAGAGGTGCAAATCATCCAGTAAGAGATATGAAGACCGGCAAGGTATATATTTCAACACAGAACCATGGATATATGGTCAAGGAAGACAGCCTTGACAGAAAGATCGCAGAGGTCAGCTTTGTCAATGTAAATGACGGAACAGTAGAGGGAGTTCACTATCTTGGAAAGAATGCGCAGACGGTCCAGTTCCATCCGGAGGCTTGTGCAGGTCCGCTGGATACAGATTCACTGTTTGATACATTTATGAATATGATGGAGGTGTCAAAGTAATGCCAAAGAATCCTAATATAAAAAAGGTTGTAGTTATCGGATCAGGTCCTATAGTTATCGGTCAGGCTGCTGAGTTTGATTACGCTGGTACACAGGCATGTCGTTCCCTGAAGGAAGAGGGACTGTGCGTTGTTCTCATCAACTCAAACCCTGCAACCATCATGACAGATAAGGATATAGCAGATAAGGTATATATTGAGCCTCTTACAGTTGATGTTGTAAAGGCTATCATTGAGAAGGAGAAGCCGGATAGCCTTCTGCCAACACTTGGCGGCCAGGCAGCCCTCAATATCGCCATGGAGCTTGATGAGTCAGGTTTCTTGAGAGAGCACGATGTACTTCTCATAGGAACATCTTCGATGACTATCAAGAAGGCTGAGGACAGACTTGAGTTTAAGAAGACCATGGAGAAGATTCATGAGCCTGTAGCACCTTCAGAGGTTGTTACAACTGTCCAGGGAGGTCTCAACTTCGTAAAGAAGATCGGATATCCTGTAGTTCTCCGCCCTGCCTATACCCTTGGAGGTTCAGGTGGTGGTATAGCCAACAATGAGGAAGAGTTCAAGGAGATCCTCATGAACGGCCTCAGACTTTCACGTGTTGGACAGGTCCTTGTTGAGAGATGTATAGCAGGGTGGAAGGAGATCGAGTATGAGGTTATGCGTGATGCAAATGGTACATGTATAACCGTATGTAACATGGAGAACCTTGATCCTGTTGGAGTTCACACAGGAGATTCTATAGTTGTAGCTCCATCACAGACACTTGGAGACAAGGAATACCAGATGCTCAGAAGTTCAGCACTGAACATTATCTCAGAGCTCAACATCAAGGGTGGATGTAACGTTCAGTTCGCTCTGAACCCTAATTCATTTGAGTACTGTGTTATCGAGGTAAACCCAAGAGTTTCAAGATCATCAGCCCTTGCATCAAAGGCAACAGGATATCCTATCGCAAAGGTTTCAGCCAAGATTGCCCTTGGATACAATCTGGATGAGATCAAGAACGCTATTACAAAGAAGACATATGCCAGCTTTGAGCCGGCACTTGATTACGTGGTTGTCAAGATCCCTAGACTTCCATTTGATAAATTCATCGCCGCTGACCATGATCTGACAACACAGATGAAGGCAACAGGTGAGGTTATGAGTATCTGTACAAACTTTGAGGGTGCACTGATGAAGGCTCTCCGTTCTTTGGAGCAGCATGTAGACAGTCTCTGGTCAAGCAGATACAAAGATATGACAGATGAGGAAGTTATAAAGCTCCTCGGACATGTAGATGACAGACGTATCTATGTCATAGCTGAGGCTATAAGACGTGGAATCTCATACGACCAGATCTATGACATCACTAAGATCGACAGATGGTTCATAGACAAGATACACAATCTTGTAAAGGCTGAGAGAAAGATAATCGAGTCTAAGGGAGATATCTCCAAGGAACTCATGAAGGAGATCAAGAGAGTAGAGTTCCCAGACAAGGTTATCGCAAGACTCACAGGCAAGACAGAGAAAGAGATCAGACAGATGCGTTACGACTACGGCGTAACAGCACATTTCAAGATGGTTGATACATGTGCAGCAGAGTTTGATGCCATGACTCCATACTACTATTCATGCTTTGATTCTCTGGAGAACGAGGTTGCAGAGGACAACTCAAGAAAGAAAGTCATGGTTCTTGGATCAGGTCCTATCAGAATCGGCCAGGGTATCGAGTTCGATTACTGCTCAGTCCACAGCACATGGGCATTTGAGAGAAAGGGTTATGAGACTATCATCGTCAATAACAACCCAGAGACAGTCAGTACAGACTTTGATATAGCAGATAAGCTTTACTTTGAGCCGCTTACAGCTGAGGATGTTGAGGCTATCGTCAATCTGGAGCACCCGGATGGAGCTGTTGTACAGTTCGGTGGACAGACAGCTATCAAGCTCACAGAGGCGCTCATGGAGATGGGAGTACCAATCCTTGGAACAAGCGCAGAGAATGTAGATGCAGCAGAGGACAGAGAGCTCTTTGATGAGATCCTTGAGAAGTGCTGTATACCAAGACCTGCCGGTAAGACTGTATTTACAAGAGAGCAGGCTCTTGAGGCCGCAAATGAGCTGGGTTATCCTGTACTTGTAAGACCTTCATACGTTCTCGGTGGTCAGGGAATGCAGATAGCGATCTCTGATAAGGATATAATAGAGTTCATGGATATCATCAACAGACATACCCAGGAGCATCCAATACTTGTAGATAAATACATCATGGGTAAAGAGGTTGAGGTTGATGCTGTATGTGATGGCGACGACATACTTATCCCTGGTATCATGGAGCATGTTGAGAGAGCCGGAATTCACTCAGGAGACAGTATCTCCGTATATCCTGCACAGACGCTCTCACCAAAGATAAAGAGAGTTATAGCTGATTACACAAAGAAGCTTGCAAACAGCCTGCACGTAATCGGACTTATAAATATACAGTTCATCGCATACAATGAAGAGGTGTATGTAATAGAGGTAAATCCTCGTTCAAGCCGTACAGTTCCATATATAAGCAAGGTAACAGGAATACCTATCGTAGATCTTGCAACACGTGTTATCACAGGTGAGAAGATCAAGGATATGGGTTACACACCTGGACTTCAGCCGGAGTCAGAGTACTTCGCTATCAAGAAGCCTGTATTCTCATTTGAGAAGATCAGAGGAGCTGAGATAAGCCTTGGACCTGAGATGAAGTCGACAGGAGAATGCCTTGGTATCTCAAAGAACTACAATGAGGCTCTGTACAAGGCATTCCTTGGAGCTGGAATCAATCTTCCAAAGACCAAGAAGATGATCCTCACAGTCAAGGATTCAGATAAGATGGATGCAATAAGTATCGGCAAGAGATTTGCTGCACTTGGATACGAGATATACTCAACAAGAAGCACATGCAGAGTTCTCAATGAGAACGGTGTTCCTGCAAAGCTCATCAACAAGGTTGAGGAGCCATCACCAAATCTGCTTGATCTGATACTGAGCCATGAGATCGATCTGATAATCGACACTCCATCACAGGGTGTTGAGAGAAGCAAGGATGGATTTATCATCAGACGTCACGCGGTAGAGACGGGCGTTACATGTCTTACAAGTCTTGATACAGCTGACGCGCTGCTTACAAGTCTTGAGACTGCAGATACCACAAAGCTTTCACTCGTGGATATAAGTGAGATATAGAGCTGTAAAATATCGCATTAAGAGTGATGATGCATCAGTCTTACATGTTAATTTGTTATATTTACGAAGAATCATGTGGTTAAAAAGATAAAAAATGGGGCAAAATGATAAACAACGTTAAAAGGGGTTGTCATTTTGCCTCATTCAATTTATTCTTGTTAGCAAGTAAGATGTATCAATGTAAATAAGTGAAGAAAAATAGAGGTGAAATATGCATAACGTTCCTACAGATGAGGTGTTTGTCATAGGACATAAGAATCCTGATACGGATTCGATTTGTTCAGCGATAGCATATGCGAATCTGAAAAATCAGCATGAGAAGAAATATATACCAAAGAGAGCTGGCAATATCAATAAAGAGACACAATTTGTTCTGAATTATTTTGGAATGAAGGAACCTGAACTGGTGAGCAATGTGAATGTTCAGGTTAAGGATATAGCATATAGAATGGTTGATGGTGTGTCGGGCGATATTACCATGAAGAGAGCGTTCGAGATAATGCAGGACAACGATGCAACGACACTTCCGGTCGTCAATAATGGTAAGATAAAAGGAATCATAACTGTCGGAGATATTGCTGAGGCATATATGCTTGAGAAGGATGATAATTCGCTGTTCATAGCCGGCACAAGGTTCTCACACATAATAGATACTATAAATGGCGAGCTTGTGTATGGTGATGCTGACGAATATGTTAAGGATGGCAGAGTGATTGTTGGGGCTGCCCAGGTCGATATTCTTGAGAGGCATGTAAAGGAAAATGACATAGTCATAGTTAGTGACAGGGTTGAAGCCCAGCTTGCAGCCATAAACTGCGGAGCAAGCATGCTCATAGTCTGCCTTGTGAACAGCATATCAGATGTTGTCCTGGAATTTGCGAAGAACAAAGGATGTGCGGTTGTCGTAACACCTACGGATACTTATGCTGTTGCCAGACTTATCGGGCAGAGCATGCCTATTGGATTTTTTATGATAAGAGACCGTATCATGACTTTTTATGAAGATGATGATATAGAAACTCTTAAGACCACAATGGCAAAGACCAGGGTGAGATATTTCCCTGTGACGGATGGCTATGGAAATTATAAAGGACTTGTGTCCAGGCGTAACTACATCAATGCGAGAAAGAAACAGCTTATTCTTGTGGATCACAATGAGAGAACCCAGTCTGTTGATGGTGTAGAGAATGCCGAGATATTGGAGATAATAGATCACCATAGAATAGCGAATATAGAAACTATGAATCCGGTGTATTTCAGAAATCAGCCTCTTGGCTGCACTGCGACGATCATATACCAGATGTATAAAGAGCAGAATGTGAAGATAGATAAGCCGATAGCCGGTCTTCTGTGCGCAGCAATATTGTCTGATACGCTGGCATTCAAGTCCCCGACATGTACATTCATAGATGAGGCTGCTGCCAGGGAACTTGCAAGGCTTGCAGAGATAGATATATATGAATTTGCCATGGAGATGTTCGATGCGGGAAGCAATCTCAAGGATAAGACCATGGATGAGATACTTCATCAGGATTTCAAGAAGTTTGATATAGGGGATATGGTAATTGCGGTAGGACAGATCAACTCTGTGAATGAAAAAGAAATAGCCCGCATCAAATCTGATATGACGAAGTATCTTGGCACATATACAGAGCCGGGGTGTGATGTTGTTCTTTTTGCAATGACGAATATATTGCAGGAAGGATCTGGCATGATATGTTCAGGTGATGGTGCAGAGAAATTGTGCCATAAGGCATTTGGTGTTGAGTTTGTAGATGGATATGGTTATCTTACGGGTGTCGTTTCCAGAAAGAAACAAATAGTTCCCGCTCTTGTCAAGGCTACCCATCAGATATAGAAGGTGTGATGTATGGAGTTATATACTACAAATGCGTATATCCGTGATACATTTGGAGAGAAATTATATAAGTTATCACTTAATGCAGGAACCACCTGCCCAAACCGTGATGGCACGGCTGGCACAGGTGGATGTATTTTCTGCAGCGCAAGCGGATCCGGAGATTTTTCTGAAGATGCATCGCTTGGGATAGATGAACAGATAGAAGTTGCAAAGAAGAAGATATCAGACAAGTGCAGATGCAAACGGTATATCGCGTATTTTCAGTCGTTTACGAATACGTATGGTGATATACCGCTGCTCAAAAGCAAATTCATTGCTGCTGCATGCCGGGATGATATAGCTGCTGTGTCAATTGCATCCAGACCAGATTGTTTTGGTGACGATGTTATAGACATGATAGATGAGATCTCCGGGATAAAGCCTGTATGGATAGAACTTGGCCTGCAGACCTCAAAAGAGAGTACGGCAAAACTAATAAACAGGGGTTATGAGCTGAGCGTATATGATGACACTATGTCTAAACTGAAAAAGCTGGATGTGCACATTATAGTACATATGATAATTGGCCTGCCTGGTGAGACTGTTGACGATATGGTTGACACAGTCAGATATATAGTAAAAAGCGGAGCAGATGGAATAAAATTACAGCTGCTGCATATTCTTAAAGGTACAGTTCTTGAACAGATGTATTTGAATGGGGAAATTGTCCCATTATCATTTGAAGATTATGCTGACATATTGTGCGCATGTCTGAAAGAAATACCTGAAGGTATGGTGGTCCATCGTTTCACTGGCGATGGTCCGAAGAGTATATTAACTGCTCCTTTGTGGAGTGCAGATAAAAAGAATGTTCTGAACCGTCTAAATAAGATTATAGCTGAACTGCGGCCTTGATATATCAGAATCCTGACTCTGCCTGTATTACTGATGTTAGAAATATTTTTAGATTTTTTTTGCCGGCAGGAGACAGACGCTTGCATACTGATAGTATGTTTGCTTCTTCCTTTTCAAGAGTTTTGCTGTAACTGAAAGCCTTGAAAATATCGTTTATATCTATGTCACTTTTCCTTGCAATATCAATAGATGTGAGAAGAACTAGGTAATTTATGTTGATGGTGTAAAGATTTGATATTCTGATAAGACTTATAAGATCTGGTGTTCGTTCACCGCATTCGTAATGTGAATACGCCGATACTGATATCTCAAGGTTTGCAGCAAGATCCTGCTGCCTGAGATCCAGCCCGGTTCTCAGAGCTTTGAGAGCTGTACCTATTATGGAGTTGTTTTCACCTTGTTTTCCGCGCTGCTTTTTGTCTCTGAGCTCCTGCATTTTGTGATTTTTATTTGCAATAAGACTTTCGTAATCTTCCGCATTTTTTCGGCTTTTCTGCATGTTTTGTTTTTCACTTGTTTCCAGATTTTTCATATTAGACTTCCTTTTTGATTTTGTAGAATTGTTTTGATCTTTTTGTTTTGAAATTTTGTTCATGTTATCTGATGTGATGTCTTTTAGCTATCCTGCAGGATACCATTGTCATACAAATGCATCTTTGTCACATAGATTTTTGACAAATGTATCGACCAGACGTCTGTCATCTTTGCTTAATGAGGCATAATTTGTGATCAGATTTGCAGCATTATCGTTTGATTCAATCGTCGACAGATAGCTGTTTGATTCCATGACCATCTGGTGAGCCATCTCTGCGTGTTCCTGCATATATCTTGATGATATAGTATATGCATATAAGAGATCGTGGTTTAGCAGTTCTGATAATTTTATTGTCTGTTCTATGTTGGGGATGTTGCGTCCTTCTTCATAGTTCGCATATCCTGAGCGGGATATGGACAGTGATTCGGCCACTTCTGCCTGTGTGAGACCTGCCTTTTTTCTGAAGTACTTAATGAGTGCTGGCAGTGGATTTGTAGTGCTGTAATTCATGTGTCACCTCCTTTGTGAGATTATAATACAGCAGATGACGTTTCCTGTGGGTATGATGTAATAAAATTGCTCCTGGATGTAATAATTTTCACATAAGGGAAAATTATTATGTTATAATAGACAGAAAATTATACATGCGGAGGAACATCAATGAGTTATGCAGACGATCTGTTTATAAATATGTGCAAAGATATTCTTGAGAATGGTTACAGTACGGAGGGGGAGAAAGTACGTCCAAAGTGGGCAGATGGAACTTATGCCTACACGATAAAGAAATTTGGAGTTGTCAATCGTTATGATCTGTCAAAGGAGTTTCCGGCTATGACGCTCAGAAAGACATATGTGAAATCGGCGGTAGATGAGCTGCTCTGGATCTGGCAGAAAAAATCAAATAATGTACACGATCTAAAGAGTCACATATGGGACAGCTGGGCTGATGAGGATGGGTCTATCGGCAAGGCATATGGATATCAGCTTGGAGTGAAGCATCAGTATAAGGAGGGGATGATGGATCAGGTTGATCGTCTGATCTACGATTTGAAAAATAATCCATACAGCAGAAGAATGATGACGAATATATATGTTCATCAGGATCTGCATGAGATGAATCTGTATCCGTGTGCGTACAGCATGACATTCAATGTGACAGGAGACCGGCTCAATGCAATACTTAACCAGAGATCTCAGGATGTGCTTACAGCGAACAACTGGAACGTAGTACAGTATGCGGTTCTTGTACATATGCTTGCACAGGTGACCGGATTTAAACCGGGAGAGCTTGTTCATGTTATTGCAGATGCCCATATATATGACAGACACATACCGCTTGTGAAAGAACTCATCTCAAGACCAGTATATCCGGCACCGAAGTTTTCTTTGAATCCGGATATAAAGGATTTCTATGATTTTACAGTCGATGATATCACTATAGAAGATTATGTGACCGGTCCCCAGATAAAAGATATACCGGTGGCAATTTAAGACGATTTGGAGGATATATGAAGTTTATTGCAGCTGTTGATAAAAATTGGGCTATAGGAAATAAGGGAAGATTACTTGTGAGAATATCTGAGGATCAGAAGAACTTCAGAAATGAGACCATGGGGCATGTGGTTGTTCTTGGAAGAAAAACTTTGGAGGAATTCCCTGGAGGAAGACCGCTGAAGGGAAGAACAAATATAATACTAAGTGGCAATCCTGAGTATACCGTGGATGGTGCTGTTGTTGTTCATTCTCTTGATGAGCTTTTTGTTGAACTCAAAAAGTATGATTCAGATGATATATATGTTATAGGAGGTCAGACTGTGTATGATGCACTTATACCATATTGTGATACAGGTATAATCACAAAGATAAATGAGGAATTTGATGCGGATGCATATATTTCAAATCTGGATAAGATCTCTGGATGGGAGGTGGCAGACAGCAGACCTGGAAATGATCTGTCACAGTATGATTTTACGTTTGTCACATATAAGAAAACGGTCTGATGAAGTATAAATAGTGCGATTTTGCTATAATTAACAAAAAAACACCTCTTTTTGATGGAAAATTAACAAAAAACATTTGTTAATTGTAAATGATTGTGATACAATTTTTTTATAATTTTGGGAGGTGTACGATATGAGTGAAGTTTTAATTACATCAGGTACAAGTTTTGAAGGGTATGATATAGTTGAGTATGGGGCTTACAAGTTCACGCAGACGATACTCAATTCAAATTTTCTTAAGGATATTGGAACATCTATAGCTGATATAGCCACAGACAGAAGAGATGTGTATCAGGAGAAGATAGACGAGATACTTAATGAAACAATTAAGAATTTTACCGAACTTGTCAGTGAGTGTGGTTATAATGCTGTAGTGGGATTCAGAACTGGAGTTGAGGTTTACACAAACAATGTTACTGCGGTTGTTGCAAGTGGTACTCTTGTAAAGATAGAACAGCAGTATAAATCAGAATTCGACAAGAGCAGTTTTGTCAGAAAAGATATTTATGTGCGCAACTACTATGATCTTCTCGTTCCAAGGGCGTCAAAGATCATCCTTGCATCAGAGGGAAAAGGAACTAAGGTGTGTGGATGGTTCAACAACTATAATAATGACGATATAAGAGCGATCAAGGCAGAAATTCAGTTTACCAATATCTATGGTGACAATATTACTTTGCCAGATGTTGATTTTACATTTGAGAAGACCAACCTTAACCTTCTTAAATCTGATTATGTGGAGTGCAAGCTCCCGGATAAGTATATAAAGATGATAACCTCAGCGAAGGTGTATATAAAGAAGTACGTGAAGGCAAACGGTGTATATGAAATAGATGCGGATTCAATTGGAATAGAGATGTCTGATACCAAGTTCAGGGCTCTTAAGCTTAAGAAGGGTATAGACGCTGTAGCAAATTATAAGTCAGATGGACTTGTATGGACATGTAACTGTGGACATGTCAATGAGGGCGGCTCAGAGGAATGTGTCATCTGTGGAAGAAAGCAGGATGAGATGAAGAATTCCGTCACGTTCAATTATGAGCCTATGCTTGAGGAGATGAAGACCAAGGAGTATGTAATCGAGATCAAGGATGTCTTGATGAAGTATATTAAAGACATCGATGCAGGCCTTAGAATGCAGCTTCTTCAGATCATGGAATCTGGTTTATATTACGAGAAGACCAGAGGCTCTATGAAGGATTCAGTAATTGAGAAGGTTGAGAATTTATTCTTAGGTTTATAGGATTTTGTTATGCAGCAATATATGTTTCAGATAATGAATGGCCTTGCAAGGAAAGGATATAGAAAACTTAATCCTGAAAGTAATAACGTATACGGCAGAGTTGTTGATGATGCCGTATACGTTGTTGTTATAGGAAGCAATCATGATCTGAGTGCTGAAGAACTAAAAGATTTCAATAATAAGATCTTTCTGGATTTGTCTTTTAATTTCCATAAAAATGTGAAAATACTCAATATCCTCATAACACCAAACGGGATGTTTGATGATGCAACGCTTGATATCGTTAAGAATCTTGACAGTGTCTGGCTGTTTACAGAGGATTATGGAAAGTTATATATTTTTGAAAATCAGCCTTCGGATTTTGATGGCTTGTATGATGTTATAGATAAACAGCTGGCATTCGAAAATGAAAAATCAAACAGAACACTCAGAAATATATTTGGTGTGATAACACCTATACTTGTACTGATCAACATTGCAGTATATATTGCATGTGTGTACAGTTCTGGTGGTTTTGGGGGCACTCCACTTGAATACAGGCTTGCAGTCAATGTTCAGGCAATATCCGAAAAAGGCGAATTTTACAGATTTTTTACCGCCATGTTCACTCATTTTGGGATTGCACATCTTTTTGGGAATATGGTTATTTTGATCGCTCTTGGTGCAAGAGTAGAAAATATTATCGGCAGGTTTGAATATCTGGCAGTCTATATTGTTACGGGTCTTACATCTTCAGCGGTGTCATATTTTGAGTGCCTTGCCCATGGCACGTATGATTACGCTGCTGGGGCATCGGGGGCGATATTTGGACTG